>NZ_JASNGB010000377.1 GCF_030271215.1 Deinococcus rhizophilus | reverse complement strand
TCCCCGGGGGCCGTAATTCTGTTCAATGCTCTAGGCGAGGCGACCTCCCGGCTCGCCCCTCCCTGCCGCGTCGGGGACTTCACCAACGCGCCGGGAGGCTGCCGCCGCTGTCTTCAGGCTCTCCCGGGTGCGCCAGCCTTTCCCCGGGGGGTCCGGTGAGGGCCGGACCCGCGAGCGTGAGGGCCACGTGCCGACCGCGCACGCTCAGCTCGGTGAGGCGGCCCGGAGCGGCATTCAGGCAGACCCAGCGGCCCAGCGGCAGCAGGCCCCCGTAGACGTGGGAGACGCCGCCGACCTCGTGCGTGGGGACGGGGCCGGAGCTGTACAGCAGCCGGGGCCCACCGCCGCCCACCCGCACCCCCAGGGCGAACTCGGGCGGCCACAGCTCGGGGCGCGGGGCACCGGGCAGCAGGTCCACCCGCGCCAGCACGCTGGACGCCGCGTTTTCCGCGTCCAGTTGCAAGACCAGCAGCGGTGAGGGCCCGGGAGGTCCACGGCGCAGGACCCGCAGGAGGCCGTTTCCGGACACCACCCGGTAGCCGCCGGGGGTGCGGTGTTCCTGCCGGGGCTGGTCGCCCGACGGGGGGGGCGCGGCAGGCGCCAAGTGCAGCTCCGGCCCCCGCAGCGCAG
>NZ_JASNGB010000376.1 GCF_030271215.1 Deinococcus rhizophilus | reverse complement strand
TGAGAATCAAGCCACCTGCTGCATCGCCTCTCGCCAGCGGAGAAGAGCTGCGGATTGATGGCTTCGTCTGAGGGTGGCGGGAACGGTGGTTCGCGTGTGTCGATGGAGGTTCGAGACTCGGGCGTGCAGGGCGAGGAATTCTTGTGTTCGTTTCCGGCGCTTGAAGCCCAGTTGGCCTCGTTCTTGCTGCCGGGTGGGTCGATGAGATTGCTCCACCAGATTGTTACAGCGGGCGGTGGAAACGACCTGAACGTGCTCCACGACGTGGAGCACGGGAATCTCACGCAGCGCCGCCCCATAGCTCCACAGCTTGTCGGTATGGATCACCTCCGGCACGTCGTATTCCCCCAGGAGGCGGACAAAAAAGGACTTGGCCGCCTGGGTGTCTCGGTGTTCCTGAAGCAGAATGTCCAGCACGTCCCCGTATTCGTCGACCGCTCGCCACAACCAATGCTTGACCCCGCCGACCTTGACGCAGACCTCGTCCAGATGCCATCGAGAACCCCGCCGGGGTTCCCGATGGCGCAGTTCCTCGGTCAGGAGTGGGGCGAACTTGATGTTCCACTGACGGAGGGTCTCGTGACTGACCTGAACACCACGCTCGTGAAGCAGTTCCTGAACGTCCCGCTGGCTGAGGGGGA
>NZ_JASNGB010000375.1 GCF_030271215.1 Deinococcus rhizophilus | reverse complement strand
GCTCCCCGTCCCGGCTCCCCCCCTGCCCCCGCTGACCCCCGGCGAGCGGGAGATGTTCGTGCGGGTGCTGGCCGCCGCCCTGCTGAAGACGGACTCCGCGCCCGCACCCGCCCCGGTGGGATTACCGCCCGGGCTGTGGGTCCTGCCCGCCGTGGCCCACGAGGAGACGCGCCAGCGGGGTGGTCTGGAGGTCCTGGGGGCGCCCCCAGGCACCCCGGTNCGCCGCCCTGCTGAAGACGGACTCCGCGCCCGCACCCGCCCCGGTGGGATTACCGCCCGGGCTGTGGGTCCTGCCCGCCGTGGCCCACGAGGAGACGCGCCAGCGGGGTGGTCTGGAGGTCCTGGGGGCGCCCCCAGGCACCCCGGTGACCCTGGCCCTGGCCAGCCGCGCGGGGGTACCGGGCACGCCCGCGCGACTGGGCACCTTCAGCGCCGGGCCGCTGCGGGTGGAGGCGCTGGAGGACGTGGTGCGGACCCTGGGAGCGGCCTGGAGCTGGGACCTGCCCGACCTCGCCGGGCTGCTGGTGGGGCCGCTGCTGCTCGACGGGCTGCACACCCTGCCTGCCGGACTGCTGGAGACGCTGGGCGAGCTGCTCGCGGACGCCGCGCGGCTGTTCGGCTGGACCGTGGTGGGGCTGCCGG
>NZ_JASNGB010000374.1 GCF_030271215.1 Deinococcus rhizophilus | reverse complement strand
CCGCTGGAGCACCCGGCCCTGACCCGGCTGGAGGCGGAGGGGGAACTGCGCCGCCTCAGCGCCCCCGACCTCGCCTTTACCCGGCAGGAACTGGGAGCGCTGCTCGCCGCGCAGGGGGTGGACGCGAGCGCGGAGGAGGTGCGGCTGGCGCACACCCTGACCGAGGGGTGGCCCATCGCGGCCCGCTTTCTGGCGCAGGCGGCGGCGCAGGGGCGGGTGCCCCTCTCGGCGCTGGCGGAACTCGACGGGGGCGAGGCGCAACTGGCGACCCTCTTCACCTACCTCGCGCAGGAGGTGCTGGGGCCGCTGGACCCCTCGCTGCGGGCGCTGCTGACGCGCGGCAGCGTCTTCGAGGAACTCTCGCCGGGCCTGCTGGAAGCCGTGCTGGACGTGCGCGAGGCCGCCACCCTGCTGGGGGCGCTGGAGCGCGGCGGCACCTTCCTGACCCGCACGGGCGAGACCTACCGGGCCCACCCCCTGCTCCGGGCGCACCTGCGGGGGCTGCTCTCGCCGGGCGAGGCGCGGGAGATCGCGGCGCGGGGGGCCGACTACTTCGAGCGCAGCGGGCGGCCCCGGCGGGCGATGGCGGCGCACCTTCAGGCCGGGAATGCGGCGCGGGCCGCCGAACTCCTGGCCGAATCGGG
>NZ_JASNGB010000373.1 GCF_030271215.1 Deinococcus rhizophilus | reverse complement strand
CCATGAACTCGCTCGGTCGTGCGAAAAGCCGTAGGCCGGAGCAGGCCTGAAGGGTCAACGAGGCCTGCCTTTCGGGGGCATGATCGCTTCAGGTGAGGTGCCTTCCAGGGACGACAGCGAGTATTGGAGGCCGTGGTGGGTGGTCGCCGTGTGTGCGTTTGGAGCTGCCGAGTCACTGTGTCGTGCTGCGTTCTCCTTGCAGGGGACACCGGAGTACCCCGTTCTTCCAGGCCCCGCTGTGGCGCTCCGTTTCTGGCGGGTGGGCTGATGAAACACCCAGGATGGAGGTGCCCTCGTGCTGGGTGGTGGGACAGGTTCAGGCAGGGTGCCCAGGCGTCGGCGCATCACCGGAAAGGTGGAAGGCTGCCCCGTCGAGCAACCTTCCGGGTGGGGTTCATAGACGTGCGGTGCCGCTCACAACCCCAGCCAATCGGAGCCTTGTTGCTGGAGCTGCTCGGGCGTGAGGGCCTGTTCAGTAGCCGCTCGTTGTGCGCCCTGCTGAGCGGTGCGGGCGTTTCCTGCCTCGCGGATGTGGTACTGAAGTCGGGCAAGTTCGGCGGGAGTTTCCGCGTGTGGTTTCCCGATCACGCGAGTGGTGAAGGTGCTGAGGTCCTCGCCGGGCAGGTACATCGCGAGCGCCTCGGCGGGGTCGGGTTGGCGGGG
>NZ_JASNGB010000372.1 GCF_030271215.1 Deinococcus rhizophilus | reverse complement strand
GGCGGCGGCTGGACGCCCTGATGGGGGGTGCCCCCTCCACCACCCTCGCCCCCGGCACCGACCTGCCGGGCGGCGCGATTCTGTACGCGGCCACGCCCCGCGCGGCGCTGTCGGCCCCCGTGCCGGAGGGAGACACCCTGACCCTGCACCTCGCGGGGGGGCGGGAGGTGACGTGGCGGGGGCTGCATCTCTCCTGGCAGCGGGTGGGGGCAGGCTGGCAACTGCTCGCCCAGGGACCGGGCGGCCGCACGGTGGCCCTGCTGCACCCCGGGCGCCCCGCCGCCGAGCGGGTGCAGACCCTGGGGCTGGGGCCGCTGATTCCCGGGGAGGCGGCGCTNCCTGACCCTGCACCTCGCGGGGGGGCGGGAGGTGACGTGGCGGGGGCTGCATCTCTCCTGGCAGCGGGTGGGGGCAGGCTGGCAACTGCTCGCCCAGGGACCGGGCGGCCGCACGGTGGCCCTGCTGCACCCCGGGCGCCCCGCCGCCGAGCGGGTGCAGACCCTGGGGCTGGGGCCGCTGATTCCCGGGGAGGCGGCGCTGCGGCTGAGCCTCAGCGGGGCCTACCTCACGCTGGACTGGCTCACCCCGGCGGGACCGGGGCTGACCGAACTGGCCGCGCAGGCCCGGATCGTGGCCGCCCTGCTGCGCCCGGACGGGGGGCAC
>NZ_JASNGB010000371.1 GCF_030271215.1 Deinococcus rhizophilus | reverse complement strand
CGGCCCGCGACTGCCCGGCGAGAGCTCCCGCGAGCGCCGCGAGCAGCGGCAGCCCCGCCGCCAGCCCCCACACCACGCCCGCCCGCGCCGAGCCCGGCCGCAGCAGCAGCGCGACCAGCGCCCCGGCAAAGGCGAGCGCGAGCAGCAGGTAGAGGCCAGGCAGCATGGTCAGTCGCTCCCCGCCAGCAGCGCCCGAGTCGCCCCCTCCAGGTCGCCGCTTCCCGCGAGGCTGCTGCCCACCAGCACCGCGTCGGCCAGCCCGCGCACACCCGCGAGGTCGGCGGCGCTGCGGTAGCCGCTCTCCGCGACGAGGGGGCCCGTGAAGCCCGCCTCCCGCGCCCGGCGAATCAGGCGGGGGCTGACCGACAGGTCGATCTCCAGCGTCCGCAGGTCGCGGTTGTTCACCCCGACGATCTCGGCCCCGGTCGCCAGCGCGATGTCCAACTCGGCCTCGTCATGGACCTCGACGAGCGCGTCGAGGCCGACGTGGTGGGCGGCCCGCAGGTACTCGCCCGTCGCCTCCCCCAGCACGCCCACCATCAGCAGCGCGGCCGACGCCCCCCACCCGGCGGCCTCGCGCAGCATGGCGGGGTGAACCACGAAGTCCTTGCGCAGCGCGGGCGCGGTCACGGCCGCCACGACCTCGCGCAGCGCCTCCGGGCTGCCG
>NZ_JASNGB010000370.1 GCF_030271215.1 Deinococcus rhizophilus | reverse complement strand
TGAGTTTCTTGAATCTGACCCAGACTGGGGACCCCTCGACCATGCTGTCAGCCCGCAAACGGATCACGGGAGAAATGCCCATGCGGCGCAAGGCCACGAACCACTCCCCACCGATGAACTCCCGGTCGGCGGCCAGGAAGAGTGTCTTGCCCTGGAGCAAGGGGAGCAGGCGTTCGACCAGCGCGATGCGGGTCGCCATGTTGCTGTTGCCGCTATGCGGCAACAAGGTCCAGACGAGCGGGAAGCTGAAGGTCTGCCACCGCACGCTGAGCAGGAGAATGTTGATGTCCTGTTGACCGAGCTTCCAATTGGTTCGGTCCAGGACGAGCAGCATCTGCTGCTCGTCTCGCAGATGGGCCAGGACAAAGCGGGCAACCAGGAGATCGGGAAGTGCGAATTGCACGAAGCGCTTCAGGCGTTGGTACACAGTGTCGTTTGAGCCGGGGAGGTCAACGATCTGGACGAGCTGGTAGAGAACGACGCTTCGTGCCTGAATCACGGCCAGGATCAGGGCGCTCAGGACGGTCAGGCGACGAGGATCAAGCGGGAAGTGCTCAGCAAGCAGGGCAGTGAGGCTAGACTGAGCGGGTCGGCTCCGGGTGTCTTTCATTGCAGAAAACACCGTACAGGAGCCGACTTCTCAAGCCTCCATCTGACTTTTGACCCCTAGAGAG
>NZ_JASNGB010000369.1 GCF_030271215.1 Deinococcus rhizophilus | reverse complement strand
GGGGCGGTGGGTCGCCCGTGAGCGGGCGGGCGGGGTCGGCGTACTCGCGTGAGCCCCAGCCCTGCGGCTCGCGGAGTCGGCCGTCCTCGATCACCCACAGGCGGTTGGCGACCTCGCGGGCAAAGCGGCGGTCGTGGGTCACGATCACCACCGCGCCGCCGTAGGCATGGACGGCCCCCTCCAGCGCCCCCAACGCGTCCACGTCAAGGTGGTTGGTGGGTTCGTCCAGCAGCAGCAGGTCTGCACGCAGGGCGCTGACCAGCGCGAGGCCCGCCCGCGCCCGCTCGCCGCCCGACAGCACCTCGGGGGTCTTGGGCCAGTCCTCCGGGGTGAATCCGGCGCGGCCCAGCAGCGCACTGGCCCGCGCCCCGAAGCGGCGCTCGAACTGCGCCCGCAGCCCCTCGCCGGGGGTCAGGCCATGCCAGGTCTGGTCGAGGGAGGCGACGGTGACGCCGCTCGCCACCCGCAGCACGGGCTCGGGGGGGCCAGGGTCGGGGTGCAGCTCCCCCGCCAGCAGGCGCATCAGCGTGGTCTTGCCGGTGCCGTTCGCGCCCATCAGGGCCACCCGGTCGCCCTGCCGCAGCCGGAAGGCCACGTCCCGCAGCACCCCCCGCTCGCCGTACCCCCTGGAGAGGTGCTCGCCCCACGCCACCAGCGGGGCCCGCGCCGTGCCCG
>NZ_JASNGB010000368.1 GCF_030271215.1 Deinococcus rhizophilus | reverse complement strand
CGCCGAACTGATCGCGCGGGCGGGCGAGCGCGGCGGCGTGCAGGAGCGGGCGCGGCTGGCCCGCGAGCTGCACGACAGCGTGGCACAGGCCCTCTACGGCATCACCCTGGGGGCCAAGACCGCCCGCGCGACCCTGGACCGCGACCCGGCCCGCGCCCGCGAGAGCCTGGACTACACCATCCGGCTGGCCGAGGGCGGCGTCTCGGAGATGAAGGCGCTGCTGTTCAGCCTGCGCCCCGAGGCGCTGGAGGAAGGCGGGCTGGTCGCGGCCCTGGCCCAGACCGCGCACGCCCTGGAAGCGCGGCACGGCCTGACCGTCCACGCCGACACCCCGGAGGAACCCGCCCTCGCCCCCCACGCCCAGGCCGCCGCCTACCGGGTCGCGCAGGAGGCCCTGCACAACGTGGTCAAGCACGCCCGCGCCCGCGAGGTGTGGCTCTCGGTACGGGGAGAGGAGGGCAGGGTGCGGCTGGAAGTGCGCGACGATGGGCGCGGCTTCGACCCGGCCGCGCTGCCCGGCGGCACCCTGGGTCAGCGTTCGATGCGCGAGCGGGCGCGGGAGGTGGGGGGCGAGTTGACGGTGCAGAGCGAACCCGGCGCGGGCACCACCGTCACCCTGACCCTGCCCGCCGCCCCCCCGGAGGAGGCGTGACCGCCCCCACCCGCCCCCCGGCGCGG
>NZ_JASNGB010000037.1:4012-20121 GCF_030271215.1 Deinococcus rhizophilus | reverse complement strand
GCTCAGCGCGGCGCGGGCCGCTTATGTGGGCGGGGCGGTGGGCACCTCCAACGTGGAGGCGGGGCGGCGCTACGGCCTGCCCGTCAGCGGCACGCACGCCCACGCCTGGGTCGAGAGCTTCCCGGACGAGCTGAGCGCCTTCCGCGCCTATGCCGAGCTGTACCCTGACAGCACGGTGCTGCTGCTGGACACGGTGGACACCCTGCAGAGCGGCCTGCCCAACGCGCTGACCGTGGCCCGCGAACTGCGGGAGCGCGGGCATGAGCTGCGCGGGGTGCGGCTGGACAGCGGCGACCTCGCCTACCTCTCGTGCCGGGTCCGCGCGGCCCTCGACGGGGCGGGCTTCCCGGACGTGAAGATCGTCGCCAGCAACGACCTCTCCGAGTCGGTGATCGCGTCGGTCATCGCGGAGGGCGGGCGCATCGACACCTACGGGGTGGGCACCCAGCTCGTCACGGCGGGCGGCGAGGGGGGCGGGGCGCTGGGCGGCGTGTTCAAGCTCGCGCAACTGGACGGCGTGCCCAAGATGAAACTGACGGGCGAGCCGCGCAAGTCCAGCCTGCCGGGCGAGAAGGCGGTGTGGCGGGCGGTCGAGGCGGACGGCAGCTACGCGCTGGACGCGCTGACCCTGGGCGAGGCCCCGCGCCCCGGCGACCGGGTGAGCGACCCCGTCAACCCGCTGCGCTTCTCGCGGCTGCCGGAGGGTCTGACCTGGCGTCCCGCCCGTGAGGTCGTGATGGAGGGCGGCGGGCGCACCCACGCCCCCGAGTCCCTGCCCGACATTCAGGCCCGCGCCCGTGCGGACCTCGCCCGGCTTCCGGCGGGGACCCGGCGCCCCCTCAATCCGCACCTCTACCGGGTGGGCCTGGGGGACGACGTGGCCGAGCTGCGCGACCGGGTGGCCGAGGAACTGCGGGGCCATCTCCAGCCATGACCGCCGGGGCCGTCTATGTCGGCCGCTTCCAGCCGCCCCACGCGGCGCACCTGGGCACCGTCCGGGAGGCGCTGGCCCACGCCGACCACCTGCTCGTGCTGCTGGGCAGCGCCAATCTCGCCCGCTCGGTCAAGAATCCCTTCAGCGCCCCCGAGCGAGCGGGGATGCTGCGGCGGGCCTTGCGCGAGGCCGGGGCGGACCTGCGCCGGGTCACCTTCCGGCCCCTGCCCGACCGCTTCGACGCGGACCTGTGGGCCGCCGACGTGCGCCGGGAGGCGGCGGGGGTGTTCGGAGAGGGGGCCCCGGTCTCCCTCGTCGGGTTCGAGAAGGACGCCAGCACCGCCTACCTGCGCTGGTTTCCCGGCTGGGGCCGCCTGCCCGTGCCCGAGGTCCCCGGCCTGAACGCGACCGACCTGCGGGCGGCTTACTTCACCGGGCGACCGCTGCCCGACGGGGTCCCGGAGGGGGTGCGGACCTTTCTCGCCCGGTTCACGGGGACACCCGCCTACCCCCGCCTGCGGGCCGAGTGGGCGGCGGTGGAGGCCGCCCGCGCCGCCCTGCCCCCTGCTGCCCGGCTGCACGAGGAACGCTGGCTGCAGGTCGAGGGGGAGAGGGCCTGGCTGCACACCCGCCGCGACCCCATCGGCTCCGGGCTGTGGGAGTTGCCGGGGCGGGTGCTCCCACCGGGCGAGACGGCAGCGGGTGGCGTGGAGTTCGCCCATCCCGCCCGCGCCCTCGTCGCGCCGACGACCGCGCATGTGTACCGCGAAGCCGTGCCTGCCGCGCTTCCCGCCCGCCCGGTGCCCCTCGCGCTGGCCCTGCGGACCCCCCGCCGCTTTCACGAGGACCATCACGTGATCTTCATGCGGCTGCTGGATGGGGCCGCTCGCTCATCCAGTCCGGGCTGAGGCGCTTATTCCCCGTTGACCGGACCGGGAGACACCCGGCCCTTCACCGGAGGAATCCCCATGACCCACGACGACACTGCTGCCACCCCCGCCCCCCTGAACCGCCGCGCCGCCCTGGGTGCCCTGGGCAAATTCGGCCTGGGGGCTGCCGCCTTCGGCCTCGCCGGAGGCCCGGTGCTGGCCGCGCCCGCGAAGAACATCGACGTGGACGTGCTGAACTTCGCGCTCAACCTGGAATACCTGGAGGCGGCCTTCTACCTCGCCGCCGTGGGCCGCGTGAACGAACTGCGGGCCATCGGCGGCGGAGCCGAGATTCGGCTGCCCGCGAACCTTGACCGCATGCGTGGAATGCAGTTTAAAGACAGCAACGTGCAGGCCCTGGCCCGCTCCATCGCGGAGGACGAGTTCCAGCACGTCAAGTTCCTGTACGGGGCGCTGGGCAAGGCCGCCGCGCCGCGCCCGGTCCTCGACCTTGCGGGAGCCTTCGACGCCGCCGGGCAGGCCGCGAGTGGTGGGGCGATCAAGGGCTTTAACCCCTACGCGAACGACCTCTTCTTCCTGCACGGGGCCTTCATCTTCGAGGATGTGGGCGTGACCGCCTACACGGGCGCGGCCCCGCTGATCACCAACCCCGCCTACCTTCAGGCGGCGGCGGGCATCCTGGCGGTGGAGGCATACCACGGCGGCGCGGTCCGCTCCATGCTCTACCAGCAGCGGCAGGTCAACGCGGCGGCGGGGCTGTACGTGGGCCAGGTCGTGCAGGCGATCAGCAACCTGCGCGGCAAGGTGGGCGGCGGCAAGGACGCGGGCCTGACCGACGCGCGGGGCAACGCCGTCCTCGCCCCCGCCAACGCCAACGCGGTGGGCCACGGCCGCAGCACCCGCGAGGTGCTGAACATCGTGTATCTGGCCCCTGGAGCGCGGCGCGGCGGCTTCTATCCGAACGGGCTGAACGGCAGCATCAAGTAAGGGGGGAGGTCAGCAAGAGGGGGCCGCTTCCTGTCGGGGGCGGCCCCTCTCACGTCGGGACGGGGGAGAGGAGGGTCCCCACCCCCTGCACGGGTGTGAGCCGCCCCGCCAGCACCTCCCCCCGCAATTCGCGCAGCCGCGCCGGGTCCAGCCCCGCCTGAAAGGCCCGCCACGCCGCCTCACGCAGCAGGTCGTCGAACCACGCGCCCGTCTGCTCGCGGCGTCTGGCGGCGATATCCACCGCCTCCCGGTAGGCCCCCACCGCCGCCCACAGCTCGGGGATGCCTGCCCCCGTCACCGCCGACGCTTGCAGGGCACGGGGCCGCCAGGGGGCACCACGTGGGGTGAGCAGCCGCAGGGCCGCCGTCAGCTCGGTCTGGGCGCGGGTCGCCGCCTTTGGGTCCGTATCGGCCTTGTTCACCACGCACAGGTCAGCGAGTTCCATGATCCCGCGCTTGATGCCCTGAAGCTCGTCGCCCGCGTTCGGCAGGGTCAGCAGCACGAACAGGTCGGTCATCGCGGCGACCTGCGTCTCGCTCTGGCCCACGCCCACCGTCTCCACGAGCACCACGTCGTACCCGGCGGCCTCGCACAGCAGGATCGCCTCGCGGGTGCGCCGCGCCACGCCCCCCAGGGTGCCCCGGCTGGGGCTGGGGCGGATGTAGGCGCCCGGGTGGACGGTCAACCGGGGCATCCGGGTCTTGTCGCCCATGATGCTGCCGCCGGTGCGGGCGCTGCTGGGGTCCACCGCCAGCACCGCGACCCGGTGGCCCCCGTCCGCGAGGTGCAGGCCCAGCGCCTCGATCAGCGTGCTCTTGCCCACCCCCGGCACCCCGGTCAGGCCCACCCGGATGCTGCGCCCGGTGTGCGGCAACAGCTCCGAGAGGAGGGCCTGCGCCTCCGCTTCATGGTCCGGGCGGGTGGACTCGGTCAGGGTGATCGCGCGGGCCAGGGCGCGGCGGTCGCCCGCGAGCAGGGGAGAGGCGAGGGGATGCTCAGGCATGGATCACCGTCAGCACCTCGCGTCCCTGGGCAGGGGGCGGATGAAGCTCCGCAGCGGCGTCGTCACCCCGGCGCGGCGATACCCCGTCTCGCGGATCAGGCGGCCCCGCGCGTCGAACACGCCCCGCACGTCCAGCAGCCGCCCGGCGAAGCCGCTGAAGTCCACCCGCACCCCGGTCAGGCGCCCGGCGCGGTCGTAGCTCTGGCGCACCACCAGCGTGTTATCGGGGTAACGGTGCCCGTGCGTCAGGAAGCGCACCCGCCCGGCGCGGTCCACGGTCACGCGCACCTCTCCCACGGTGCAGGTTCGCAGGTCGCCCACCGTCACCGTGCGGGCAGTGGGCAGATTCGGCACCGGGGGCAGGCGGGCAGGCTGCGCGGCGGCGAGGGGCGCGAGGCAGAGCAGGGAGAGGAGCAGGCGCTTCATG
This sequence comes from Deinococcus rhizophilus, assembly GCF_030271215.1. Taxonomy (GTDB): domain Bacteria; phylum Deinococcota; class Deinococci; order Deinococcales; family Deinococcaceae; genus Deinococcus; species Deinococcus rhizophilus. The sequence goes on along the minus strand of NZ_JASNGB010000037.1, from coordinate 15,880 downwards.
GGGTCAGGTACGAACTCCGTCCGCGACGGGTTGCTCCTGCCGCCCCCGCAGCAGCCCCAGCACCTCCCGCGCCGAGTGCAGGATGGGCGTGCCCGGCCCGAAGATGCCCGCGACCCCCGCCGCCCGGAGTTCGGCGTAGTCCTGCTGCGGAATCACGCCGCCCGCGACGACCAGAATGTCCCCGGCCCCCTGCTCGCGCAGCGCCGCGATCAGGTGCGGAATCAGGGTCCGGTGCCCGGCCGCCTGGCTGCTCACGCCGATGACATGCACGTCGTTCTCGACCGCCTGCCGCGCGGCCTCCTCCGGCGTCTGGAAGAGGGGGCCGACATCCACGTCGAAGCCGAGGTCGGCAAAGCCGGTGGCAATCACCTTCGCGCCCCGGTCGTGCCCGTCCTGGCCCATCTTGACGACCAGGATGCGCGGGCGGCGGCCTTCCGCCTCGGCAAAGGCCTCGATCTCGGCTTGCAGGGCCGCGAAGCCCTCGTCGTTTTCAAAGCCCTGCGCGTACACGCCCGAGAGCGTCCGGACCTCCGCCTGGTGGCGGCCCCAGACCCGCTCCAGCGCGTCGCTGACCTCGCCCACGGTGGCGCGGGCGCGCATCGCCTCCACGCTCAGCGCCAGCAGGTTGCCCTCACCCGTGCGGGCGGCGTCCTCCAATGCGGCGAGGGCGCTCTGGACGGCCTGCGGCTCCCGCTCCGCCCGCACCCGCTCCAGCCGGGCGATCTGCGAGCCGCGTACAGCGGCGTTGTCGATATCCAGCACGTCCACATGCGTCTCGACCGTGGGGCGGTACCTGTTCACCCCCACGATCACGTCCTCGCCCCGGTCGATGCGGGCCTGTTTGCGGGCCGCCGACTCCTCGATCCGCAGCTTGGGCACGCCCGACTCGATGGCCCTGGCCATCCCGCCGAGTTCCTCCACCTCGCGCATCAGTTCGCGGGCCTTCCCTGCCAGGTCGTGCGTCAGCCGCTCCATCAGGTACGAGCCGCCCCAGGGGTCCACGACTCCGGGAATGCCCGTCTCCTCCTGGATGATGAGCTGCGTGTTCCGCGCGATGCGGGCGCTGAAGTCGGTGGGCAACCCGATCGCCTCGTCGAAGGCGTTCGTGTGCAGGCTCTGGGTCCCGCCGAAGACCGCCGCCATCGCTTCCACCGCCGTGCGGACCACGTTGTTGTAGGGGTCCTGCTCGGTCAGGCTCCAGCCGGACGTCTGGCAGTGGGTCCGCAGGGCGCGGCTCATCGGGTTCTTCGGCCCGAAGCCCGCCATGATCTCGTCCCACAGCAACCGGGCGGCCCGCAGCTTGGCGACCTCGGTGTAGAAGTCCATCCCGATGGCGAAGAAAAAGGAGAGCCGGGGCGCGAACTCGTCCACGCTGAGGCCCTTGGCGAGCGCGGCCCGCACGTACTCCAGCCCGTCGGCCAGCGTGTAGGCGAGTTCCAGCGCGGCGTTCGCCCCGGCCTCCTGCAGGTGGTAGCCGGAGATCGAGATCGAGTTGAACTTCGGCATCTCCCGCGCCGTGTACGCGATGATGTCGGCCACCACCCGCATGGACGGCGTGGGCGGGTAGATGTAGGTGTTGCGCACCATGAACTCTTTGAGGATGTCGTTCTGGATGGTGCCCGAGAGCGCGGCGCGGGGCACCCCCTGCTCCTCGCCCGCCACGATAAAGGCGGCCAGCACGGGCAGCACCGCCCCGTTCATCGTCATGGAGACCGACATTTCATTCAGCGGAATGCCGTCGAACAGAATTTTCATGTCCTCGACGGAGTCGATCGCCACGCCCGCCTTGCCCACGTCGCCCACCACGCGGGGGTGGTCAGAGTCGTAGCCCCGGTGGGTGGCGAGGTCGAAGGCGACGCTGAGGCCCTTTTGGCCCGCCGCGAGGTTGCGCCGGTAGAAGGCGTTCGATTCCTCGGCGGTGGAGAAACCCGCGTACTGCCGGATGGTCCAGGGCCGCGCCGCGTACATGGTGGCGCGGGGGCCACGGATAAAGGGGGGCAGGCCCGGCAGCGTGTCGGTGGGCAGGCCCTCCACGTCGGCGGCGGTGTAGAGGGGTTTCAGGATCAGGCCTTCGGGCGTGGCGCGGTTGAGCGTCTCCGGGTCGGCGCCGCGCAGGTCTTTCTGCGCGAGGGCCTTCCAGCCGGAGAGGTCGGTGGGTGCGGTCATGAGCGGGCCTCCAGGGGGAAGGGGGAAGGGGACATCGTTGCCCGCATGATGCCACCGGGAGGGGCCACAGGGGGCAGGCGGCCGGAAGTGAGCCACCTCACCATGAGAAGGGTTAACATGGCCGCGTGACCGTTCCCGCCCGCCCCGTCAAGCTCGCCCCCAGTCTCCTGTCCTGCGATTTCACCCGCCTGGGCGAGGAGTTGCAGGCCATCGCGGACGCCGACTGGGCGCACGTGGACGTGATGGACGGACGCTTCGTGCCCAACCTCTCCTTCGGGCTGCCCATCCTCGCGGCGGCGCGGCGGGCATCCCCCCTCTTCATGGACGTGCATCTGATGATCGAGGAACCCGAACGCTACCTGCGCGACTTCGCCCAGGCCGGGGCCGACGGGATCACCGTGCATGTGGAGGCCACCCGGCACGTCCACCGCGTCGTGGGGGCGATCCGCGAACTGGGCAAGCGGGCGGGGGTGACCCTCAACCCCGGCACCCCGCTGGAGGCCGTGCGCCCGGTGCTGGCCGACGTGGACCTCGTGCTGGTCATGAGCGTGAACCCCGGCTTCGGCGGCCAGAAGTTCATCCCGGCGAGTGTGGAACGCGTCCGCACCCTGCGCGGCTGGCTCGACGAGCTGGGCAGCGCGGCCGAGCTTCAGGTGGACGGCGGCGTGACGCCCGCCAATGCCCGGTCGCTGGCCGGGGCGGGGGCGACCAACCTCGTCGCGGGCAGCAGTGTCTTCGGGCCGGACGGGGCGGCGGCGGGGCTCTCGCGGTTGCGGGCGGCGCTCGCATGAGGCTGCGGGTCGATCTGCTGCCCCACGGGGCCTACTCCGACGTGGTCCTCGTCGTGGACGTGCTGCGGGCGACCACCACCGCCGTGACCTACCTGGAACGCGGGGCAGAGGCGCTGCTGCTGACCTCCACCCCGGAGGTCGCCCTGACTCAGCGGGCCGCAGGGGTCGTGCTGGCGGGCGAACGCGGCGGGCGGCCCATCCCCGGCTTCGACCTGGGCAACAGCCCGGTGGAGGCCGCCGCTGGAAACTTCGCGAACCAATCGGTCGTGATGAACACCACCAACGGGACCGCCGCCGCCCATCTCGCCGCCGCGAGCGGCAAGCATGTACTCCTGGCCGCGCTGACCAACGCCCACGCCGCCGCCCGCCGCGCCCGTGCCCTGGCGACCGAGGAAATCGCCATCGTCTGCGCGGGGACCGACGGCCGGGTGGGTCTGGAGGACGTGTACGCCGCCGGGGTGCTGGCCGAGTACCTCCTGGCGATGGGCGACTTCACCCCCGATGACGGCGCCCGCATCGCCCTGACGGTGCGCCGCAGCTCCGGCAACCCCGCCGAGGTGCTGTCAGGCAGCGGGCACGGCACCTACCTGGGCGGTATCGGGCTGGAGGAGGACGTGCGCTACGCCGCGCAGGTCAGCGTCAGCACCGTGGTTCCGCTGCTCGACCCGGCGGGCGGGGCGGAGGGCGTGCTGCGGTTCGTGGCGGGCTAGANCCGGCAACCCCGCCGAGGTGCTGTCAGGCAGCGGGCACGGCACCTACCTGGGCGGTATCGGGCTGGAGGAGGACGTGCGCTACGCCGCGCAGGTCAGCGTCAGCACCGTGGTTCCGCTGCTCGACCCGGCGGGCGGGGCGGAGGGCGTGCTGCGGTTCGTGGCGGGCTAGAGCATTTGCCATAAGAATGCGGTGCCGTTCCGCATTCGTTGGCCGAGCGGGCTTGCAAAGCTGCGCAGCAGAGCGAGTGAATGGGACAGGAGCATTGGGCAGAATGGAGGCACCTGGGGTGCTGTCCCCCGGGGGCCGTAATTCTGCCCAATGCTCTAAGCTTCCCCCTTCTGCACCACGCAAAAGCGGTTGCCGTCCGGGTCGGCCAGGACCACGTAGTCCGCGTCCGGTTCGTAGGTCCATTCCACCCGCACGGCCCCCAGCCCGACGAGGCGCCCTGCCTCCGCCGCCTGATCGCCCGCGTAGAGGTCGAGGTGATGCCGCCTCGCCTGCGGGGACGTGACCCGCTTCAGGGCCAGTTGCACGCCGTGGCCCTCGCGGGGGACCAGCACCACCCAGTCGTCGTCCGGTTCGTCGCGCGGGCGGTAGTCCAGCGCCTGGGTCCAGAACTCCAGGGCGCGTCTCACGTCCTGCACGCCCCACACCACCGAGCCGATCCGCAGCATGGGGTGCAGTATGGCCTTTTCCCCGGCCCCGGCCCGCTACCCTGTCCCCCATGACCGTGACCGATCTCCAGCTTCCCGCCGTGACGCCCACGGACACCATCGACTGGGCGGCGATTCCCAGCCCCGCCTTCGTCCTCGACGAGACGCGGCTGCGGCGCAACCTCTCGCTCATCTCGCACGTGCAGCGCGAGAGCGGGGCGCAGATCATCGTGGCCTTCAAGGGCTTTTCGATGTGGAGCACTTTCGGGCTGCTGCGCGAGTACGGCATCACCGGGGCGACGGCCAGCAGCCTGAACGAGGCGATCCTGGCGGCCGAGGAGATGCGGGGCGAGGTCCACGTCTACGCCCCCGCCTACTCCGACGAGGACTTCCCGCGCATTCTGGAACTGGCCGACCACCTCGTCTTCAACTCCTTTTCCCAGTGGGAGCGCTTTCGTCCACAGGTGGAGGCGGCGCGGGCGGCCGGGAAGCAACTTCACGTCGGCATCCGGGTCAACCCCGAGTACGCCGAGGTCGAGACGGACCTGTACAACCCCGCCGGGCCGTTCTCGCGCCTGGGCGTGACCCGCCGCGAGTTCCGCGAGGATCTGCTCGACGGGATCGACGGCCTGCACTTCCACACCCTCTGCGAGAAGGATTCCGACACGCTGGAGCGCACGCTGGAAGTGCTGGAGCGCAATTTTGGCGAGTTCCTGCCCCGCATGAAATGGGTCAACTTTGGCGGCGGGCACCTGATGACCCGCGAGGGGTACGACACTGAGCGCCTGATCCGGGTGGTGCGGGCCTTCCGCGAGCGGTGGGGCGTGCACGTCATCCTCGAACCCGGCTCGGCCTTCGGGTGGCAGACGGGCTGGCTGGTGAGCAGCGTGCTGGACGTGGTGCACAACGTCAGGGACATCGCCCTGCTGGACATCTCGGTCAGCGCCCACATGCCCGACGTGCTGGAGATGCCCTACCGCCCGCGCATCCTGGGCGCAGGCGACCCCCCGCACGACGAGCACCGCGAGGCCACCGACACGGCGGGCGGCCACCCCTACCTGATCGGCGGCACGACCTGCCTCGCCGGGGACGTGGTGGGCGAGTACGTCTTTGACCGCGAGCTGGGGGTCGGCGACCGGGTGGTCTTCGACGACATGATCCACTACACGATGGTCAAGACGACCTTTTTCAATGGGGTCAAGCACCCCGACATCGGCATCCTGCGGCCCGACGGAAGCTACGAGCGGGTCAGGACCTTCGGCTACGGGGAGTTCAAGGCCAAGCTGAGCTGAGGGGAGAAGGCTCATACGGACTCCTCCCCAATCGTTTACGAAGTGATTCAATCCGAGCAGAGCGAGAAGGAGAAAAACGGGTCCCGGGCGTGGAGTGAACAAACCGGCGTTCTTCCGGTCTGTCAACGAAACAGACGGAATCCGTATGAGGAGACAGACAGGCGAGCGCCCCCACCACTTCCGGTTGGGGGCGCGTTCGCCTGCTGGGTTCCCTCTGGAACGGTCCTTCTGGGTGGGAGGGCTTGAGGTGGGCACGGCTGGGAGCGGGACTCACCGCCCATCGCCGCGCGGCCTATTCGGACCCGGCCCGGTCCATCCGACCAGGGACGCGGGAGAGATGCAGCCGGAGGTGGGGCGGGTGAGGCCAGTCACCCCCGGCGCGGGGTGGGATTACTTGCGGTACACCTTGACCACGCCGTTCACGGTGCGCAGGGTGCCGCCCTCGAAGTCGGCGGCCCAGCTCCCGTTCAGCAGGTACTGGTCACGGGTGGGGAAGCCCAGGAACGACCCCGAGCCGCCCAGCCCCTGGTAGGTCTTCAGGACGGCCCCCTGCAACCAGAAGGTGCCGTATTTCTCGCTGGAGTACAGCGCCCCGTTCTGGAAGTAGCCGTACAGCCCGGTCGTGCCGTAGGCGTTGCGCGGAATGACCTTCTCGTCGGCGGCGGCCCAGCCCAACCGACTGGGCGGACGGGTGCCGCCGTTCTCGGCCTGTGCGAGCGCGAGGTAGCGCTCCAGAATGCGCCCGTGCACCGCGTACGAGCGGCTGGAGCCGTTCGCGTGCAGCAGCGCCGCGTCGCCGTAGGCCGCCACGCCCCGGAACTTCTGCCACAGGCCGTCGCCCCAGGCCACGGCGTAGGTGGTCGCCTGGCCCAGCGATTCCGGCCCCTTGAGGCGGGCATACGCCTCCACCATCGCGGTGTCAAAGGAGCCGTCGCGCTTCTCGCCGGGCTGAATCTGCGTGACAGGCTGGGAGGGCGCAGGCTGCACGGGGGTGGGTTGGACCGGGGCCGGGGCGGGCTGGACGGGCGTCTCGGTCACCGTGCCCGTCGCGCCGCCCTGGGCCGCCGTTCCCACCCGGAAGGTCACCACGTCGGTCACCCAGCTGTTGGCCGGAAGGGGCCGCACCACGATGCTCAGCGCCCGGGCGAGGTTGTCCTGGCCGCGCACCTGCACCTGCGCGAAGCCCTCACCCTCCACGAAGCGGGCCACGTCGTTCAGGTTCAGCGGCTGGGTGCTCGCCAGCGCCAGTAATCGGTCCTGGCCGTTGGGGCCGCCCACCGTCAGCGTGTAACTGGCGTTCCGGCCGGGAAAGGTCCGGTTGGTGTTGGCCCGCACGAGGTTGTTTTCCTCGTAGGTGTTGGGGAAGAACAGGTCGATCTGCCCGTTCGCGTTCACGTTGAACAGGTACACGTAGGCGTCGCGGTTGGTCTTGACCCCGATGGTGATGCGCTCGCCCCGGCGGTAGACCGGGTTGCGGGTGCCGCTGGCGTCCTTGTTGACCCACACCTGCACGTCGAGCGTGGGCTGCGAGGGGTTCACGATGATGCTCTGGGCGCTGATGCGGGGCTCGGTGGCGCCCGCCATGCCCAGCAGGGCGGAGAGGGTCAGGGCAGCAGTCAGGGAATGGCGCATGGGTGAAACCTCCTGGGATGGGATAGGGCTCAGATGCGGCGCAGCGTAGGGACCGAAGCTGACGAGCCACTGATACGGGTTGCCGCCTGGGCTGTTTCTGAAGGTCGGGTCAAGCCGCCTGCCCTCCCTGCGCCTCCCATGAGGCAGGACTGACGGGAGGCTGATGTGGTAATCTTAGTTCGGTTATTAGGCAACCACCGAATTAGATTCTCTGGAGGTCCCCATGCGACTCGCCCGACTGCTGCCCCTGACCGCTGCCCTGCTTTCCGCTCCTTCCCTCGCCGCCACGCGCGAGGTCACGCTGGAGGTGCCGGGCGCCCGGCTGGCCGCCACCCTTCAGACGCCGGACGGCCCGCAGCACGCCCGGCCGCCGGTCGCGTTGATCCTGGCCGGGAGCGGCCCCACCGACCGCGACGGGAACAATCCGCTGTCGGGGCCGGGGGGCACCTACCGCAAGCTGGCGGCGAACCTCGCCGCGCGGGGCATCGCCACCCTGCGGCCCGACAAGCGCGGCATCGGCGCGAGCACCCTGGCCGACCCGCGTGAGGAGGCGCAGACCTTTGGCGACTTCGTGAACGACGCGCGGGCGTGGCTGACGTGGCTCGCCGCGCAGCCTGGCCTCGGCCCAGTGGCGGTGATCGGGCACAGCGAGGGCGGAACGGTCGCCCTGGCCGCCGTACAGGGGCAGGCTGGGGAAGCGCCGTCCCCGGCGCGGGCAGTGGTCCTGCTCGCCGCCCCCGGCGAGGACATCGGCGCCACCATCCGCCGCCAGATCGGGCAGAACCCGGCGAATCCGCCCGCGCTCGTCGAGGAGACGGGCCGCATCCTGGACGCCCTGGGCCGGGGCGAGCGCGTGGCGGAGGTCTCGCCTGTGCTGGCCCCGGTCTTCCGGCCCAGCGTGCAGCCCTACCTCATCAGCAGCCTGGGGTACGATCCGCAGCGGCTGATCGCCTCGCAGACCCTCCCCACCCTGATCGTGCAGGGGGACCGCGACCTGCAGGTCCGCCCGGAGGATGCCCGCCTGCTGGCTGCCGCGCAGCCTGCCGCCCGCGTCCACCTCGCCCGTGGAGTCAATCACGTCCTGGTGCCCGCGCCGCTGGACCCGGCCGCCAACTTCGCCCGCTACGGCGACGCCGAACTGCCGCTGGAGCGCGGCGTGGTGACGGCGGTGGTGGAGTTCCTGCGCGGGGCGCTGCGGTAACGGGGCAGGGGGGAGGAGGGCGATATGCCCCTGAGCCGCATCGACGAGGTGTTCCGTGCCCTGGCCGATCCCACCCGCCGCGCGATCCTGCGCGAACTTCGCGGCGGGGAGCGCACGGCGGGAGAGCTGGCCCGGCTGTTTCCAGTCACCAAGAGCACCCTCAGCGGCCATTTCGCGGTGCTGAAGGCCGCCAATCTGGTGTGGACGGAAAAGCGGGGGACCGGGGTGATCTACCGCCTGAATACGACGGTCTTTCAGGAGGTGGTGGCCGACCTGCTGGACCTGTTCGGCCCGGCGGGAAAGGAGACGGACCATGAGCAGAAGCCGGGTTGACCCCCTGCTGGTGGCGGGAGCGGTGGCCGCGCTCGCGTTGCTGGCGCTGGCCTGGGGCCGACTGCCGGAGGGCGAGCGGCAGATCCTGCTGCCGCTGAGCGTGTCCTCGCTGGCGCTGGGCGGGCTGGTCGCACTCCTCGGCGGCCTGGAGCGCGAGTACCGCCCGGTCGCGGACGCCACCGCGCAGGCGCTGGTGCTGCAAGCGGCCGTCGCTGCCGCCGCACTCGCCTTCGGGTGGGACCTCCTGCGGGCACTGACGGTGGCCACCGGCCTGGGCCTCGTGGTCACCGGAAACGCGACCGCCCGTGCCCGGCCGGGGCTGTGGTTCGGCTTCCGCACTCGCTGGGCGCTGCTCTCCGAGCGGGCGTGGTACGCCACCCAGCGGGAAGCGGCGCGGGCGCTGGTCACGGCGGGACTGGTGTACGCGGCGTTCGCGGCGTTGACTCCGGCGGCGCTCTTGACGCCTTGGGTGCTCCCAGCCGGATTGCTGGTGCTGCTCGTGCCCGTCCTGGTCAGCCTGCACCGTTTCTCGTACCGCGAATACCTCGCGGACCCCGAGCGGCGCCCGGCGGTGGCGGGAGCGCGGCGGCATCTCCCGGCCTATTCCACCGCCGAGCGGGTCCTGCTGGGGGTGGCGGTGGCGGTGCCGCTGCTCTCGCTCGCCGCGCTGCTGGTGCTGCTGCCCTCCCTGCCCGAGCAGGTGCCGATGCATTTCAACGCGGCGGGCGAGGCCGACCGTTACGGCTCGCCGCTGGAGCTGCTGACCCTCCCGCTGATGGGACTGGGCATGGTGGCGTTGCTGTGGGCGTCCTCGCGGTTTGGCAGCGCGACCCCGGCGCAGCGGCACGTCACGCTGGTGATGGCGGCACTGGGAGGCGCGTTCGTGGCTCCGCTCGCCCTGGGAGTGACCGGGGACATGCACGTCACCCTGGGCGCGGCCCACGCCCTGATGCTCGCGGTCCTGGCGCTCGCCTTCGCCCTTCCCGGCCCGGATGGAAAACGGCGGATGCGGGCGGCGTGGGTATGCGGTGGGCTGGCGCTGGTCCTGATGCCCCTGCTGCTGCTGCTTCCGCCGCGCGGGGCCGAGGCGGTGGGCGGCCTGCTCCTCGTCTTCGGCGGAATGATGTTTCTCGCGCCGATGTTCGTCTTCGGGGTGCCGATGAACACGGGCTGGCCGAGACGGACGCCGGAGTCCTGAGGGGGCTGGCGCGACGAGAACCCCTCTGCTGCGCAACTCTGCGAGTCTTCCACCGGAGATGGCTTTTTTCTCCCTGGCTGAAAAGGAGTAGCTAGAGCATTTGCCATAAGAATGCGGTGGGTTTCCGCATTCGTTGGCCGAGCGGACTTGCAAAGCTGCGCAGCAGAGCGAGCGAATTGAAGAAGAGCATTGGGCATTCGGGGAGGCACCTGGGGCGCCCTTCCCCGGGGGCCGTCATTCTGTCCAATGCTCTAGAGGTTGCCCTACAGCCGCCCCGTTCCCCACAGCACCAGCGGCCCCAGCAGCAGCGCGGGCAGCAGGCTCCCGACGCGTACCCGGCGGTCGTCCCAGCCCAGGCCCGCCAGCATCAGGTTCCACGAGATGCCCACGATGATCAGCCCGCCCATCCCGGTGACCAGCAGGACATAGGGGTTGGTCTTGAGCACCTCCGGGTCCGCGCCGCCCAGCAGCCCGGCGGCGAAGGCCCCCGCCGCGAGGCTGATGGCGCCTTGCAACGCCAGGACCGTCAGTGCACTGAAGCCCACGCCGATCCCGTACGCCCCTGCCAGCGCCAGCGCCGCGATGCCGTCCAGCGTGCTCTTGAGAACATAGGTCGAGTTGTCCCCCGTCAGTCCGTTTTGCAGCCCCCCCACCACCGTCATCGGCCCGATGCAGAACAGCAGGCTGGCGGCCACGAAGCCTTCCGTGAAGCGGCCCCCGCCCCGGAAGCGGCGTTTCAGCGTCTCACCCAGCCGGGTCAACCCCTCCTCGATGCCCAGCGCCTCCCCGATCACCGCGCCCCCGGCCAGGCTGATCAGCGCGAGAATCACGCCCGGAATCGGCCCGCCGGAGACGGTGTTCAGCTCGCCCGCCATTCCCAGCGCGATAAAGAGGGTCACCAGCGACAGCGTTTGCAGCAGCGTGCGCTGGGTGCGCTCGGGCAACCGGCCGCCCAGCAGCAGGCCGACCAGGGTGCCCACGAGGACGGCGCCGACGTTGATCAGGGTGCCGGAGAGTTGGGTCAGCAGGCTCATCGGCGTGCAGCGTAGCGCGGTGAGGGCGGGAGCAGAGGTCGCCTTTACAGTTGGCCGCACGCGGACAGGGGGCGTGGTACGCTCCGGGCACCTTGAACAGCCTGCGCGTCCTGCCCGTGCCTGTGCCCCGCCTCCCCGGTGGAGGAGTGCCCGGCATGCGGGGAGCCGCGCGAAAACTCGGACATCTTGGGGCTGCCTGCGGGCGGCCCCACGTGTTTTAGGGAGGTTTGCCTTGACGCTAGCCGAACAGTTCCAGACGATGCCCAAGCTGATGAAGGTCCGCGAGGTCGCCGACTACACCGGCACCCACGAACGCACCGTGCGCCGCTGGATTCGCGACGGCCGCCTCGGTGCCGTCGAACACCCCGAGGGCCTGCGCGTGCCCCGGCGCTCGCTGTGGCGCTTTCTGGGCCTGGATATGGCGCTGAGCGCGTAAGCACCCCCTCTGCAGCCTCCCACGGGCCGTATCCTGGCCGGACATGAACACCGCCCCTCTGGACGACTTGGTTCAGGCCCTCGACCGGAGCGAGGCCGGGGCCCGGCAGGTGTTCGCGGCCCTCCCTGAAGTTTCCCGCGAAGGGGCCGCGGCTCTGGCCCTGTCCCGCGGACGCCCCCGGCTCACGCTGGTCTGGAGCCGTGAGGCGCTGACCCGCGCGGCGGCCCACCTGCGGCTGGGTGAAGTGGAGGAGGCCCGGCGCGAACTCGACCCCCTCCCCGGCACGGCCCGCCCCGCCCTGCTGCGTGCCCGCGCGGCGTCGCTGGCCGGGGAACCGGAGGCGCAGGCCCTCGCCACCCACGCCCGCCTCCTCGCCCGGCAGGAGGGAGACGCCGGGGCGCTGGTGGCCGCCGCGACG
>NZ_JASNGB010000037.1:0-3901 GCF_030271215.1 Deinococcus rhizophilus | reverse complement strand
CGCCGCGACGCTGCTGGGAGAGCTTGACCTCGCCGCCGACCCCCGGCTGGCCTTGCGGACCCTCGCGGAGGGGCTGAAGGTGGCCGAGCTGACCGGGCAGGAGGCCGACGCGCACCTTCTCGCCGTCCTCGCCCACGCGCAGCGGGCGCTGGGAGCCGGGCCGAAAGCGGAGCGCACCGCCGCGAAAGCCCTGGCCCGCGCCGCCCCCCGCAGCCCTGCCCGCGTGCTGGCCCTCCTCGCGCTGGGCCGGACAGGGGAAGCCGGGGCCGAGGCGCAGGCCGGAGAACTGGCCCCCGGGTGGTGGCAACCCTTCAGGTGCTAGGCAACTCCTCGGCGCACCGCTTGCAAAACCGGGCGTCGGGGTCGTGCCCCTCCAGGCCGCAGCGGGGGCAGGCGCGGGGGACTGGTCGGCGGCTCTGTGCTCCATGATCCCGTGCGCCCTGATCCTGTGCCCCCTGAGCGCGGGCGAGGCTGACCGTCACGATGCCGGTCGGCACGGCCAGAATCCCGTAGCCCAGGATCATGGCAAGCGAGGCCAGTCCCTTGCCCAGCGGCGTCTTGGGCGCGATGTCGCCGTAGCCCACGGTGGTCAGGGTGACGATGGCCCAGTAGATGCTGGTGGGAATGCTGGTGTAGCCGTTGGCTGGCCCCTCGATCAGGTACATCAGCGCCCCGATGATGGTCACCATCGTCAGCACCGTCACCAGAAACACCGTGATCTTGGCGGCGCTCGCCCGGATCGCCTCGGTGAGCACGCTGGCCTCCGAGAGGTAGCGGGCCAGCTTGAGAATCCGGAAGATCCGCAGCAGCCGCAGCACCCGCACGATCAGCAGCGTCTCGGCCCCGGGCACCAGCAGCGCGAGGTACCCCGGCAGGATGGAGAGCAGGTCCACCAGCCCGAAAAACGAGCGGGCGTAGTTCCAGGGATGCCGTGCGGTGAGCAGCCGCAGCCCGTACTCCAGCGAGAACAGCAGCGTCAGCACCAACTCGACCTGCTTGAGAGCCGGGCCGTAGGCCGCCCGGAAGGGCCGCACGCTGTCGAACATCACCGCCCCGATGCTGGCGACAATCAGCACGATCAGCACCAGATCGAAGGCCCGCCCCGCCGGGGTGTCGTTGTTGAAGACGACGTTGCCGAGCGCGACCCGCCACCCGGCGCGGCGGTCACCGGGCGGCCGGGTCATCCCGTGACCACGTCCAGCCGCGCCAGCCCCCGGATCACGAAGCCGCCGACATACTCGGGCTCGGCGCCGGGGTCTGCCAGCCGCAAGCCCGGGTAAGCCCGCGCCAGCGCCCGCAGGCTCAGGGCCAGTTCCAGCCGTGCCAGCGGTGCTCCCAGGCAGTAGTGCAGCCCCAGCCCGAAGGTGAGGTGCGGGTTGGGGTCGCGGGTCAGACTCAGCTCGTCGGGCCGCTCGAAGCGCCCCCCGTCGCGGTTCCCGCTCGCGTACAGCAGCCCCACCTTCTCGCCGGGGCGCAGCTCGGCGCCGCAGACCTCCAGCTCCTCCAGCGCGTACCGCTCGAAGAGGGGCAGCGGCGTATCAAAGCGCAGCAACTCCTCCACCGCCGTCCGGAAGAGGGGCAGGCTGTCCTCCCGACTGGCAGCGGCCACCAGCGTCTCCCAATGCTCCCGGTGGCGCATCAGCGCGAGCACGCCCGCCGAGAGCCCGTTCACGCTGGCCTCGTGCCCGGCGTTGAGCAGCAGGATGCAGGTGTCGATCAGTTCCCCCTCGGTCAGGCGGTCGCCCTCTCCGCTTTCAGACACAGCCTCGGCCTGCACGAGCGCGGTGATCAGGTCGTCCTGCGGTTCTCTCCGCCGCGCCCGCGCGAGGTCGCGCAGCAGCGCCCCGAAGTCGCGCACCGCCCGCTCGGCCTCCTCCTGATCGGCCCGCGTGTAGGTCGGCTCATACAGCCGCACGATGGCCGCCGACCAGGGCCGGAGCCTGTGCCGTTCGGACTCCGGCACGCCCAGCAGCTCCGCGATCACCGTGACGGGCAGCGGCTCAGCATACGCGGACACGAGGTCGAAGCCGCCCGCCCCGCCCAGGGTCGCCAGTTGCCGCGACAGCAGCGCCTCGATGCGCGGCCCCAGCGCCTCCACCCGCCGGGGCGTGAAGGCCAGGCCCACCAGCGAGCGCAGCCGGGTGTGCTTGGGCGGCTCGGACTCCAGCAGGTGGTTGGTGTTGAAGGCGTCGAAAGCGGCCTGCGCGGGGTCGGGCGGCGGCCAGCCCAGCTCGTCGCGCGAGTAGCGGTGCAGCACCGAGCGCCCGAAGCGGCGGTCCCGCAGGGTGGCCCCGATCTCGGCGTGCCGGGTCAGGAAGACCCGTCCCAGCGCCGGGTCGTAAAAGGCCGGGGTCGCCGCCCGCACCTCCGAGAGCCAGGGGTACGGGTCGCGGATGAAGTCCGGGTCGGTCAGCGGCAGCGTGACTTCGGGGAGGGCCTCGGCGGGAGACGGGGACATGCCCCCAGGCTACGCCGCCGCTCTGGTCTCACGCGCCCTGCCCTGATGCGCCCTGTCCTTACGCGAAGGTCTGCTCGACCAGCGGCGGGCGCCCTCCCTCGCCGGGCCGGGAATCGTCCGCGTCCACGGTGGCCGTCTCGTGGAGGACGGTCACGGGAGTGGTGGCGGGCAGGCTGTCGTCGGCGGCGGGCAGGTGCCGGGCGCTGAGATCGGAAAAGGACTGCATCAGGGCGCGGTACTGGCTGACGAACTGCGCGTATTCGCTGCGCACGGCACTCAGGCGGGCGCTGAGGTCGGCGTGGCGCTCGCTGTAGGCGCGGTCCAGGTAGGTGGTGCGCTCGGCGTGGGCGCGGTCGCGCTCCAGGGTCAGGTCGTGGTGACGCCGCTCCAGCTCGGCCAGGCGGTCGCGGTAGGCGACTTCCAGCTCGGCCACCCGCGCCCTGTGCGCGGCCTCCGTCTCGGCGGCGCGGGTCTCGGCTGCCTGCCGCAGGGCGTCGCACTCGGTCTGCGTCTGCGAGAGCAGCAGCTCACACTGCCGCGCGGCGTTCTCGCGCAGATCGTGCCCGATACGCTCGGCAGCGACGACGGCGCGGCGAATCTCGTCCTCGGACTGGCGGCGTTCTTCGAGTTCGCGCTCCAGGGTGCCCACGCGCTCGCGCAGGGCCTGCCGTTCGTGCAGCAGCGCCTCGATCCGGCCCGCCACCCGGTCCAGAAACCCGCGCACCGCGCCCCGGTCATAGCCGAAGGCGCGGCGCCCGAACGTCTGGTGGGAGATGTCAAGGGGACTGAGTGTCTCGGTGGCCTGCGGCAGCAGCGCGTCGCTGAGGCGGGGGGCTTCGGTGGGGGCAGAATCGGTCAGGGGAGAGGTCGTCATGAAAAAAGGCTCCTTCCGACGCGCACCAGGGTCGCGCCCGCGTGAATGGCGAGGTCATAATCAGCGCTCATGCCCATGCTGAGTTCGGGCAGACCGAGGTCGTGTGCCCGCCGCGCCGTGTCGCCAAAGACGCGCCGGGCGGCTCCGGGGTCACCCTCCGGCGCCATCACCATCAGGCCGCGCACCGTGAGGCCGGTGGCGACGACCTCGGCGTGAACCCGGCGCAGATCGTCCGGGGCGACGCCGTGTTTCTGCGCCTCCCCGTTGTGCACCTGCAGCAGCACGGCCGGGGCGCGGCCCCACTTGCCAGCGGCGTCGGCGAGGGCCTCGGCCTGCCGCACCTCCTCCAGCGCGTGAATCAGGGTGACCGGGCGCATGTACTTGACCTTGTTGAGTTGCAGCGGCCCGACGAAATGCCACTCCAGGTCCGGGCGCAGGGCCGCCTTGTCGCGCAGTTCCTGAGCGCGGCCCTCCGCCAGCGGGAGGCCGCCGGGTTGCAACCCCGCGTGGGGCAGCACGGCCCGCTCGATGGCGTCCAGCGGCTGGCCCTTGGTCACCGCGACCAGCCG
>NZ_JASNGB010000367.1 GCF_030271215.1 Deinococcus rhizophilus | reverse complement strand
GGTCTCGCGCGGGGAGGTGTTCGCTCGCCTGAGCGCGTCCCCGGAAGCCCGCACGCCCCTGACCTGGGAACGGCACCAGGTGCGGCTGCTGATGCTCGGGGGCCAGGACTTTTTCTGCCCCTGGACCGGTCATCCCCTCTCTCCCACCCGCTTCGACCTCGACCACATCATCCCGGTCTCGGTGCACCCGATCGGTGAACTCTGGAACCTGGTGCCCAGCGATCCTGGCCACAACATGCACGTCAAGAGGGCACGCCTGCCCGGCCCCGAGCGCTTCGCCCGGGCGTGGCCGCACCTCACCCGGACCTACGCGGCGTATGCGGGCTGGTCGGCCACGGCGGCGGTGCTGGAGCACGACGTGACGGGGCGCTTCGGATATCCCCTGGCTCCACCCGACTTGCCCCATGCCGTGGCGCGGCTGAGCGAGGCCGTCGCCCAGGCCCGCAACGTGCCCCGCTACTAGAGGTCCTCCAGGCCCGCGCGCACCACCTGGCGCGCCCACTCCGGAGCCTCCGCCAGGAACGCCCCCAGCGCGGCGTGGAGCCGCTCGAGGCTGGCGCGTCCCTCGTGCCACTCCCCGGGGGAGCCCGGACGCGCCTGGACCCGGCTCCCCCGCACCGGGGCGAGCAGCGTCTCCAGGCTGAGCGCCGCCTGCGCCCGCTGGTCGTCGTACACGTGG
>NZ_JASNGB010000366.1 GCF_030271215.1 Deinococcus rhizophilus | reverse complement strand
GTCCAGCTTCAGCTCGCCCCGCATGAGCTGATCAATCGCCGGGCTGGAGGCATGGACGAGGTTCACCACGTCGAGGGTCTTCACACCGCGGCCTTCCAGGCGGTACTTCACCAGGGCGGAGGGGGACACGCCCTCCAGCACCATCTTCCACGCCTTCTTCAGGCTGTTGGGAATGGGTTTGCCGTAGGCGGCGAGCTGATACGCGAGGCCGGTGGCGCACTCGTCGGGGCGGCGGAGGATCTGCGGACCGTACTCCCGGACCAGACCTGTACCACGGACGCCAGCATGGTGAGCGGCGCGAACGAGGATGACCTGCGGGGTCACGCGAATGTTCCACTCGCCGCGCAGTTCGGCGGCCAGCCGCAGGGTGCCGGGGGCGTTGGCGGCCAGGGCACCGTCGATGGCCCGTCCCAACCGCTGGGCGGGCGTGAGGCCGCGCCAGTCCTGCGGGTCCAGCGCACCCAGCGTGGCGTTCAAGTGGGCGAGGTGGACCTCGTCCAGGCGACCCGGGTGCGTCCGCTGGGGACGGGCATCCGCGACGTCGCGGGCATAGTACATGGGCTCGCCGAAAAAGCAGCTCGCCGCCATGACGCGCAGGGTCTGGAGGGGGTCGGTGAGGTCGTAGGACGGCCCGCCCATGAAATTCAGGTGCGGCTTGGCCGTTTTGTTCTTCTTGAGTCGGTTGATG
>NZ_JASNGB010000365.1 GCF_030271215.1 Deinococcus rhizophilus | reverse complement strand
GTCCAGCTTCAGCTCGCCCCGCATGAGCTGATCAATCGCCGGGCTAGAGGCATGGACGACGTTCACCACGTCGAGGGTCTTCACGCCGCGGCCTTCCAGGCGGTACTTCGCCAGGGCGGTGGGCGACACCCCTTCCAATGCTGTCTTCCAGGCCTTCTTCAAGCTGTTGGGGATGGGCTTGCCGTAGGCGGCGAGCTGGTACGCGAGGCCGGTGGCGCACTCGTCGGGACGGCGGATGATCTGGGGCGCATACTCCCGGAGCAGCCCTGTACCGCGCACCTGAGCGTGTTTGGCGGCGCGGACCAGGATGACCTGCGGAGTCACGCGGATGTTCCACTCGCCGCGCAATTCGGCGGCCAGCCGCAGGGTGCCAGGGGCGTCGGCGGCCAGGGCACCGTCGATGGCCCGTTCCAAACGCTGGGCGGGCGTGAGGCCGCGCCAGTCCTGGGGGTCCAGCGCACCCAGCGTGGCGTTCAGGTGGGCGAAGTGGACCTCGTCCAGGCGGCCACGGTGCACACGCTGGGGACGAGTATCCACGACGTCGCGGACGTAGTACATGGGCTCGCCGAAAAAGCAACTGGCGGCCATGACCCGCAGGGTCTGAAGGGGGTCGGTGAGATCGTAGGACGGCCCGCCCATGTAGTTCAGGTGCGGCTTGGCCGTTTTGTTCTTCTTGAGTCGGTTGATG
>NZ_JASNGB010000364.1 GCF_030271215.1 Deinococcus rhizophilus | reverse complement strand
GCGGCGGGCGGCGCGGAGGAGCAGCCGTGACCGGGGCCGGGTCGCCGGACCGCCGCTGGCCGCTGGCCGCGTTCACGCTGGTGCTGCTGCTGAGCGTGTTCGCGGCGGCCTTTCTCTACCGCTCCGTGCAGGAGCAGCAGCGGGCGCGGTTTGACCGCGAGGTCAATGCCCACGCCAGCATCCTGCGCGACCAGCTCAACGAGTACGAGACGCTGCTGCGGGCCACCCGGTCGTTCTGGCTGGTCGAGGACGAGCCCGGGCAGGCCGAGTACGGCACCTACGTCGAGAGCCTGGACCTGCGGGAGCGTTTCCCCGGGGTGCTGGCGGTGGGCTTCAGCCGCTGGCGCGAGGGGGCGGGGGGGCGCCCGCAGGCCGTGATCGAGCGCATCGCTCCGGCCGACCGCGTCAACCGTCAGGCGCTGGGCTTCGACATGCTCTCCGAGCCCTGCCGCCGCGCCGCCATCCTGCGTGCGCGGGAGGGGCAGCGCAGCCAGATCAGCTGCCCGGTCAGGCTGGTGCAGCAGGGGTCCGGCGGCCAGGCGCTGGACGGCATGCTGCTCTTTTTGCCGGTGGGAACGGACGGGGGGTTTCAGGGGGTGGTGTACCTCGCCCTCGACACGGCCTCGCTGCTGCGGGCGCTGCGGCCGGCCGGAGCGCTGCCGGGCGTGGCGGTCGAGACCCGGCTGGGG
>NZ_JASNGB010000363.1 GCF_030271215.1 Deinococcus rhizophilus | reverse complement strand
TCACGTTGCAACTTCCGCTCACTCCAAGTTGGACTCAGGGTCGCATTTACTTTGACCTGATCACGCACAGGTGTCGTCTCGGGCCGGGTAATGGTCTGCTCCCCGAAAACTGGACGGTCAGGACTAGAGACTCAGGCTCGCCCCCAGCCCTAGGCTGGAAAGTGAGGCGACCTCTATGAAAACCCGTCAGTTCTCCGAAGACCAGATCATCAAGCTGCTCCAGGACGCCAGAAAGGGCGAGAAGCCTATCGAAGAGCTCTGCCGCGACCTGGGATGCAGTACCGCGTCCTTTTACGCCTGGAAGAAGAAATATGGCGACACCAGCCCTGACGAAGCCAAACGGCTTCGTCAGCTCGAGAAGGAAAACGCCCGTCTCCTGCGGATCGTCGGCCAACAGCGGCTCGAGATCGACGCGATGAGGGACGTGATTCAGAAAAAGCGGTAACGCCCACCGAGAAGCGTGCTGTGGCGAGGCAACTCGTCACGGCACGGATCAAGCCCGAACGGGCTTGCTTCCTGGTGGGCCTGCCCAAATCGACCTGGCACTATCGGCCGAAACGGCGCCAAGACGGTGAACTTCGGCGACATATTCGCGAGCTGGCCCTGCTCCACCCTCGGCGGGGGTATCGGTTCATTCACGCCCTGCTGCTGCAGGAAGGGCATCACCTCAACCGGAAGAAAGTCCGGCGCATCTGG
>NZ_JASNGB010000362.1 GCF_030271215.1 Deinococcus rhizophilus | reverse complement strand
CCTCCCGCCCGGCCCCGGACAGCGCGGCGATCAGGCCGCCGCAGCCCAGCGCCTCGTCGTCCGGGTGCGGGGCGGCCACCCAGACCGGGCCGGGCAGGGTGGCCGGGATCAGCGCCCTCATACGGTTGCCGTCCGGTGGGTTCTCCAACCGGCAGAGCGCCACGTTGAGACCGCCTCTCCCGGCCACCGTTGGTTCCTGCTCACGCCTCCTCCCAGGGGTCCCCGGCCGCGTCCGGGGCGCCCAGCAGCCACTCGCCGACCGCCAGCCTCGCCGCGTCGGGGGCAGGCTGGCGCAGGTACATCCGCAGGTCGCGCAGCAGCCGCTCGGTGGNGGCAGAGCGCCACGTTGAGACCGCCTCTCCCGGCCACCGTTGGTTCCTGCTCACGCCTCCTCCCAGGGGTCCCCGGCCGCGTCCGGGGCGCCCAGCAGCCACTCGCCGACCGCCAGCCTCGCCGCGTCGGGGGCAGGCTGGCGCAGGTACATCCGCAGGTCGCGCAGCAGCCGCTCGGTGGGCCAGGGGGCCAGCAGGCCACGGGCCCCCACCGCCCGCTCGGCGGCCTCGCACGCCAGCAGGCAGGCGTCCTCGGTCGCGGTGCGGGCCAGGGCGACGTAGGCCAGGACCGGCTCTGGCGCGGCGTCCGGCGGCCGGGTGTCCAGTCGGCGCTGGGCTTCACGGGTAAGCTGCCACGCCCCCTCC
>NZ_JASNGB010000361.1 GCF_030271215.1 Deinococcus rhizophilus | reverse complement strand
CCCCGCCAGCCCCACGAGGTCGAGGTTGGCCCGCAGCCGGGCGGCGACCGCGTCGGTGGTGGCCCAGCGCTGGGCGGGGTCCGCGAGGTAGGCGTCCAGATCGGCCAGCGCCGCTTGCAGGGGCGTGGCCGCCAGCGTGACGGTGAGGGCCTCGGCCTGTTCCCCGGAGGGCACCCCGAACTCCACGGTCCGTGTGCCTGCCGCCGTCAGCGTGCCCTCACGGGTCAGGCGGGTGCGCGGCCCGGCGGGACGCAAGGGCAGGGTCTGGCGCAGGGCGTCGGTTCGGCCGCCCGAGGAGGTCGCCCGCGCCTCCAGCGTGAGCTGCTGACCCCTCGCCGGGGCCTCCAGCGGGAACCGCGCCACCGCGTCCCCGCCGTTCAGGGTGAGCGTCCGGGTGGTCACCTCGGTGCCCACGCTCAGCTGGGCGCGGGCGGTCTTGCCCCCCGTCCGGTCCTGCACGCCCAGATAGGCGCTCCCCACGTCCCCCTGCGTCAGCACGCGCGGCCCGGTCAGGCGCACGGCGAAGGGGAGGGTCGCCGTGATTCCGGCGCGGGCGTCCCCGGCCCCGCCCGACGGGGTAAAGGCGCGGGCGGTGATCCGGTATCGGCCCAGGGCCTCGGGCACCTTCACCCTGACCTGGGCGCGGCCGTCCGCCCCGGTCTGCACGGCCCCGAAATAGGCCACCTCGCGCAGGTCCTG
>NZ_JASNGB010000360.1 GCF_030271215.1 Deinococcus rhizophilus | reverse complement strand
CTCCGGGGGGCGGTGGCGGGAGAGACGCGCCGCCCGGCGACCCGCGTGACGGTCACGCAGGCGAACTTCACCCGCGACCTCACCCTCGGCCCGCCCGTGCGGCTGTCGCTGCCCTCCAACGGGGCGGCCTCGCCTCTGCGCCTGACCGCCAGCGGCCCGCTCGCCTACCGCGCCGAGCTGGACGCGCGGACGGCGGGGAGCAAACCGGCGGCCCTCTCTCCCATCGTCCTGGAGCGGCGGTACGACCGCTCGCGGGTGGAGCGCGACGGGCTGGTCACGGTGACGCTCACCCTGCGGACCCCCGTCGCCCTGCGGCACCTGCGCCTCACCGACCCCCTCCCCGGCGGGCTGGAAGCCGTGGACGACCGCCCCTTCGCCTTTCCCGGCGCGGTGGCGAGCACGGGGCAGACGGGGGCGGCGTGGGCCGACCGCTCGCTGTACGACGACCGGGCGGTGTTCTACCTCGAACGCCTCCCGGCGGGCGTGACCACCGTGCGCTACCGGCTGCGGGCACTGGCTCCCGGCGGCTACACGGCTCCCGCGCCCCGCGCCGAGTCGGCGGCGGGACTGCCGCCCGCGCAGGGGCAGGCGCAGCGGGTGGAGGTGGTGGAGCGGTGAGGTTCGCCGGAACCCCCGGCCCCGCTCTCCCGTACCTGAGCGCATGAAACTGCGCTCCATCCTCCGCACCGTGGCCCGGCAGGAGGCGGCGGGTG
>NZ_JASNGB010000359.1 GCF_030271215.1 Deinococcus rhizophilus | reverse complement strand
GGGCGCGAGGGCGGCAGCGGGGTGCGCGAGGCGCTGGCGCGGGTGGCGGCGGGGTGGCACGGGGAGGACTAACCTTCCAGGCCCAGGAACCGCCGGTAGCGCTCCAGTTCCGCCTCCAGCCCGCGCCGCAGCGCCCCCGTCTCGCGGACGCCGGGCACCCAGGTCACGTCGGCCCGCAACTCGCCCCCCTCGACCCGCCCCCCCTCGACCCGCAGGTTGGCCCAGCCCACCGCCCGCTCTGCCTGAAAGACGGGCAGCGCGTAGTAGCCGAACTGCCGTTTCTCGGCGGGGGTGTACGCTTCCAGCCGGTAGGTCCAGCCGTGCAGGTGGGCAAAACGGCGCCGGTCCCACACCAGCGGGTCGAAGGGGCCGACGATCCGCACCCCGCGCGGCGTGGCAGGCGCGGACACGTCCCCGTCGGCGGGCCAGACGTAGCGCAGGCCGTCCACCGTCTCCGCGTGCAGTTCCTCCCGGACCGCCTGCCGGAAGGCCGCCCGCAGTTCCGGGCGCAGGTGCGGCAGCCCGAAGCCCGACAGGCTCACCAGATACCCCAGGCTGGCCTCCGGCAGCGGGGCGTACAGGGCGGCGAGAAGGTGAACGGCGCCGCGCAGCCGGTCCTCCAGGGGAAGGGGTCGCCCGCGCAGGGCCGCGAGGTGGGGAGCCGGGCCGTAGAGCCGCACCCCCGACACCCGGCGGGTCACGCGGGCCTCGCCCCGGT
>NZ_JASNGB010000358.1 GCF_030271215.1 Deinococcus rhizophilus | reverse complement strand
CTCCCAGCCTACTCCTCAAGCCCCCTTTGCCGTCATAGAAAAAAACGCGGTCCAACCGCACCGCAAAAGGCAGTGGTGCATCGCGCAGCTGACGGCGAAATTCCTCTGCGATATGGAGCAGGTTCTGGACGTCTACGCTCGGCCCTACGACGAGCAGTTCCCGGTGTTGTGCTTTGACGAGCAACCCTGCTTCCTGATCGGTGACGTCATGGCCCCGGTTCCATCGGAACCGGGGCGGGTCGCCAAAGAGGACTACGAGTACCAGCGCTTCGGGAGCGGTGCGGTGCTGCTGGCTGTTGAGCCACGGACGGGTCGACGGTTTGTCAAGGTCTGTGCGAGGCGCACGGCCGAGGAGTACACCGCCTTTATGCAGGACCTGGAGCAAGCCTATCCAGCAGCCGTCCAGATCACCCTGGTACAGGACAATCTCAACACCCATCACGGTGGCAGCTTCTACAAGTTCATGTCACCACAGGCGGCCCACCGCTTGGTGGGCCGCTTCGAGTGGGTGTACACGCCCAAACATGCCTCGTGGTTGAACATGGCGGAGCTGGAATTCAGTGCCCTTCAGCGGCAGTGCTTGAACCGGCGTATTCCGGTGCTGGAACGGCTTCGGTCAGAAGTCGAGACCTGGGTGGCAGCGCGTGAACGCGCTGGCGTCACCCTGAACTGGCAATTCTCCACCCAGGTCGCCCGGCGGACACTAGGACGGCACTATGAAGCCATTCGTATTAAGAGCCT
>NZ_JASNGB010000036.1 GCF_030271215.1 Deinococcus rhizophilus | reverse complement strand
GCCCAGCGCGACTCCAGCCGCCGCACCCCGCCCAGGCCCCGGTTGCGGCCCAGCCGGGCTTCCAGCGCGGTGACGGCCGCGTCGTCGCGCGTCTCGAAGCGCGAGCCGTCCGGGAACTTCAGCACGCGCGGCAGCCCCGGCACGGGCGGCTCGATCTGCACCTGCGCGGGGGGCCAGGACGTCTGCGGGGCGTCTTGCAGGTGCAGGGTCACATGGTCGCGCTGCACCTCCAGCGTGGCGGGGTGGGGACGGCTGCTGCGCCCGTCGAAGGCGCGGCCCTCCACTCTGAGGTCGGGGGGCGTCATCAGAATCCCAGGTCGATGTCGAGCAGTTCGGTGGCGGCCTCGCCCAGCGCGTCCTCGCCCGGCGTCACGCCTGCGCTGAAGGAGTCCAGCCCCACCAGCGCCCGCACCTGCATCCCCGAGAGCACGTACCGCGCCCGCCGCACCGCCGCCCAGGGGGTCGCCAGTCCCAGCGTCAGGACCTGCAAGGCGGTGTTCGACACCCCGATCCACACCAGCCGCCACGGGCTGAAGGTGGCCCCGGTGCGGACCACGCCGCCGACCTCGACCCGGTTCAGCACCAGCCGCAGGGTGGCCGCCCGCACGTACTGCCACGCCACCCCGTACAGCGCGAGCACCAGCAGATAGCCGACCGCCAGAGAGACGAGAAACGTGGGCGCCAGGAACTCCTCCTCGGACTGCGGGACGGCCAGCACCCCGGCTCCGAACAGGGCCCCGATCAGCGGCACCGCCAGCAGCAGCCCGCCTCCCAGCGTGAGGGCCACTCCCGTCAGGCCGATGAGGTAGAACTCACCCGTGTCGCCCCGGAACCGCGCCCGCGCCGTGCCGTAGGCGGCCCCGTCCACCTGGTAGCGCCGCTGCAGGAACCACGCGAAGGGCAGCGCCAGCCCGCCCGACAGCAGCGCGGCCACGTTGCCCAGCCCGTAGCTCGCGTAGGCGCCCCCGGCCCGCCCGTGGTGCCGGAACCTCAGGCCCCGGTGGGTGGTGCTGACGGCCAGAAAGCGCAGCGACTTCATCACCAGCCAGGGATACAGCGCGAAAAACAGCAGCGCGATGGCTCCCGCCACGTACTCCCACCCGCTGAACTGAAACTGGCTCGCCAGCGTGTAGGCCAGAAAAAAGGCCCCCACCACCAGGTAGCCCCGCAGCAGCGCCAGCGGCCGGGCGGTGTACTCGAAATTTGCCCCGTCCAGCCAGGTGTGCCCGTAGAAATACTGCCGCTGCCGCACCCGCGCCCAGGGCAGGTACAGCCCCAGCGTCACGGTGGTCAGCGCCGTGTTCACGATCCAGAGCCGGAAGTACTCGCCCGCCTGACCGGTAAAGGCAAAGGCGTGGGTGGTGACGGGCGACGC
Source organism: Deinococcus rhizophilus (assembly GCF_030271215.1). GTDB lineage: Bacteria > Deinococcota > Deinococci > Deinococcales > Deinococcaceae > Deinococcus > Deinococcus rhizophilus. The sequence continues at coordinate 18,867 of NZ_JASNGB010000036.1, read as the reverse complement.
CGCCTGCAGGTCTGCCGTCTCTGCGGGCTGGAGGCTGCCGGGCGGGGCGGCGTGGCGGCCCAGCGGCACGGAAGGCGGCGCGTCGGTCATGCCCCATGCTACGGGGCGGCGCGGCGGGGGAGGGCCGCAAGTCCCACACCGCCCTCCCCGGGCTGGGAAACCCGGCTCAGCCCGGGGGGACCGGGACGGGGCGATTCAAGACAGGGCAACCCACACACGGGATAAAAACACACAGGGCAATCCACACAAGGAAGGAGCGGACGCACGTGGCGCCCGCCCCCCGAACCTGGAAGGGTCCGGCTTACCAGCGGCTTCCGCCCCGGTTGCCGCCGCCGTAGCCGCCCTGATCGCCCATGGGCGCGGGCGCGGCGTTGGTCACCACGACGTTCTTGGCCTGGGGGCCCTTGCTGCCCTGCCCGGCCTCGACCTCGAACTCGACCTCGTCGCCCTCGTTGAGCTTGCGGAAACCGCCGCTCTGGATGGCGCTGTAATGCACGAACACGTCGGGGTTGCCCGGGTGCTCGAGAAAGCCGTATCCCTTTTCCACGTTGAACCACTTCACACGACCTTGAGCCATAACTCTCCTTGCATCTTCACCAACGTCACCCGGGCGAGCGGCCCTCTGGGCGGCTGCCGGTGCGGTGGGGGAAGCGGGGGAAGACGGGGCGATTATCGCACGGCCCCGCCCCGGACAGGGCCGCAGAGGCGCCGCCCCCCCTGCGGCCCCCGCCCCCTATACTCGGTCCAGACGTCTCTCGCCCGCCCCTCTCTGGCCTGCCCCCCTGCTCCCGCTCCCGCCTGCTCCCTGTCCCGGAGGCTTCCCATGCCGCTCTACGCCCTTGCCGACCTTGTTCCCGACCTTCATCCCGGCGCGTGGGTGGCGCCCAGCGCCGACCTGACGGGCGCGGTGTCGGTGGGCGAGGGGGCCAGCGTGTGGTTCGGCGTGGTGGCGCGGGGCGATATCGAACCCATCGTGATCGGGCCGCGCTGCAACGTGCAGGACGGCGCCGTGCTGCACACCGACGAGGGCCACCCCTGCACCCTGGAAGAAGACGTGACGGTCGGGCACCGGGCAGTGGTCCACGGGGCGGTCTGCGAGGCCGGAAGCCTGGTCGGCATGGGCGCGGTGATGCTCAGCGGCTCGCNGTGCTGCACACCGACGAGGGCCACCCCTGCACCCTGGAAGAAGACGTGACGGTCGGGCACCGGGCAGTGGTCCACGGGGCGGTCTGCGAGGCCGGAAGCCTGGTCGGCATGGGCGCGGTGATGCTCAGCGGCTCGCGGCTGGGGCGCGGGGCGGTGCTGGGGGCGGGGGCGCTGCTGGCGGGGGGCCAGAGCGTGCCGGACGGCATGCTGGCCGTGGGGGTGCCTGCCCGGGTGGTCCGTGCAGCCGGGCCTCCCGACAACGCCGCCCGCTACGTGCAGCAGGCGGTCCGCTACCGACGCGAGGCCCGCCGCCTCCCCGACCCCGCCGGGGGCCAGCCGTGACCCTTCCCGGCGGGGCACCCCAGGAAGGTCCTGGGGAGGTCGTGCCCGAACTCGCGCCGATGTTTCCGGGCGCCGCGCCCTTTCTGGCCCGCTTCCTGCCGCACTCGCCGCCCACCCACACCGGGCTGGGCGTGCCCTTTTGCGACCTGCACGGGCTGCTGCGCCACTTTCATGACCAGAGCTGGTACGGGTACCTGCACGCGCAGCTCGGGGACCAGCACGCCGCCGTGCTGCTGTACGAGGGCCGGGCGGTCACGGCGGCCTCGGTCAGCGGGACGGGCGAGCAGGCGCTGGGTGACCTGCTGGGCCTCTACGAGCAGGGGGCGGTGCTGAGTGCCCATCCCCTCGCCCCGCTCCTGGCCCACGCCCTGAGCGGGGTGGGCAGCCGGGCCTGGAAGGTGGACGTGACGGGCGACTTTACCGGGCTGCACGTCTGCGCGGAGGGCGCGACCTTTTACGCGGGGGGAGCGGCGCTCGCCACCCTGCCCGTCACCCTGCCCTACGAGGGGGCCTTTCCCGCCCCGCTGCGGCCCCAGACGCTGATGCTCCCGCGCAGTCTGGCGGGGTGGGCGCACCAGCCCTACACCCTGACCCTGCGGGGCCGCGACGCCCTGCACCCCATCACCGACGTGCACCGCACCTTCCGGCTGGGGTATGGGCCGCTGGGTCTGGATTTCCTGCGGGCGCTGCGCGAGGGCCTGACCCCCGCCGAACACGCCCTGCGCGGCGACCTCGCCCTGCATGACCTCGAACCGCTGCTGGGCGAGTTCATCACCGGGGGCTTGGTGCGCGGCGAGTAGCGCCGGGGCCAGTGACGTTCGGCCAGTGACGTTCGGCCCCGTCCCCACGCCCCGCCTGTGCTGGAATGCGGGGCGTGACGCTTCCCCCCAGGCCCCCCTCTGCCCCCTCTGACCCGGCCCTCGCTGCGGGCCGCACGGCCACGCTGGCGGTGCTGGCGGGCCTGTTCATGCTGGCGACCACCCCCTTTCTGGGGCGGCTGGTGCAGGGCGAGACCGACCACCTCTTCCGCAACGTGGCCTACGCCCTCGCCACTGCCGCGCTGCTGTGGCAGGTGTGGCGCGGCAGCGTGTGGGCGTGGCGGCTGACGGTGGGCTTCAGCATCTTTTCCGGGCTGCTGGTGTTCATCGTGGGGATGCTGGCGGGCGTGAGCAACTGGCAGGGCTGGATCATCAGCCTGGCGGGGCTGGGGTTCATGGTGCTGGGGCTGTGCCTGGTCTCGGTGCCGGGCATCCGCGCCTTTCTGGACACGCGCTGGCGGGCGGGGGGCCGGGCATGAGCCGCCGCTTCACGGTGCAGGGCACCAACAACGCCTTCACCTGCGCCCACTGCGGGGCCGAGGTGCGGCCCCTGGGAAACGGCTCGGTCCGCAACCACTGCCCCGAATGCCTGCATTCGCTGCACGTGGACCTCCTGCCCGGCGACCGCGCCAGCGACTGCCACGGTGTGATGGAACCCGTGGGCGTCGAGCAGACCGGCAAGAAGGGCTGGGTGATCCTGCACCGCTGCCGCAAGTGCGGCTACCAGGGCCGCAACAAGGCCGCCCTCGACGACCCGGGCCAGCCGGACTCCTGGGACGTCCTCGTGGCCCTGAGCCGCCGGGCGCGGGAGTAAAGAGCTGCCGGGCAAGAGCTGCCGGGCGCGGCAGTAAAGACCTGCAAGGGGAGGGGGGGCCAGAGGCGATAGGCCCCGGCCCCCCCTCCATACACCGCGCTCAGCTCTTGCAGCGCACGTCCTTGCCGAAGTGCTTAGACGACAGGAAGGCGTAGCTGTTGGTGGCGAAATACGTCTGAATCGCCGCGTTCAGCGCGAGGCGGGTCGAGTCGTTGTCCTCGCGCACCATGAAGCCGATAGGCACGCTCCACAGTTCTGGCCCGAAGTAGACCTTGACCTTGGAGTAGTTGCGCTTGATGGCGGGTTCCATCACCGTGTAGGCGAAGGTCGCGTCCACCGCTTTGGTCAGGACCGCGAACAGCACGTCCCCGGTGGACTTGTACACCTTGACCTGCTTCTCGAAGGGGAGTTTCTGCACGTAGGAATGCATGATCGACCCGGCGCCGACACCGATGCTCCGGCCCGCGAGGTCGGTGTGCTTTTGCAGGGCCGGGTTCAGCGACGCCACCGACACGCCCGCGCAGGCGGTGGGCGTGGTGAAGTCCACCCTGTTCTCGCGGGTGCTCGTCACGCCCAGCGCCCCCACGGCCACGTCGGCGCGGTCGTCTTGCAGGGCCTTGATCAGCCCGTCGGCGGCGACCTTTTGCAGCTCGACCTTCAGGCCCAGCGAGGCCGCGACCGCCTGCAGCAGCTCGACCTCGTAGCCGGTGAAGCGGGTGCCGTCGGCCACCGTGAAGGGCGGCAGGTCGCCGGGGGTCGCCACGCGCAGCACGCCGCTCTGCTTGATCTGCGCGAGGGTGCGGGCCTCGGCCGCGTTCAGGCTGCTCAGGCCCGCCGCGAGGGCGAGGGTGGAGAGGAGAAACCGTCGGGTGGGAAACATGGGGCACGTCCTTTCGCAGGGGCCGCCGGGGAGAGGGCGGCCCGTGGGGGCTCTGGAGGGAAGCGGAGGAGGGCACGGGCCCAGCAGCTAGAACCTGCGGCTCCCGGGAGTGGCGTGAAGGCAAGCTAAAGAAGCGGGCCTGTCAAAATCCTGACGGCGCGGGGTGGGGGCGGGCGGGGCTGGCCGTATTACACTCGCCGCATGGCTCTGTGGCTGGTGGTGGCTTTTATCGTGCTCAGCGCGTCCCTGATCCTGGCGCTCTCCTACGGCCCGCTGAAGGTGGCGGCGAACGTGCGGACGGTGCGGACCTTCGCCGCCGTGCAGTACCTCGCGGCAGCGGTGCTGGCCGGTGCCCGGCTGACGGGGCAGGCATGAGCGCCCCCACCACGGGCCTCGTTGCCTCCGGTGCCTGGGTCATCGACCTGCAGTTTCAGGAGCAGGCGGGCGTGATCGCCTCCTACGCCCTCGACACCGGGGACGGGCTGGCGCTGGTGGACGTGGGACCGGGCAGCACCCTGGGGGCGCTGGAGGCGGGGCTGGCGGGGCACGGTGCCTCGCTCGCCGACGTGCGCCACGTCCTGCTGACCCACATCCACCTCGACCACGCGGGGGCGGCGGGCACGCTGCTGGAGCGCGTTCCCCGCGCCCGCACCTATGTCCACGAGCGGGGCGCGGCCCACCTCTCGCGGCCCTCGCGCCTGCTGGCGAGCGCCGCCCAGATCTACGGCGACCAGATGGAGCGGCTGTGGGGCGAGATGCGGCCCATCGAGCCTGACCGCCTGACCGTTCTCTCCGGCGGCGAGGGCCTGCGCCTCGGCCAGCTGGAGGGTCAGGCCCTCGCCACCCCCGGCCACGCGGTCCACCACCTCGCCTACCACCTCGGGGACGACCTCTTCGTGGGCGACGTGGGGGGCATCCGCCTGGACGCCCGCCAGACGCCCCGCGCCCCCACCCCGCCGCCCGACATCGACCTCCCGGCGTGGCGGCGCAGCGTGGAGGTGCTGCGCGCCCGTGACGCCCGCACCCTGTCGCTGGCGCACTTCGGCAGCTACCCGCAGGAGGCGGCCCACTGGGACGGGCTGCTGGACACCCTGGAACGCGACGCCGCCCTGGTGGGGGAGGGGCTGGGCGCCGGACAGGGCCTGGAGGAGATCACCGAACGCTTCACCGAGCACCTCTTCGCGGACCTCGAAGCCCAGGCGCCCGGCCTGCCTGAGCGCTTCGGCTTCGCCTGCCCTCCCTGGATGAGCGTGCAGGGCCTCGCCCGGTACTGGGGCCGGGCCGCTGCCCGGGGCGGGAGTGAGGGCACCCGGGGCGAGGAGGGGTGATGCGCGTCCTTGTCGTGGGTGGGGGAGGCCGCGAGCACGCCGTCGTGGACGCCTGCGCCCGGTTCGGCCACGAGGTGCTGTGCACCCCCGGCAATCCCGGTATCGCCGCCCAGGCGCGGGTGATCGCCAGCCCGCAGGACCCCGGCGCGCTGGCCGACCTCGCCGTCCGGGAGGGGGCAGACGTGGTGATCGTGGGGCCGGAGGCGTATCTCGGCGCCGGGCTGGTGGACGCCTGTCAGGCGCGGGGCGTTCCTGCCTTCGGCCCCACGCGGGCCGCCGCCCGACTGGAAACCGACAAGGCATGGAGCAAGGCGTTCATGGAGCGCCACGGCATCCCCACCGCCGCCTACCGCGCCTTTTCCGAACTGGGGGCGGCCCTGGCCTACGCGCGGGCCCAGCCTCTCCCGCTGGTCGTCAAGGACGCGGGCCTGCGGGCGGGCAAGGGGGTCACGGTGGCCCGGACGCGCGACGGGGCAGAGGCGGCCCTGCGCGACATTTTCGCCCAGCCGGACGCGCAGGCGGTGGTCGAAGCGTTCATGACCGGGCAGGAGGTCAGCATTCTGGCCCTCACCGACGGCGAACGCTATGCCCTGACCCCGCCCAGTCAGGACCACAAGACCATCGGTGAAGGCGACACCGGCCCCATGACCGGCGGCATGGGCGTGATCTGCCCCTTTCCGCTGGGGGAGGGCGACCTCGCCTTCATCCGCCGCGAGATCGTGGAGCGGACGCTGGCGGGCCTGCGGGCCGAGGGCCTGCGCTTTTGCGGGGTGCTGTATGCCGGGCTGATGCTCACGCCGCAGGGTCCGCGCGTGGTCGAGTTCAATGCCCGGTTCGGCGACCCCGAGGCCGAGGCGGTGCTGCCCCTGCTCGCCTCCGACCTCGCCGGGCACGCGCTGGAGGCGGCGCGGGGGCAGCTGGACCCGGGTCAGGTGCACTTCCGGGACGGGGCGAGCGCGGTCGTCATTCTGGCGGCTCCCGGCTACCCGGCTGACCCCCAGCGCGACATTCCGCTGGGGCTGCCTGGCCCCGGCCCCGGCGAGGTGATCTACCACGCGGGCACGGCCCTGCAGGGGGGCCAGCTGGTCAGTGCGGGCGGGCGCGTGCTGGCAGTCACGGCCACCGCGCCGACGCTGGAGGCCGCGCTGGGCCACGCCTACGCGCTGGCGGACCGGGTGGAGTTTCCGGGCGCCCAGCTTCGGCGCGATTTGGGCTCTAGGCTGGGGCTGGGCTCTAGGCTGGGGCTGGGCCTGCGGCGGTGACCGGGCGGCTGGGATTGCGCCCCGGCGCTGCCACGCGCTAGCATCCCGGCTGGCCCACCTTCCCAGGGGCGCCGTTCAGATGTCCGGGCCGATGTGGCGGAATTGGTAGACGCACCCGACTCAAAATCGGACGGGAGACCGTAGGGGTTCGAGTCCCCTCATCGGCACCACCCCCAGCACCACTGCTCTCGGCACCACTGTGCCTTGCTGCCCTGTGTTCCTTGCTGCTCTGACAGCCGCTTTCAGCCGCTTTTCCCGAGGTCCATCCATGATCCTGACCCTGTTCATCATCCTGTTCGCCCTCGTTTGCGTGGGGCTGGTCTTTTTTATCCTGCTTCAGGTGCCCAAGCAGGCCGGGCTCTCGGCCAGCATGGCGTCGGGTGGCTCGCTGCTGGGCGGGCGCGGCGTCGAGGGGGGGCTGATCCGGGTGACAAGTGTCCTGGGTGGCCTCTTCATGCTGCTCGCGCTGCTGATCAACGTCGTTTCCCGCTGATCGCCTCCTGATTTTTTATGAGCCGCCTGAGTGAATAGGCGGCTTTTGCTATTCAATCCGGGCGAGCCGGCAACCCATCCGCGTCAGCCCGCTTTTCCTGTGCCAGGCAGGAATCTCCCCACCAGGGCGAAAAGTTCACAGGATGACACTGGCTGACGGTGCTGTGAATAGGCTGTGATTAGACATTCATCGTTGTATGGCAGGGGCTTGACCTTGAGCAAACCTTGTCGCTAGAGTGACCGCGCTGGAATCCCTCAAATGGCCTAGGTCGAACGGCTCATCTGGTGTACCGCCAGATGGTGTTCACGTACCCAGATTTCCAGATGCAGCTCCCTTTCAGGAGGCACCACATGAAGAAAGCCCTTTTCGTTGCGCTCGCCATGACCGTCGGTTCCGCCGCCTCTGCTGCTCCCTTCGTCTGGCCCGCCGCCTGGACCGGTGAGCAGAACACCGCCAACAAGCGCGGTGGCGAGTACCGTGATTTCACCATCTCGGACTTCAAGACCTTCAACCCCTTCACCTCGGCCGAGGCCACCAGCATTCCCGGCACAATGGAAGACGGCGCGGGCCTGTTCATTCAGGACCCCCGCAACGACGACTTCATCCCCTACATGGCTGACGCGGCTCCTACCGTCAGCAACGGGGGGCGGCGCTTCGTCGTCAAGATCCGTCAGGGCATGAAGTTCAGCGACGGTCAGGCCATCACCGCCGACGACTGGGTCACCACGGCGACCATCCACAAGGATGACAAGGTCGGCAGCAACAGCTTCGACTCCTTCCGTCTGGCGGGCAAGCCCATCACGGTCAAGAAGATCGACACCTACACCCTGCAGTTCGACTTCCCGCAGGTCAGCTCCACCGCCTACGGCATCATGAGCTACGCGCCCTGGCCTGATCACATCTTCGGTGCGGCGTACCGCTCGGGCGGCGCCGAGGCTGTCAAGAAGCTCTGGACGCTGGGCACCCCCACCAGCCAGATCGTCTCGCCGGGCACCTGGGTGCTGGACACCTACCGCGCGGGCGAGCGGGCCGTGTTCAAGAAGAACACCAACTGGGGCGAGTGGAACAAGGACAGCCGTGGTCAGGCGCTGCCTTACCTCAACAACTACTCGCTGCGGATTGTGGCTGACCAGAACGCCGGTCTGGCCGCGTACCTGGCCGGTCAGATCGACAGCTTCGGCCCCCGCAACGCCGACGACCTCGCGCAGATCAAGCGGGCCATCGACGCCAACCGTCTCCAGGCGGTGCTGCTTCCCAACGTCAGCCCGCAGGCGACCAGCCAGTGGATCACCTTCAACTGGAACAAGGCGGGCGATCCCTTCAAGCAGAAGCTCTTCCGTGACGTGCGCTTCCGCCGCGCGATGAGCCACATCGCCAACCGCAAGGCGATGGTGGACCTCGCCCTGGGTGGTCTGGGCAGCGAGACGTACTACAGCGTCTACCCGATCTTCCGTCAGCAGATCTCGGCGGGTGCGAGTGCGCCCAAGTACCCCTACAACCTCCAGGCCGCGACCAACCTGCTGCGCCAGATGGGCTTCACCAAGAAGAACGCGCAGGGCTACCTGGTGGACGGCAGCGGCAAGGTGCTGGAGTTCAACCTCTCCACCAACTCGGGCAACACCGTCCGTGAGCAGCTCGGCCGCATCTTTGCCGACGAAGCCAAGAAGGTCGGCGTGAAGGTCAACTTCACTCCCATCGACTTCAACAACCTCGTCAACCAGCTCACCTCCAAGGGCGCGAACCGTCCCTTCGACGCGATCCTGTTGGGCCTGGCTAACGGCAGCAACGTGTGGCCCTTCGGCGTGAACACCGTGCCCTGCGGCGGCAACCTGCACTCCTACAACAACCCCACCAACGGGGCGTGCCTGACCTCGCAGGAAACCCTGATGACCAAGCTGTACTACCAGGGTGACGCCACGCTGGATGCGGCCCGCCGCCGTGCCATCGGTGCCCAGCTGATGAAGACCGAGGCTGAGCTGCAGCCCGTCATCTACCTGGTCGGTAGCAACTACCACGTCACGTTCAACAACCGTGTCGGTGGCGAGCGTGCCCGCAACCAGATGGACGCCTACTACGGTAGCCGCGTGCTGCCCCTGACCTTCATCAAGTAACCTCCCGCCCGCACGTTTCTCGGGGGGTGGCTCGCCTGCGCGGGCTGCCCCCCCTTCTCGTGAATTCTCAGGAGCGCTCCAATGATTCCATTTCTCCTGCGGCGGCTGGTTCAGTCCATTCCGACGCTGCTGCTCGCCAGCGTGCTGATCTTTTTCGTGATTCAGCTGGCGCCCGGCGATTTTCTGACGCCTGCCAGACTCAATCCGGGCATCAGCCCCGAACAGCTCGAGAACCTGTCGCGCAACTTCGGGCTCGACCGCCCGGTCTGGGAACAGTACCTCCGCTGGATGGGCAACATGCTCCAGGGAGATTTCGGCCTGTCTTTCCAGTACCAGCAGCCGGTGCTGGACGTGGTCTGGCCACGCATCAAGAACTCGATGTGGCTGGTGCTGCTCAGCACGCTGCTGTTTTACGCCATCGCCATTCCCATCGGGGTGTACGGCGCGATCCGGCAGAACTCGCTGGGCGACAAGTCGATCAATGTGGTGCTGTACTTCCTGCTGGGCTTTCCCAGCTTCTTCCTGGCACTGATCGTGATCTACTTCATTTTGCTGGCCCGCGACGCGACCGGGCTGGACATCCCGGTGGGTGGCATGACCAGCAACAACTACGACGCCCTGTCGGCCCCGGGCCGGGTGTGGGACGTGCTCAAGCACCTGATTATTCCCGCCGTGGTGCTGGCCGTGTCCGACGCTGCTGGGCTGACCCGCGTGATCCGGGGGCAGATGCTGGAAGTGATGCGCTCGGACTACGTGCGGACGGCGCGGGCCAAGGGCGTCAGCGAACGCAGCGTGATCTGGAAGCACACCTTCCGCAACGGCATCCTGCCCATCGTGGCGGGCATCGGTGGCCTGCTCCCGGCGGCAATCAGTGGGGCCGGATTCATGGAAGTGGTGTTCGCCTATCCGGGTGTGACGCCCATGCTGCTCACAGCCATCGGCACCCAGGACCTGTACCTGATCGCGGGCTTTAACGTGATCACCACCATCTTGCTGATCATCGGCAATGCCATCAGCGACCTGCTCCTCGCCGTGGTCGATCCGCGCGTGAAGGTGGCCTGAGGAGTCCTGGTATGACGATCACCGCACCCACCAAGGCCCCCCGGGCCAGAGGCCAGTCCCAGTTCTCGGTCGCCTGGTCGCAGTTTCGCAAGAACCGCCTCGCGCAGATCGGCGGCGTGTTCCTGATCCTGCTTTACCTGATGGCGATTTTCGGGCCCTTCCTGGCGCCGGACGGGTTGTCGACCTACTCGACGACCAACATCACCCGCTTCCACCCGCCCACGCCCATCCAGTTCCGTGACCCGGAGACGGGGGCCTTTACCCGGCCCTTCGTGTACCAGTACGGCCAGGAACTCAATCTGGACACGTTCGTCAACGAGTACCGCCCGACAGACACGCGCTGCCCCATCTACTTCGGGGTGCGCGGGGACGAGTACCGCCTGCTGGGGCTGATTCCGGGCAACATCCACCTGTTCGGCACCGGGCAGGAGAGCCCCGACTGCAACGTTTACCTGATGGGCGGCGAGGCGCTGGGGCGTGACCTGTTTACCCGCATCATGTACGCCTCGCAGATTTCCCTGACCATCGGCGTGGGGGCGGTCCTGATCTCGACGGTGATCGGCCTGCTGATGGGGGCGATGGCCGCGTTCTTCGGCGGCATCGTGGACACCCTGATCATGCGTCTGGTCGAGGTGCTGTCTGCCATCCCGGGCCTCTTCTTGCTGATCATGCTGCGGTCGGTGTTTCCGCAGGACATCAACCCGATCTTCGCGCTGTACATGATTCTGGGCCTGCTGGCCTTGATCAGCTGGGGCGGCCTGGCCCGCGTGACACGGGGGCAGTTGCTGAGCGTGCGGGAACTGGATTTCGTGTCGGCAGCCCAGGCCCTGGGCGCGGGCAACAGCCGCATCATGATCCGGCACATGCTGCCGACCATGACCACCTACGTGATCGTGGGCCTGAGCCTCGGGATTCCTGCGGCCATCCTGGGCGAGTCGGGCCTGAGCTTCCTGGGGATCGGCGCGGTCGAACCCTACGTCTCGTGGGGCAGTCTGCTCGCGCAGGCGCAGGAAGGCGGCTTTTCCAGCATCACCCAGCGGCCCTGGGTGCTGATTCCGGGCTTTTTCATCGTGTTCACGGTGATGGCCTTCCAGTTGCTGGGAGACGGGCTGCGCGACGCCTTCGACCCGCGCAAGCGGTCGTGAGCGCTGCGGCTTCGTAAGACTTCTGACGGCGCCGCCCCATCTGCACGCGGGGCGGCGTCACTTTTGCCCGGTGATCCCTGTATGATGACGGGCGTGTTCCGCAACGTGGCGCAGGAGATGGAGGAAAGATGACCCATCAGGGTGAGGTTCTGCTGGCCGTCAATGGCCTGAAGACGTACTTCAACACCGACGACGGTGTGGTGAAGAGTGTGGACGGGGTGACCTTCCACATCAAAAAGGGCGAGACGCTCGCGGTGGTGGGGGAGTCGGGCTCGGGCAAGAGCGTGACCAGCCTCAGCATCATGCGCCTGATCCCGATGCCCCCCGGCGAGATCAAGGACGGCGAGATCCTGTTTACCGGCAAGGACGGGGTGCAGAGAAACCTCGTGACCCTGCCGGAAGCCGAGATGCGCCGCATTCGCGGCAACGACATCTCGATGATCTTTCAGGAGCCGATGACCAGTCTCAACCCGGTGTACACCATCGGGGACCAGATCGGCGAGGCGGTCATGCTGCACCAGGGCAAGACCAAGCGCGAGTCGCTGGAGGTCGCCACCGAGATGCTGCGGCTGGTGGGCATTCCCGCGCCTGAAAAGCGCGTGAACGAGTACCCCCACCAGATGTCGGGCGGAATGCGTCAGCGCGTGATGATCGCCATGGCGCTGTCGTGTAACCCGGCCCTGTTGATCGCGGACGAGCCGACCACCGCGCTCGACGTGACCATCCAGGCGCAGATTCTGGACCTGATGCGCAAGCTGCAGCAGGAAATCGGCATGAGCATCCTGTTCATCACCCACAACCTCGGGGTGGTCGCCGAGATGGCCGACCGGGTCGTGGTGATGTACGGCGGGCGCGTGGTCGAGGAAGGCGACGTGGTCGAGATTTTCAAGGCGCCGCGTCACCCCTACACCATGGGGCTGCTCAACTCGATTCCCCGCGCCGGGGACGCCGCGCACGTGCCGGGCCAGCCCAAGCAGCGGCTGGAGGCCATTCCGGGCAACGTGCCCAACCCGCTGAACCTGCCGCCCGGCTGTCCCTTCGAGCCGCGCTGCAAGTTCGCGGTGGAGGCGTGCAGCGAGGCGGTGCCGCCGCTGTTCGACACGGGCGGCGGCCACATGGCCCGCTGCATCCGCTGGCAGGAGTTCGAGCAGGCCCAGGTTGAGGTGAACGCATGACCCGCACGGTGATTACCGCTGACCCCGGCGACGTGTCGGTGGCCGCCCAGACGCCCGGCGTGGTCGCCGCGCCCCAGACGGCCGAGACGCTGCTGGAGGTCAACAACCTCGAGAAGTACTTTCCCATCCGGGGCGGGCTGCTCTCGCGGGTGGTCGGCAACGTCAAGGCCGTCAACGACGTGTCCTTCAAGCTGGGGCGCGGCGAGGTGGTCGGGCTGGTGGGCGAGTCGGGCTCCGGCAAGACGACCGCCGGACGCGCGATTCTGCGCCTGATCGAGCCGACCGGCGGGCAGGTCCTGTTCAACGGCACCGACATCACCCGGCTCTCCAAGGGCCAGATGCGTGACTACCGCCGGGAGATGCAGATCATCTTCCAGGACCCCTTCGCTTCCCTGAACCCGCGCATGACGGTGTCGGACATCATCGGCGAGGCGATGCAGATTCATAATCTGCACCCCGGCAAGGACCGCGTCGACCGTATCGCGGAACTGCTCGCCAAGGTGGGCCTGCGCCCCGAGCACATGCGCCGCTACCCCCACGAGTTCTCGGGCGGGCAACGCCAGCGCATCGGGATCGCGCGGGCGCTGGCGGTGAACCCGTCGTTCATCGTGGCCGACGAGCCGGTCTCGGCGCTTGACGTGTCCATTCAGGCGCAGGTCGTCAACCTGCTGCAAGACCTTCAAGAAGAGCTGGGCCTGACGGTGCTGTTTATCGCGCACGACCTTGCCGTCGTGGAGTACATCTGCGACCGCATCATCGTGATGTACCTGGGCCGCGTGATGGAAATCGCGCCCAGCCGCGAGCTGAACACCAACCCCAAGCACCCCTACACCGAGGCGCTGCTCTCGGCCGCGCCCGTGCCCGACCCCACCGTCAAGCGCCAGCGCATCATCCTGGAAGGCGACATCCCCAGCCCGATCAACCCGCCCAGCGGTTGCGTCTTCCGAACCAGATGCCGCTACGCCATCGACGACTGCGCGAAGATCATCCCCGAGTTGCGCGAGGTGGGACCTCAGCACTTCAAGGCGTGTATCCGCGACGATATTCTGTAATTCTGTAATCGCTGCCCCACAGGGGCCGAGCAGAGCGAGAAAGGACAGGAGCACCGGGCCACCCCGGTGCTCCTGTCACATTGGTCGGTAGGGCCTCAGCTCTGGCCGGGGCCTTTTTTGCTGGCGGCTGGCTCCTGGCGACTGGCAGCTCTCTCACACTTCATCAGCCCCTACCCCGCAAGCTGCTCTCATGAAACAGCTTCTGACAGCGGCACTCGCGGCAGCCCTGGGTACGGCCTCGGCGGCGGACCTGCGCATCTACCCCAGCTTCACGGAAGTGCGCGAGCCGGTGCGGGCCACCGGAACCACCCTCACCGTCACGCTGCCTGAGGCGGCCTGGGCGGGCCTGATTCCGGGCACGCTGGACCTCGACGGACTGCCCTTCACCTCGGCGGTGCAGCGGCAGGACCCCAACTGGCTGGCCTCGCTGGAGGGCAAGACGGTGTTTCTCAAGCGCGGGGCCGAGGCGACCCAGCCCGTCACCCTGATCCGGGCGCGGGACCTGCTGGTGCGTGACGCGCAGGGGCGGTACCTGACCGCCCGTTACGAGGACCTCAGCTTCGACGTGGCGCCGCCCGTGAACCCGCTCTCGCCCACGCAGACGCTGACCTTCACGCTGCCGCAGGCGGGCGCGGGCACACTGGCCTACCTGACGCGGGGGGTGACGTGGGCGCCACGCTACACCCTGCGGGCGAGCAACCAGGGGGCCCAGCTCTCGGCGCTGGCCGACATCCGCAACGGCACCGACCTCGCCTATGACGTGAAGACGACGGAGCTGTACGCCGGGGACGTGGAGGTGCGGGGACAGCCGGTGCCTGCGCCCGCCGCGTTGTATAGCAACCGCGCCGAGGCTGCTGATACCGCCACGACTGCTGCCCCCACCATCAACTCCCAGGGCGAACTGCGTGGCCTTTACCGCTACGCCCTCTCCGCACCCTTTACCCTGCCCGCCAACAGTGTGGTCACGCTGCCCTTCCTGGCGCCCAGGCTGACGCAGTTCGAGCGGTACGCGGGCCTCAACACCTACTTCACCCCGCAGAACACCTCCGGCACGCTGAGCCGCTTTTACCGCCTGAAGGCCGACGAGCGGCTGCCCGGCGGCCTGATCACCGTGCGCGAGGAGGGGCGGCTGGTGGGCCAGACGAACATCCCCGAGACCGCGCAGGGTGGCCAGATCGAGTTCAGCCTCGGCAACGACCCTGATGTGCGGTACACCCGCGCCGTGCAGACGGTGAGCAGCGAACGCAACGCACAGGGCAACCCGGTCAAGACGACCTACCGGGTGACCTACACCTTCGAGAGCAGCAAGGACCGCGCCGTCCGCGCCGAGGTGACCGAGATCGTGGGGGGCCGCCGCATCGTGATCGACGCGGCCCCCGCCCGCCAGAACCAGGCCCGCGCCGAACTGCGGGTGGACGTGCCCGCCGGGGGCAAGGTGACGCGCAGCTTCACGGTGGCGGTGGACAACAGCTGAGGACGCCGCCGTCGCTCCTGAAACGGACCGGCCAGAGTGGGTGGTGAATACGGGCAGCCCACCCGGAGACAGAGCCTCAGCCGACCGTCTCCAGCGCCCTCGGATAGCTCCCGATGATCTTGGCGTAGCTCGCCTTTCTCAGCACCCCGGCCAGCGCCTGTGCCACCCCCGGATCGTGGGCCGAGCCCTCGATGTCCACGTAGATCAGGTAGCTCCAGGCGCGGTCCCGGCGCGGCCTCGACTCGATGCGCGAGAGGTTCAGGCCGCGCAACTCGCTGAGCGTCTCGACCAGGAAGCCGGGGGTGTGGCGCACCGCAAAGACGAGGCTGGTCTTGTGCGGCGCGTCCGAGGGCTCGGGTTCGCGCCGCGAGAGCAGCAGGAAACGGGTGAAGTTGAAGGGCTCGTCCTCGATCTCGCGGGCCAGGATGTCCAGCCCGTACAGCTCGGCGGCGCGGGCGGAGGCGATGGCGGCCTCGTCCCTCGCGCCCCGCGCGGCGAGGTCCTGGGCGCTTCCGGCGGTGTCGTGCGCGGCGACGGGTTGCAGGCCGTACCTGCGAATCAGCCCGGTGCACTGGTCAAGCGCGGGCTGCTGCGAGACGACCCGGCGAAGGTCCTCCAGCCGTACGCCCGGCAGCGCCATCAGGCAGTGAGAGACGCGCACGACGACCTCGCCCGCGACGTGCAGGTCGGTCTCGGCCAGCAGGTCGGTGGTCTGGTGAATCGCTCCCATCAGGCTGTTCTCGACCGGGAGGACGCCGTAGTCGGCCCCGCCCGCCTCCACCGCCGCCGCGACCTCGTGAAAGGTGGAAAAGCCGCGTGTGCCCACGTCCGCGTGGGGAATCCCGGCGCTTTCCAGCGCGTGCAGGGCCGCGATCTCCCCGTAGGCCCCCGGACGCCCCTGAAAGGCCACCCTGGGGGAGGGTCGCGTCTCCGCCGGACCTGTTCCTGGCGCTTGCATGACAGGCAGGCTAGCGTGCCTGCCCCTCGGCGGTGCGGCGTACACTGCCGGGGTGCTTCCCCTGACCCCCGATCCGGTGCTCGACCTCGACGCCGCCGCCCTCAGCGCCGCCACGCGCCGGGGCGACCTCACCGCGCTGGAGGTGACCCGCACCTACCTCACCCGGCTGCGGGCGCACAACCCCCGTCTGCGGGCCGTCATCACGGTCAATGAGGGGGCCGAGGCCGACGCCGAGCGCCTTGACGCCCTGCCCCCCGAGCGGCGCGGCCCGCTGCACGGCCTCCCCCTGCTGATCAAGGACAACATCGACGTGGCGGGGCTGCCCACCACCGCCGGAAGCCTGCTGATGACCCGGCACGTGCCCCGGCAGGACGCGCCGCTGGTGGCCCGGCTGCGGGCGGCGGGCGCGGTGATCCTGGGCAAGGCCAACCTGACCGAGTGGGCCAACTTCATGACGCTGGGGATGACGAACGGCTATTCCGGGGCGGGCGGACAGACGGCCAATCCCTGGGGTGAGGGCATCGACACGGGCGGGTCGTCGAGCGGGAGCGGCGTGGCAGTCGCCGCGCGGCTGTGCGTGGCGGCCGTCGGCACCGAGACGAGCGGCTCGATTCTCAGTCCAGCGCAGCAGAGCGGCGTGATCGGGCTCAAGCCCACGGTGGGCCTGATTCCGCGCACGGGCGTGGTGCCCATCTCACACAGCCAGGACACCGCCGGGCCGATCACCCGCTCGGTGCGCGACGCGGCCCTGCTCGCCGGGGTGATGGCCGGACCCGACGGGGCGGACGAGGCCAGCCGCCGCTTTCCGGTGCCGGGACTGGCCCTGCCCGAAGGGGCGCTGTCGGGCACCCAGATCGGCGTGATGCGCGAGCCTCCCGGCGGTCCCCTCTCCCCGGCGGAGGAGGCGGCCCTCGCCCGCGCCGAGGCCGCGCTCACCGAGGCTGGGGCCACCCTGCGGGACGTGACCCTGGACACGGCGACTGACCTGGGCGGCTGGCGGCTGGAGGTCCTGGTCTACGAGTTCAAGCACGACCTGAACGCCTACCTCGCCGGGGTGCAGGACGGCCCCCGCAGCCTCGCGGAGGTCATCGCCGGAAACGACGAGGACCCCGAACGCTTCCAGCGCTACGGACAGACGCTGCTGCACGCGGCCGAGGGCACGCGCGGCGACCTCTCGGAGCGGGCCTACCGGGAGGCGCGGGCACGGGACCTCGAACTCTCGCGGACGCGGGGCCTCGATCCACTCTTTGCCCAGGGCCTCGACGCGCTGCTGTGGCCGGGGCTGCGCGGCTACGCGGTGGGGGCCAAGGCCGGGTATCCCAGCGTGACGGTCCCGACCGGGCTGCACGGGGGCGCCCCGACCGGCGTGCTGCTGACCGGCCCGGCGGCGAGCGACGGCCGCGTGCTGGCGCTGGCGGCTGAACTGAACCTGCGGCTGGGCGGGGTGCAGTTTCCCCCTGACCCCAGCTGACCGCCAGAACGGACTGGGTGGGGGGCCGCTTGACCCCCTGCCCCGGACCGCCTTACAGAAAAGGGTCTGGGCGGATAGCCCAGGCCGTCCACAGGACGGCCAAGCTGAAGCGAAAGCGTGTTAAAATACGTGTGGGAAACGAAGGGAGAGCCAGAGCTGAAATGCCGCCTCCCCGGAGCAATCCGAGAATCCCATGCCCTCCGGGGCATTCGGGGCCGGGCAGGCCCATCAGGACAGAACGGAGTGGGTTGCCACATGCGTGTCCTGAGAAGCCCAGCGGATTTATCTGTGGGTATGTCACCATGCAGCGGCCCCACTTCACGGCGGCTCGGGGGCGGTTAGCTCAGTGGTAGAGCTTTCGCTTTACACGCGACGGGTCGGGGGTTCAAATCCCTCACCGCCCACCACGAACAGGACGAGACCCGGCCCACCCGCGAAGGGTGGGTTTCGTCTTGCAGCACCTGCCTCTGCGCCCTGACTTCCCCTTCGACACGCGGCACGGGAGTCGCCGGAACCGGAAGGGAAGGTGTGCGGCCGCACCAGAACGCCGCATCCCGGCCGGGGATGGCCTACGGGGAGCGGTCTAGAGCATTTGCCATAAGAATGCGGTGGGTTTCCGCATTCGTTGGCCGAGCGGAGCGAGCGAATTTAAAAAGAGCATTGGGCAGAATGGAGGCACCTGGGGCGACCTTCCCCGGGAGCCGTAATTCTGTCAAATGCTCTAGGCGAGGGGCGGCCCGGCATGCTTGCTCCTGGCCCCGGTATGCGAGGATGCGCCCCGTGTCTGCCGCCTCCGCCCTCCCCGTGCCTGCCCCGCCCCGCACCCTGGGGGCCGGGCTGCTGCTGACCGTCCTCGTCGTGGCGTTCGAGTCGATGGCGGTCGGCACCGTGCTGCCGCGCGTGGCCGACGAGTTGCAGGGGCTGGCCCTTTACGGCTGGGCGTCGAGCGCCTTTTTGCTCTCCAGCCTGTTCGGGGCCGTGCTGGGCGGCGTGCTGGCCGACCGCCGGGGGCTGATGTGGGGCGCCGGGTTCTCGCTGGCGGTGTTCGCCGCCGGGCTGCTGGTGGGCGGGCTGGCGCCGACCATGACGGGGTTCGTGCTGGGGCGGCTGATTCAGGGCCTGGGGGCGGGGGGGCTGGGGGCGCTGCCCTTCGCGGTGATCACCACCCGCTACCCGGAGGCGCAGCGGGCACGCATGCTCGCCGCCGTGTCCTCGGCCTGGCTGCTGCCCGCGCTGGTCGGCCCGCTGATCGCCAGCCTGATCGCGGACCTGTGGTCGTGGCGGGCCGTGTTCTGGGGGCTGGTGCCGGTCCTCGCGCTCGTCGCGCCGCTGTGCC
>NZ_JASNGB010000357.1 GCF_030271215.1 Deinococcus rhizophilus | reverse complement strand
TGCGGGAGCTGAACGCGCTGGGGGCGAACCTGCCGCTGCCGTCCGAACTCGCCCTGGCGCGGCGGGCGCACGCGGTCTACCTGCGGGACGCGGCCACCGCCCGGCTGTACGCGGCGCGGGGAGTGCGGGCACGCTGGGCCGGAAGCTTCGCCGTGGACGTGCTTCCCGCCCCCGAGCGCGACCTGTCCGGGTGGACCGGCGGGCGCCCGGTCCTGGCCCTGCTGCCGGGATCGCGGGAGGACCACCGCGAGAGCCTTCCACTGATGCTGCGGGCCGCCGCCGGGTTGCCGGAGGTGATCCCGCTGGTCGCCTGGGCGCACGGCTGGGAGGCCGTGACCCTGCCGCCGGGCTGGACCCTGCGGGCAGAGGACGACCGGACCGCCTGGGCCGAGGGCGAGGGGGCCAGGGTCGCCCTGCTGCGCGGCGCGTTCGGGGCCGTCGCGCGGGCGGCGAACGTGGCGGTCGGCACGTCGGGCACCGCCAACGAGCAACTGGCTGGGCTGGGGGTGCCCGTGGTGGCCTTTTCCACGCGGGGGCCNGCGGGCAGAGGACGACCGGACCGCCTGGGCCGAGGGCGAGGGGGCCAGGGTCGCCCTGCTGCGCGGCGCGTTCGGGGCCGTCGCGCGGGCGGCGAACGTGGCGGTCGGCACGTCGGGCACCGCCAACGAGCAACTGGCTGGGCTGGGGGTGCCCGTGGTGGCCTTTTCCACGCGGGGGCCGCAGTTCACGCCCGGCTTCGTGCGGCGG
>NZ_JASNGB010000356.1 GCF_030271215.1 Deinococcus rhizophilus | reverse complement strand
CCCAGGCCCACGCCCGTCACCTGGAGGGCGAACTGGCCCGCCTGAACGCCGGAATCGCCCCGCTGCGCCGCGAGCGCGAGCGGCTGGAAGCGGCGCTCAATTCCTACGCCCGCTACGGCGAGGGCGCCCGCAACGCCCTGCGCCTCGACCACCCCGGCATCGTGGGGTCGGTGGCCGACCTGCTCACCGTGCCCGCCGAGTACGAGACCGCCGTCACCGCCGCGCTGGGGCGCCGCCTGGAGCAGATCGTGGTGCACTCCGGCGAGGACGCCCGGACGATCATCGAGGAACTCAAGCGGTCGGGGGGCCGCGCCACCTTCCTCCCGCTGGACCTCCTGCGCCCGCGCCCCCGGCGTGACGGCGGGCTGCTGCGTGAGGCGGGCGTGATCGGCAACCTCGCGGACCTGTGCCCCACCGACCCGCCCCTCGTCGGGGAGGCGATCCTGGCCGACACCCTGATCGTGGAGGACCTGCGGGCCGCCCACCGCCTCGCCCGCGCCTACCCCAACCGTCCGCGCCTCGTCACCCTGGAGGGCGAGCTGCTGGAGGCCGGGGGCGCGATCACGGGCGGGCGCCTGCGCGACAGCGGGAGCAGCGTGCTGGCCGATGGGCGACGCTTTCAGGAACTCGGCGCCGAGCTGGAGGACGCGGAGCGCCGCACCGCCCACCTGCGAAGCGAACTGGACCGCGTCCAGGCCGGAATGACCGGGACCGGAGTGTCCCCCCTCCAGGCCGCCCGCGACGCGGCT
>NZ_JASNGB010000355.1 GCF_030271215.1 Deinococcus rhizophilus | reverse complement strand
GCCCGCGCCGCGCCCCAGCACGACCGGCCCCAGCGGGGGCACGTGGCGCTCGGGTCCGGTCGAGCGCAGGGTGTCGGTGGCCTCGTCGTGGCGCAGCAGCAGGGCGTGACGTGCCCGCAGCAGGTCCTGCGCCGCGCAGGTCAGGTGGTCTTCCAGGGGAGTGCCGCTGGGGGCCGCGCCCAGCGAGGAGTGCAGCTCGACCAGCCGGGTCAGCTCGTTCCAGCGCTCCTGCAGGTGCAGCAGAGCGGCGATCTGCTGGGCAAAGAGCGCCGCGTCCTCGGCGGCCCGTGGTCCGAAGTCCTCTGCGGGCGACAGCGCGTCGAGGTTGAGGTGCGCGACGACCTCGCCCTCGAGCACCACCGGGAGGCAGAGGCTGGCCCGCACCTCCTGGCGGCGGCCCACGTCGCTCAGCAGCCGGGCCTCGGGCGAGGCGAGTTCGGCGTCCGACTCGGCGTAGGCCCGCGCGAGCGCCTCGCCGCTGACCACGCGGGGCTCCCCGGCCCGCCACGCGGCGAGGGAAGCGCCATACCAGCGCTGCTGCGCTTCCTCGCCCAGGGTCAGGCCCAGCAGGGCGGCGCCGTAGCCATGCGCGGCGACCACCCGGAAGCCCCGGCCTTCCCGGATGTCCAGGGTGCCGCACCCCGCCCCGTCCACGGCGGCCACGGCGAGCGCGAGCATCTGGCCCCAGTCCTCGTCGGTCAGGGTGCGGCGGCCCGCGAGCAGCGCCACGGTGGTGCGCAGGCCCTGCCACACCGAG
>NZ_JASNGB010000354.1 GCF_030271215.1 Deinococcus rhizophilus | reverse complement strand
GCCGCTTTCCGGGGCTGGACCTGCCCGCCCCCCGGCCCATCCCGGTGCGCCGCGAGACCTTGCCCTACCAGCCGGTCCTGACCCTGCGCGAGGAGCGCGTGGCGATCACGCGCCGCCTGGCCCGCCGCCGGACCACCGACGACGAGCGCGTGGGCGTGGCCGTGCTCAGCCACCACTACGGCGGTCAGCCGCTGGAGACGGACCGTCAGAGCTACGTGGACGGCGTGCTGCACCTTGCCAGCCGCGATCCCGCCGCCGAGAAGCGGGCCACCGGGCAGCTCACCCGCACCGGCCTGAAGCGGCTCCAGAGCCTTCAGCCGCGCGGCGACCACGTGCGCCACCCGGACGCGGAGAAGCTGTACGCCTACGGGGACGAGGGCCGCTGGCGCACCTTCCTGACCGACACCGTGCCCCGGCTGGAAGCCAAAGGCTTCCGCGTCGAGATCGAGCCCAGCTTTCCCCACCTCTACGCCGAGGTCGAGAGCTGGTACGGCGAGACGGGAGAGGAGGGGGGCTGGTTTACCCTCGAACTCGGGGTGATCGTGGACGGCGAGCGGCGCAGCCTGATTCCGATTCTGGTCGCCCTGATCGCCGAGCGCCCCGACCTCTTTACCCCGGAGGCCCTCGCCGCGCTGGGAGAGGAGGACGTGATCCCGGCCCGGCTGCCCGACGGCCGCCGCCTCGCGCTGCCTGCCGGACGGGTGCGGGCGATTCTCAGCGTGCTGGTCGAGCTGCACCTGCGCGAGCTGCCGCCGGGGCCGCTGCG
>NZ_JASNGB010000353.1 GCF_030271215.1 Deinococcus rhizophilus | reverse complement strand
TGGGGGTGGACGCGGCGGGGGCGCGGGCGCGGCTGGAGGCGGCAGACGGGCACGCCCGCCTCGCGCTGGGGGAAGGGTGATTCCCGCCCGCACCCAGGAGGTGCTGCGCCGGGCGGTGGAGGGAGGCGATCTCCCCGGCGCGGCCCTGGGAGTGGTGGACGCGGGCGGGGAGCGCGAGACCCTGGTGCTGGGACACGCGGCGCTGGAGCCCGGACCCGTGCCGCTGGACGAGGACTTCTTCTGGGACCTCGCCAGCCTCACCAAGCCGCTGTTCACCGCGCGGGAGGTGCTGCGCGGGGTGGAGGCGGGGGTGCTGGACCTTGACGACCCCCTCCCGGCGCACCTGCCCGACCTCGCGTGGATGCAGGACACGGAACTCAAGACGCGGACGCTGCGCCAGCTGCTGACCCACACGGCGGGCCTGCCCGCCTGGGCGCCGCTGTACACCTGGGGCGAGGCGGAGACGGTCCAGGCGCGGCTGCTTCAGGAGCCCTGGCCGCTCTCGGCCCCCGGCGAGGTGGTCTACAGCGACCTGGGGTATCTGCTGCTGGGGAGGGTGCTGGAGCGGGTGCGGGGACAACCGCTGCGCGGCTTCCCGCTGGACCCCGGCCTGACCTTCACCCCCAACCCGGAGCGGACGGCGGCCACCGAGCATTGCCCCTGGCGCGGGCGGGTGCTGCGCGGCGAGACGCACGACGAGAACGCCTGGGCGCTGGGCGGCGTGGCGGGGCACGCGGGGCTGTTCGGAACGCTGGCGGGGGTGCTGGGGCAGGCCGAATCCCTG
>NZ_JASNGB010000352.1 GCF_030271215.1 Deinococcus rhizophilus | reverse complement strand
GGCGGCTGCCCGTCGGCCAGGGCGAGGGCCGCCCGCACGCTGTAGTGCGGCCCCTCCTGCGCGTCGTGCAGCAGCCGGGCGAGGTCGGCGGGGGGCAGCGTCACTCCGTTCACCGTGCCAGCCGGAAGCTGTCGCCGTCGCGCACCAGCTGGCCCGCGTCCAGCATCCGCCGGGTGACGGTGCCCACCTGCTCGCCCGTGAGGGGCGAGAGGCGGCGCAGTTCCTCGGCGGTGAACTGCCCGCCCCGGCGGTAGGCGACCTTCAGGACCATGCGCTCCTGCACGTCGCCGCGATCTGCCTGTGCCCCCCGCGACCCGAACGAGCGCCACACCAGCCAGCCCACCAGCAGGCCCAGGAGGACCGCGACCGGAATCATCCGGGCAGCCAGCCCAGGATCGGCGATGCTCAGGGCCAGCGCGGTGAGGTTCTCCTGGGCCGCCCGGACCGCCGCCGCGCTCGCCCCACCCGCCTCCAGGTCGCGCACGTCGCCGCGCTCCCGCAGGTAGCGCATCACGCCCGCCGTGTTTCCACGCACGTAAAACGCGCTGTAGGCGATCAGGGCGGCAGAGGCTCCGGTGAGCACGGTGACGAGCAGGCGCGGCGCGTTCATGGCTCCATGCTAGCCGCTCCCGCCCGCCCGGCGCGGCGGCGCGGCTCACCGTCGGGCAGGGGAACCCCGCCGCGCTAGCCTGCCCCATGGCTCTCTTCCGGTTAGGCGGCAAACGCGCCCTCGTCACGGGCGGCAGCAGGGGCATCGGGCGGGCGGCGGCGCAGGCCCTCGCGGAACTGGGCGCGTCC
>NZ_JASNGB010000351.1 GCF_030271215.1 Deinococcus rhizophilus | reverse complement strand
GTGCCCCCCGGCCTCCGCGAGGGCGGCCCTGGCCTCGGCCTCGCCCGCGCCGGTCGCGTGGCAGGTCAGGGCCAGGGCGCGGGCCCCCAGCTTGGCGTTGCTGGCCCGCACGTCCACCATCAGGTTGCCGTAGACCTTGCCCAGCCGGACCATCAGGGCGCTCGACAGCGTGTTCAGGGCGATCTTCTGCGCCGTGCCCGCCTTGAGCCGCGTGCTCCCGCTGATCACCTCCGGGCCGGTGTCCAGCAGCACCGGGCAGTCCACCGCCGCCAGCAACGGCGTGCCGGGATTGTTGGCGAGGCCCANGTCCACCATCAGGTTGCCGTAGACCTTGCCCAGCCGGACCATCAGGGCGCTCGACAGCGTGTTCAGGGCGATCTTCTGCGCCGTGCCCGCCTTGAGCCGCGTGCTCCCGCTGATCACCTCCGGGCCGGTGTCCAGCAGCACCGGGCAGTCCACCGCCGCCAGCAACGGCGTGCCGGGATTGTTGGCGAGGCCCACGGTCAGCGCCCCCGCCGCCCGCGCCCCCCGCGCCGCCCCCAGCACGTAGGGGGTGGTGCCGCTGGCCGCCAGAAGGATCACCACATCGGTCGGCCCCACGTCCGCGCCGCCCACGTCCGCCTCGCCCAGCGCGGGGTCGTCCTCGGCGCCCTCGACCGCCCGCCGGATCGCGGGGTCGCCCCCGGCGATCATCCCGACGGCCCGCTCAGGCGGCCAGGAAAAGGTCGGCGGCAGCTCGGTCGCGTCCAGAATGCCCAGCCGCCCACTCGTCCCCGCGCCCAGGTACAGCAGCCGCCCGCCCGAGTGCA
>NZ_JASNGB010000350.1 GCF_030271215.1 Deinococcus rhizophilus | reverse complement strand
GCGGCCGTGGCGCAGGCCGACGCCTGGGTGCGCCGGGCCGCGCGGCACACCCAGCCGGTCACGGACGAGGTGCTCGGCGCTGTCACCGCCTGCGTGATCGCGGCGGTCGGGCCGATGGGCGAGTTCGTGGTCGACGACGTGCTGGACGAGCTGGGCGACACTCCCACCCTCAGCGCCCTGCTCTCGGGGCTGGCCCGGCAGCTCGGTGAGGCGCAGATGCCGGTCTTCGTGCGTCACCTGCGGGCGCGGGACCTCGCGTGACCGCCCCCACACTTCCCACTGCCCTGCCCCTGCCCGACCCGCTCACCCTGCCCGACCCGCTCACCCTGCCCGCCCTGCCCACTCTGCTCATTCTCCTGCCCACAGGGCACCGGTGGCCCGCCTGGCGCGTGGCCCGGAAGGGACCTTCATGAAGTACACGGTCGTGATTCGCCAGCCTGTCCCCGAGGAGGTGCGCCCCGAACTCGAAGCGCAGCTCGTCTCCCGTTTCAGCCTCTCGCCCGAGCAGGCCACCCGCCTGGCCTCGCGGCGTTCGGGCCGCCTGATGAAACCCAGCGGGCGTCCCCGCGCCGAGCTGCTGCTGCGCGTGTTCGAGGAATTCGGCGCCGCCGTCGCCCTCGAGGAGGTGCGCGAAGAGACCCGGCTGGACCTGAACCCCTTCGAGCAGGTGGCACCGCGAACCCCCGCACCCCGCGCCGGGGCGGCAGACGACGTGGAACTGGCCCCCGCCGCTGACCCCTTCGGCGGGCTGGGCGGCCTCCCGGCTGGCCCCGGCGCCGACCCCTTCGCGGTTCCCGTGCCGGTCGGTGC
>NZ_JASNGB010000349.1 GCF_030271215.1 Deinococcus rhizophilus | reverse complement strand
TGGCGGCGGCAGGACCGCAGGCCGCCAGCCTTGCCGCGACCGCCTCCGCGACCACGGGCGCGTCGGCCAGGGCTCCGGCCACCTGAAAGCCGCTTACCGGATGGACCAGCCCCGCCGCCGACCCGAAGGCCAGCCAGGAACCGGGCCGGGGGGCCGCCGTGTTCATGGGAAAGGCGACCCACTCGGTCTGCTCGACCTCGCGCGGGGGCGTGCCCTGCGCGGCGAGGCGGGCGTGCAGGCGCTCCCGCAACAGCGGGCGTGTCAGGCCGGGGCGGGCGATCAGGCTGGTTTCCTCAACCAGATAGCGGTCCCCGCCCAGGTGCATGGTGTAGAGGAAGGTCGGCTGGGCGCGGACCTCGGCGGGCGGCAGGTGCCCGGCGCGGTAGTCCATCCAGACCATGCCGCCGGGGGGACCGGGGGGGCGGTCGAACTGGGCGACCAGGCCGTAAGCCGTCTGGAGGGCCGCGCCGCCCGGCCGCACCGGGGCCCCCAGGCTTCCGCCATGGCCGCCCGCGTCCACGACGACAGACGCCCGCCACGTCTCGCCCCCCCTGCCGCGCACCTCCCAGCCCTCGCCCACCTGCTGCGCGTGGACGACGTGGCCGCGTGTCCAGCACAGCCCACCCCCCGCCCGCGCCAGCAGAGCTTCCAGCAGCCGGGCATTGTCCAGCAGGGCGTAGGGCCGCAGCAGGGGCGTGGCCTCAGGGCCGGTATAAACGCGCACGTCGCTCCAGACCTGCGCGAGCGCGGTCCGGGCGGAGGGGGGCACCTCGTCGAGCCACGCGCCGTAGGTCGCCGGAAAGGGGCGGGGCGGG
>NZ_JASNGB010000035.1 GCF_030271215.1 Deinococcus rhizophilus | reverse complement strand
TTACCCCCGCTACCCCTCAGCTCCCCGGAATCCAGGAAGAGCCTCCTGCAATTGCCGCTGCCCGGTGATCTCCCCACCAGCCTGGCCTTTCGACCGCGGCCCGGGGAGCCCTGGGCCCTGGATCCGGTTTACGCCCGCGGCTTCCGCGATAAGGCTGCTCCCTCGGACCTCGCGCGGGAGTTCGTCCGGAGCAAGGGTGGCCGGTGCGAGGGCTGCGGCCTGCGCCGGGGCTCTCTCTACCGGGCCGAACTCTACGATGCCCAGGGACGTCTGGTGCGGGTCGAGCGCCGGGTCAGCCGGGGCGGTCAGGCGGCCCACCGGGGCAACGATCCGTCCCGGTGCCGCCCCGAGGACCTGATCTGTCTGTGTCCCATCTGCCACGGTCACGCGGACGCGGTGCACCGCTGGAGTGCGGCGGCCCTGACGAGAGCCGCCGATCCGCTGGGGACGCGCCTGACCCGGGTCAGCCGGGACCAGTGGCTGTCGCGTGGACGCGAAGCCGTCCGGCAGGGGGGCCTGCCCGCGCTGGGGGTGGGCGGCGCAGATCTGCTGGTCGCCCACGGCCTGGACCTGGGTTTGCCGGCCACTCCCCCCTCCTTGCGGTGTCTGGTGCCCGAACTCACGGGCGTGCCTGAAGCGGACCTCCGCGCCGTGATCGGGGCCGCGCTGGTTCGGCTGCGGATGAGGGGGCTGCTGGCCAGGGAAGGTGACCGGCTCCAGCGTCCACTTTGCCTTCCCGCCGCAGTGACCGAGACGCCCCCCGATCCCCGGCGACCGGGAGGGTGACTGGACAGTAGAACCCCCTACGCTGGTCATAGCGGGAGGGTCCAGGTGGCATGATGAACCCAATGGATCCCATCCCGGTTCTTCCCCCGTCCGTGCGAACTGGCTCGGCCCGCACGCGCCGGCCGCCCGGTCACCTGATCACCGTCGCGCTGCCGACGCGGCTGGATCCCCGGCTCGAGACCATCCGGGAGAGTTCGGATCAACTCACCCGGAGCGCGGCCCTGATCCGCGTGCTGCAGCGGTATGAGCGCGGCGAGCGGTTTGCGCCCCCACAGCCGGGCGGCCCCACCGTGCAGCTCGCCTGGACGTTGCCCGAGGCGCTGGCGGTGCTCCTGCCCCTGCGCACCGAGGACGCCCGTCGGCTGGCCGGTGAGGGCCAGCGGCCGCAGCCGCTGGATCCGGACACGCGCGTGTCGCTGATCAACGCGGCCCTGCTGGAGCTCCTCGAGGAGTTCGGGCAGGGCTGGGGAGAGCGGATCGTGATCAAGCGCGGCTGGAGCGGGGTCTTCCACGCGTTCACGGTGGAGGCCTGGACCGCTGGACCGGGGCGCGTCATCAGCCGGGGAGCCCTCCGGCGCACGGGGGGCCACGGCAGCACCCTTCCCCTGGAGGAGCGCCCCCTGGCCGCCGGCGACCGTCCCGGGATCCCCGCTCTGCCGCGTGAGGGGGAGGCCGATCCTCTCTGGGAGCTGCTCGAACTCCAGAGTCCTGAACCGCGCACCGTGGCGGTCCTCCGGGCCCCCAGTGCCCACGCCGCCGTCCAGATGGTGAAGGGGAAGAAGTATAAGCACCTGGGCCTTGAGCTCCTGGATGCGCAGCAGCACCGGCCATGGAAGGCCAACGCCAACGCGGCCTCGCAGTTACGCAAGCGGAAGAACGGCCCAGGCTGAACGGGCTCTAGGTTGCGCTGTCATGTTTAGTGCGATACTCTAGACATAGACGCTCCTTACTGCCGGTTGCCCACTACTGAACCCACTGCACTCCCGAACATCACCAGGAATGACCGAGACCACCAGCGGAATCCTCCGGAGCGTCCATCCCGGGAGACCCATGACGGCTCAGCACCTCCTCACCTCCAGCCTCCGCTTCACCCTGCACCGCGCCCTCGCCACCCTCTCCAGCCACTGCGACGGGGCTGCCCAGCGTGACGGCGAGGGCTTCAGCAAAGCCGACGCCAGCCTCGGCAACTACCTCGCCGCGCAGCCCAGCGAGCAGTGGACCGAGACCGAGACCACCGTCGCGCTCGAGCTGACCCGCACCTACCGTCGTCAACTCACGGACTACGGGATCGACACCGATGCGCTGCCCGTCCCCACCCCCGAGCAGGTTCAGAGCGTGCGCGATGCCGCTCGCATCGAGTCGGCGAAGCGCCGTGGGGATAGTGGGCTCTGTCTGATCGGCACCACCCTGGTTCTGCGTGCGGGATACGACGCCGACCGCACCGCCGACACCCGCGGGATCCCGACCCGTCGCTGGGACCCTGACACGCGCCGCGAGACGTTCAGCGTGACGGCCCACCGCGAAGTGCTCGAGCTCTGTGAAACCCACGGCGTCCCTGTGCTGCTGACGCCTGCGGAGCGGGCCAGCCTCCCGGAACTCGCGGCTGGGGTCGCCGAGGCCGAGCGCCAGCAAGCGGCCCAGCGTGAGGCCGCGGCCCGCGCCGCCGCCGAGGTTGCCGCCCGCACTCCCCANCGCGAGACGTTCAGCGTGACGGCCCACCGCGAAGTGCTCGAGCTCTGTGAAACCCACGGCGTCCCTGTGCTGCTGACGCCTGCGGAGCGGGCCAGCCTCCCGGAACTCGCGGCTGGGGTCGCCGAGGCCGAGCGCCAGCAAGCGGCCCAGCGTGAGGCCGCGGCCCGCGCCGCCGCCGAGGTTGCCGCCCGCACTCCCCAGGTGACCCTGCAGGGCTGCCGCGTGGAGTTCCGGTTCCCCTACGATCCACCCACCGCCGCTGTCCTGAAGGCCGCCGGCGCACGGTGGGACGGTGACTCGCGCTGCTGGCACCTGCCTGCCGGGGACCTCCCCGGTGCCCTCGCGGCCGCCCGGAAGGCCGGCCTCCGCGTCGATGTGGCCCTGACCGTACGGGCCGAGGAGGCCGCCGCGGCCGCGGACCAGGCCGCCGAGCAGGCCGCTGCCGCCCGCACGGAGGCGCTGGCGGCCCGCGATGACCTCACCCCCCTGTGCATTCCCGGCATCACCACGCCGCTCATGCCGCACCAGAGCGCGCCTGTGCGGATGCTCGAGATCACGCGCCGGCTGCTGATCGCGGACGCGCCGGGGCTGGGCAAAACGCTGACCTCCGTCGCCGCGTTGCTGCACCTGGGCGCCCGCCGCTCGGTGGTCGTCTGCCCGAACTCGCTCACCGGCAACTGGGTCAGGGAGTTTCAGCAACATACCGACGGCACCCGGCGCGTCTGGATCATGGAGGGCACCCGCTCCGCGCCCGTCCCCGCGGACGTGGACGTGGTGGTGCTGGGCTGGTCGGTCCTGAGTGACCGGGCGGCCGACCTGCGTGCCTGGAAGCCGGACGCCCTGGTGGTCGATGAGGCGCACTACGGGAAGAGCGGGAAGGGGAGCGCGAGGGCTGAAGCGGCGATGGCCCTCAGCGGCACCGTGCGCGGGCAGGGCGGGATGGTGCTGCTGCTGACCGGGACTCCCGTGGTCAACCGTCCGGTCGAGCTGCTGCCGCTGCTGAGGATGCTCGGCGCGGAGGGGCAGTTCGGCGGCGCGGGCGCCTTCCTGGAGCGCTACTGCGGCCCGCGTTGGCAGACCGTACGGTACGGCGAGACGAAGAAGGTCTACGACGGGGCCAGCAACACCCAGGAACTGAACGAGCGGCTGAACAGCAGCGGCGTCTACATTCGCCGCACGAAAGCCGATCTGGTGCGTTCTGGGCAGATGGGCAACAAGATCATCAACGGGGTCTCCGCCCTCGACCTGAGCACGGGCCGTGCGCCCGAGGGCGTGACGCTGGACGCCGCGGGGCAGGTTGCCTACGACCGGGCGGTGAGCGACTTCCAGACCTTCATCGCGGACGTGATCACCCGCCGCGCCGCCGCAGAGGGTGTCACGCTGACGCCCTCGGAGTTCGGGCGCCGGATCCGCGCAAGCACCGAGACCATCCTCCCGCAGATCGGCTACGTGCGTCAGGTGCTGGGTCTCGCGAAGGTTTCCCAGGTAGTCGCGCGCGCTCAGGCGCTCGTGGATCAGGGCGAACAGGTCGTGATCGTCGCCCATCACCGCGAGGTCGTCGAGCAGCTGTGTGGTCCGCTGGGTGCGGTTCGTATCCAGGGCGGTATGACGGTGCGGGCCGTCGAGGAGGCCAAGCGGGCGTTCAACCACCGCGAGGTCATGGTTATGGTGCTGGCGATGGAGGCCGGGAAAACCGGCCATACCCTCTGCCTGCAAAGACTCCAGGGGGCAGGTCCCGAGTGTGCCCACATGCTGATCGCCGAGGAGTCCTGGGCTCCAGGTGACGAGGAACAGGCGCAGGACCGGCTGTGGCGCATCGGGCAGACGCGGGACGTTCAGGTGGTCAACCTCACGGCGAAAGGGACCATGGACGAGGGGGTATTCCGACTGCGCGAGCAGAAGAGGGGCGTGGTTGCGGCAGTCACGGACGGCACCGCGCTGGACGAGGACCGCCTGCAGGTCACGTCATTCCTCACGGGTTACCTGATGGGGGACCGCGCAGAGTAGGCCAGCTCGCACGCACACCGCAGACTCGCTCGGGCCCGAGCGGGTCTTCTTTTTGTTGAGGGTGCGCCGTGGCCCAAGATTGATCAGGGTCCATGCGTGCCCCAAGTTTGATCAGGGTCAGCCAGCGCAGAAGCCTTGACCAGGGTCAGCCAGCGCCTTCAACTTGAGCAACCTCTGCGCGTGTCCACGAATACGTCAGGGTCAGCGCCTGCCGTGCAATAGGCGCAGCTCCCCACCAATCAGCGCCTGTGCAGATTGCCTGATTTGATGCCTGGTTCCATACGAATCTGCATCAGAAATGCCTGGTTCCTGGCGCGATGAAAAAGTTTCATATTGCGATGAGTCCTGGTCCTCTTTGCGGCCGCTTTCTCTCACGTTCACCCGCGCTGTCGGCGTAGATCGCTGCATTGTGTGCGCGGTTTCCGTTCGGAGAAAGTGGCCCCCTTTTGCACAGGACCGAGACCGGAACCAGGAGAAACGAGCCACCATCCCAGAACAAGGGCATGGAACATAAGCCCCCCGCAAACACGCACAGGTGCAGCTCCCCCCGTCGCAGCGCAGGTCCCATATGACCCGCACAGACGACGTGATGCAGCCGTCGGGATTGCCGTCAGACCGTGTGCACATGCTGCGTGAAGTCAACAGGCAACTTTCCGAGCTGCGCACGGTCCTGCTGCTGGCGCATCAGTTGGACAGGGTCGGCCTCGCCTGGGATCAGCTCAGCCCAGTCATCACCCCAACTCTGCCGCTGCTGGTGCAGGTGCTGGGGACGGTGCAGGTCTCGCCGGCCCAGATTTCGGTTCAGCACGCGCCAAGGTGGACGCCGCCCTCAGGTGCCACCGGCGACCGCTGGCACCAGTTCCGGGACACCCTCGAGCTCGCCGCCGGACTCCTGCCGCGCGAGGTGTTCGAACTGATCGACGGTGAGGTGGTGGTTCCCGCTCAGCCAACTCCCTCGCAAACGACCGCGGTGCTGGGTTGGAGCACCCAGGGTGGTGCCAGCTTTGGCGCAATCTCGCTCGCGCAGATGCTCCTGATGCGCGCGCTGGAACTCGGTCACATCACCGTTGATCTGGTTCCTACGACTCCCGCAGGTGTCGCATGACCCGCAGTGACGACGTGCTGAGGCTGGCGCAGCAGGTGCGTGGGCCTGAGCTCCCCGCGGTGCGTGCGCGCGTCATGTCGGAAGCTGGTCACGAGTTCGAAGCGGTGCGGGGGGCGCTTGTTGCAGCGGAATGGCTCAGAGAATCCCGGCTCCCCTGGGGTCAGCTTGTTCCTGTCATCACTGCAGGTCTGCCCTCGCTCGTGAGCGGTGTGGGTCCGGTGCAGGTGCTTGCGCCCATGCCGCCCGCGCTGGTGTGGCCGGAATGGGTCAACCCCAGGGGTGTGCCTGAGCCCGCATGGCTCCGAACGCGGCACACCCTCGAGGTTGCGGCCCGCCTGCTGCCCAGGCTGGTGCTGAGCGCACTCGACGACCACCTGGTGCACCCGTGGGGCGGGTATCCAGTCCCCGAGGGCGTGGCGGTGCTGAGCTGGAGCAACCGGGCCGATGCCACGGGGGCCTCAGCGTTGGCGCAGGTCTACCTGGCGCGTGCGCGGAGGCTCGGCCATGTCCAGCCCTGAGATCGCGCTCCTGCGGGCCCTGCGGGAGCGTGACCCCTCCACCCTGGCCCCGGCCGCTCTCGCCGGAGTGGAGCGCTGGGCGCGTGAGCTGCTCCCCCTGCGCGTCACGCCAGGAGATGGTGTGGAGGTGTGGCGGCCGCCTCCCGGGCTGCCCGGCGGGTGGTTCACCGCCCGGACCATGCTGAGCGGCTGCGCGGAACTCTGGCCGGACCAGGCCCGGCGGCGGCTCGCGTCCCACCAGGTCCACAGCAGGTCAGGGAGAGGCGAACTGTTCTGGCGGGCCGGGATGGGCCTGCCTCCGTCGGCCCTCGCGGGGGTGCTGCTGGCGCTGCATCTGGAGCAGGTCCGGGGGCAACCCCGGGGACGACGGGCACGGACGGATTAATTCACAGCTGCCTGCCTGGAGTCTGCGACCATGGGATATGCCAGAAACCAGCCTTCCCCGCGTGCGCACACTGGCCGACGTGCAGGACCCGGTCAGCCTGCGCCGCCGCTTCTGGGCCAAGGTCGACCCGGACGTGCTGCCGCACGAGTGCTGGGACTGGCAGGGCGCGCGCAGCACGTCGGGTTACGGCATGATCAGCATCACCCATGCCGGGCACGGAGCGCAGCACCGCTACGCCGCGACCCACGTGGCCTGGCTGCTGGCCCACCACGGAATGCCGCCGCAGGGCCTGATCCTGCGTCACACCTGCGACAATCCCCGCTGCGTGAACCTCGGGCACCTCGATCTGGGCACCCACCGGGACAATGCCCTGGACCGGGAGGAGCGTGGGCGCGGCAACCGGCGGAGTATCCCCGGGGCCATCAACCCCCACGCCAGGCTCTCGCCCGACGACGTGCGGTTCATCCGGGCACAGCCGGCCCGCTGGGGTCTGGCCACCCAGCTGGCGCGGCAGTTTGGGGTGAGCGACCGCGCCATCGCGGGAATCAGAAACGGGAAACTCTGGGCCAGTCTGCCGGACTGACAATCGTTCACTCCCCAGGGTTGCAAGGTGTCCGGCGCGGTGATATCTTTCCCTTCGCCGCTGGGGCCCGAGCACGTGCTGGAGCCATAAGCGGGGAACAGCACTTCTGGGTCGTTAGCTCAATTGGCAGAGCAGCTGACTCTTAATCAGCGGGTTGTAGGTTCGATTCCTACACGACCCACCAGACCGGAACCCCCACCACGCGTGGGGGTTTTTCATGCCCCCGGCAGGCAGCTTCGCCAGGCAGCTTCCCCGGCTCAGTCTCCCGCCAGGCTCAGCGTCCGGCGGCCCGACTGGGGGGTGGGGGTCGCCAGGGTCTTGGCGTACCACGTCATCACCGGGCGGGCGTCGAGGGCGAAGGTGTAGCCCTGGCGCTCCCAGAAACGGGCGCCGCGCGGGTTGTCGCCCAGCACGCTCGCCAGGATGCGGGCCGTGCCGGGGGGCAGCCGACCTTCCAGGTCACGCACGGCCTGCTCGCCCAAGCCCTGCGACTGGCGGCCTTCGCGAATCAGCAGCAGGTTGATGGTGAGGTCGCCGGGGTCGGGGTAGTCGAGCTTGTAATCCAGGCTGCCCACGCACTCGCCCGAGCCGTCGTGCAGCAGGTCGAGGCGGCGGCGAGGGTCGAGCAGGGCGATTTCCACGTCGCGCGTGACCTCTGCGGGGGTAGGCACGCGGGTGCCGAGCAGGGCAAAGTAACCGGGAGCCGCCGCGTACAGCGTGTGCAGCAGCGGCGCGTGCTGGAGGGTCAGGGGAGTCGCCTTCAAGGTGGATGCCTCCCGTCCGGTGGGCGGGACCAGAGTGCAGAGAGGAGAACCGGACGGCCCGCAGCATACGCCCCCCCTCCTGGGCCGGAGCGTGAATTGCCCCGCAGACCCCGCTTGAGCCTCGCTTCACCCGCCGGGGGCAGGGGGTGCGCTACCCTCCCGGGATGACCCCCGGTTTCTACGCCCGGCGACTTCAGGCTCCGGGCGCCGTCCTCGCGCCGATGGCCGGATACAGCGACGCACCCCTGCGCCAGCTTGCCGCCGAGCAGGGGGCGCTGTGGACCGTCAGCGAGATGATCAGCTCGCGCGGGCTGGTCCTGGGCGGCGAGTCCGAGAAACTCACCCTGGGCCGTCCCTACCCCGGCGAGCAGGGCCGGGTGGTGCAGCTGTTCGGCGCCGAGCCAGACATCCTGGCCGAGGCCGTGCGCCGCGCCGAGGCGTGGTTTGCTCCCGCCGCCCTCGACCTGAACATGGGCTGCCCGGTGCCCAAGGTGCGTGGGCGCGGCGGGGCCTGCCTGCTCCAGACGCCGGAGGTGGCCTACACGCTGATCACGGCGATGCGCGGGGCGACCCGGCTGGACGTGAGCGCCAAGATTCGCCTGGGCTGGGACGAGAACCGCAGCGTGGAGATCGCGCAGGGGCTGGCGGCAGCGGGCGCCTCGCTGATCACCGTGCACGGCCGCACCAGTGCCCAGCGGTATACCGGTGAGGCCGACTGGGACGCCATCGCGCGGGTGGCGGCGGCGGTCCCGGTGCCGGTGGTGGGCAGCGGGGACATCGGGACCGCCGCGCAGGCCCGTGCCCGGCGGCAGGAAACGGGGGTGGCCGCCGTGATGATCGGGCGCGGGGCGGTGGGCAATCCCTGGCTGTTCCGGGCGCTGGCGACGGGCGAGGGCGCTTTCCCGCCCGCCGCCGAGCGGGCCCGGACGGTCCTACGGCACGCCGAGCTGCACGTCGCCTTCTACGGCCCCGACCGGTTCGGCCTCGCCAGCGTGCGCCCGCTGCGCAAGGTGTTGCCCCGCTACCTCCCCGACCATCCCGAGCTGCGTGACGCGCTGGTGCAGGTGGACACCGTGGCGGACGTGGCGGCGGCCCTCGCGCCCCTGCTGGACGGGGCCGCCGTGCCTGCCGTGCCCGTGGAGGCCGGGGCGTATGCTGTGGGGCGCCCATGAACGTCCGTGAATACTTCACCTACCTGTCCGGCGCCCGTGAGGAGCTGCACAACTTCCTGCGGGCGCTCCCAGAGAGCGAGCTGAACCAGCCCCTGATCGAGGGCGGCGACCGTTTTCACTGCATCAAGGACCTGCTGCTGCACGTCGTGGACGTGGAGGACCACTGGATTCACGATGTGGCGCGGGGTGGGCAGGGCGTCTCCTCCCGCTATCCCCACGACTGGGTGCGCCCCCGGGCCGAGGGCTACGCGCTGGGCTGGATTCTCCAGTACGCGGGCGAGGTGCAGGAGCGCACCCGCGCCTTTCTGGAGAGCGGCCCGGATCTGGAGCGCCGGGTCAGGCTGATTCAGGACGACCCCCGGAGCGAGACCGTCAGTGTGGACGGCCTGATGTGGCATGTCATGACCCACGAGGTGCGCCACACGGCCCAGATCGCCCTGCTGATCCGGATGCTGGGACACACCCCGCCGTGGCTGGATTTCCTGCGCTTCGTGCGGCCCCAGGCTGCCCCGGCGCAGAATTGACCCCGGCCCAGGGATGAACCCGGCCCAACTGCGGCCCCTGTCCCGGCCGGGAGGAGGACTTGCCCCTATACTGCCCAGGTTATGCGGACGGTGACGGTAGGCACGCGCGGCAGCACGCTCGCGCTCGCGCAGACGCGCTGGGTGGTCTCGCGCCTGAAAGAGGAGTGGCCGGAGACGGACTTCCGCATCCAGACCATCAGCACCCAGGGAGACCGCAACCGCGGCAGCCTGGAAGCGATGGCGCAGAAGGGTGAAAAGGGCTTCTGGGTCAAGGAAATCGAGGAAGCCCTGCTGGGCAGCCGCATCGACATCGCGGTGCATTCCCTCAAGGACCTGCCCACCGAGCAGCCGGGGGGCCTGGAAGTCTCCTCCATTCCCAGGCGGGTGGACGCCCGTGACGTCCTGATCGGCAAGGAGGGCATGAAACGCCTCGCGGACCTGCCCGAGGGGGCCCGGGTGGGGACCAGCAGCATCCGCCGCAAGGCTTTCTTGCGGGCGTACCGCCCCGACCTTCAGGTGATCGACCTGCGGGGCAACATCGACACCCGCCTCGCGGCCATCGGCACGCCCGACTACGACGCGATCATCCTCGCGGCGGCGGGCCTGATCCGCACCGAGATGCGCCACCGCATCGACGAGTTCGTGGAACCGGACCTGCTGCTGCCCGCGCCGGGGCAGGGGGCCCTGGCGCTGGAAACCCGCGCCGACGACGACCTGACCATCGAGGTGGCCTACGCGATTCACGACCACCTCACCGACGACCGGGTGACCGCCGAGCGCGAGTTCCTGGCCGGGCTGGGAGCAGGCTGCATGGCCCCGGTGGGCGCCCACGCGACCGTGGCGGGCGGCGTGCTGACCCTGGAAGGCTGGGTGGGGGCGCTCGACGGCTCCAAGGTCATCCGCGCGACGACCTCCGGCGACCCGGCCGAGTGCGCCGACCTGGGAGCCGAACTCGCCGCCGACATGCTGGGTCAGGGCGCGGCGGCCCTGATCGACGCCGCCCGGCCTTGAACCGGAGCAGGTGGCCCCGCGTCCTGACCGTCGCCCTGCTCGCGGCGGGGCTGTGGTTCGGCATCGGCGTGTGGCAGCGCACCCGCGCGGGGCTGGACTTCGCGGACGCCGCCCGCGCCGAGTGGCCCCTCACGCTGGCGATTTTCGTGGTCGCGGCCGGGTGGGTGGTCGTCTCCGACCGCATCCGGGGCCGCAAGTGACCCTGGCGGGGCGCCGCCTCGCCGTGATCCACACGGGCGGGACCATCGCCAGCCGCCCCGATCCGGGAGGCCCCGGCCTGACCCCGCAGCAGGCGCCCGCCGTGCCGGGACTGCCGGGCGTCACGGTCAC
Source organism: Deinococcus rhizophilus (assembly GCF_030271215.1). Classification (GTDB taxonomy): domain Bacteria; phylum Deinococcota; class Deinococci; order Deinococcales; family Deinococcaceae; genus Deinococcus; species Deinococcus rhizophilus. The sequence goes on along the minus strand of NZ_JASNGB010000035.1, from coordinate 9,520 downwards.
GGCCCACCAGCCCTTCCGCCTCCCCAGCCCGCACGTCACGCCGGAGCACATGCTGAGGCTGGCCCGGTTGATCGAGCGGCTGGCCCCGGACGCCGACGGCATCGTGGTCACCCACGGCACCGACACGCTGGAGGAGACGGCCTTTTTCCTGCATCTCGCGCTGGCGACCGATACGCCGGTGCTGCTGACGGGCTCGATGCGCCACGCCGAGGAGGTGTCCTGGGACGGTCCCGGCAACCTGCTGGACGCGGCGCACGTCGCCCTGCACCCGGACTCGCGGGGGCGCGGCCCGCTGGTGGTCTTCGGCGGCGACCTCTTCGACGCCCGGACGGTCACGAAGGTCCACACCAGCGCGGTGGACGCTTTCGGCGGGTATCCCGGTCCCATCGGGCGCATCGACCGGACCGGCGAGACGGCCCACCTGCGCTTCTTCGCCCGGCCGGAAGCGCGGCCGGTGTACGCGCCCGCACGGCTGGGCGCCCGCGTGGAGATTCTCTACGCCTACGCGGGCTGGCAGGGCGAGGGCTACGAAGGGGCCGCTGCCCGCGCCGACGGGCTGGTGATCGCGGCGCTGGGCACCGGGAACCTTCCCGCCGAGCTGCTGCCCCTCGTCGCCGCGAGCGCCGGGGCCGGGCAGCCCGTCGTGATCGCCACCCGCACCCACGCGGGGCCGATCCTGCCCGTCTACGGCTACCCCGGCGGCGGCGCGACCCTGGTGGCGGCCGGGGCGATTCCCGCCAGCTTCCTGAACGCCCACAAGGCCCGCTTGCTGCTCTTGCTGCTGCTCAGCCTGGGACACGGGCTGGAGGAGATCCGGGGAGTGTTCGGAGCGGGGGAGTTTTAGAGCATGTGCCATAAGAATGCGGTGGGTTTCCGCATTCGTTGGCCGAGCGGAGCGAGCGAATTGAAGAAGAGCATTGGGCAGAATGAAGGCACCTGGGGCGCCCTTCCCCGGGGGCCGTAATTCTATCAAATGCTTTAGAGCATTTGTCCGAATTACGCCATGAGAGGAAGAGCACCCCTCACGGCTCCATTCTCTCCTGCGGAGCTTTGCAAGCCCCAAATCCTCGGCAAAACTCACTCACTCTCCTGCGGAGTTGTGCCAGTCCGCTCGGTCAAAAAGAAGGTCTCTTTTTGACAAATGCTCTAGAGAGGGGCCCCTCTTCCCTTGCTGTACAAGGGGCACTCTCCCCTGGGGGGAGGGCCTCCTTCTCCCCGCCCCACCAGAAACCCGTCGTAAGCGGCGAGAACGCGCTCTGGCTGCCCGGAGGAGACCAGGGTGCCCGTGTCGCTACAGGTTCCAGCCCCCCGCCACCTCCAGCTCCTGCCCGGTCACGTAGTCGCTGGCCCGCACGAAGTAGAGCGCGGCGTCCACGAGTTCCTCCACCGTGCCCACCCGCCCGGCCGGAATCTCGCGCAGGGGCTGGCTGACCGACGTCTCGATCACGCCGGGCGAGACGACATTCACGCTGACGCCCGTGCCCGCCAGCACCCGGCCCAGCGCGTGCGAGAGGTGCAGCACCCCCGCCTTTGCCACCGCGTAGGGCACGATGCCGGGCCGCGCGACGAGGTGCCGGGCGCCCGCGTAGCCCAGATTGACGATGCGCCCGAAGCCCGCCTCCCGCATCAGCGGGGCGGCGGTCTGACAGGTGGCGAAGGTGGCGGTCAGGTTGCTGCCCAGCATGTCGGCCCACTCGGCGTCGGTGGTCTCCAGCAGCGGCCTGTGGACATAGTTGCCGACGTTGTTGACAAGCACGGCGAGGCCCCGGCCAGGGAAGGCCCCGTGCGCCGCCGCCACCAGCGCCCGTGCCTGCGCCGGGTCGGTGAGATCGGCCTGAAGGGTGGTCGCGGGCACACCCCGCTCCCCGCACAGCCGGGCCGTCTCCCCGGCGTCCGCCTGACTGCCCCGGTAGTGGACGGCGACCGCGTACCCTTCCCCCGCCAGCGCGACCGCCAGCGCCCGCCCGATGCCCCGCGCCGCGCCGGTGACGAGGGCAGTGCCCTTGCCTCCAGCCTGGGTCACCGGGCCTCCCGGCGGGCCAGGTCCACCAGTGTCCGGGTGTAGGTGTTCAGCGGCAGGGTCAGCGCCTCGTCGAGCGTGGCCCACGACCAGTCCACGATCTCCTCGTTGGGGGTGACCGTCAGCGAAGCGGTGCGGGCGAAGAAGTCCACCAGCAGCATATGGGCAGGCTGGTGGAACTCGGGACTGAGGACCGCCTCCTGCGTCTGGGCATAGCGCACGTCGGTGAGGTCCAGCCCCGTCTCCTCCCGCAGCTCACGGGTCACCGCCGCCTCCAGCGTCTCGCCCCAGTCCACCTTGCCGCCGGGCACGCCCCACAGGCCGCGCCACTTGGTCGTTTCTACCAGCAGTACGCGCTCTCCCGGTCCCCACACCAACGCCCCCACGCACACGACGGGTCTGTCCATGTGCGGCAGGGTACAGGGGCGGCGGTGGGTAAATTGCAGGACATGTTCTGGGCCACGGCACTCCCTCTCGGTCTGCTGCCGGGTCTGAGCAGTCCCGCGCCGCTGTTCCGGGGCTGGATTCTGCCCGGACCCGGCGGGCGCCCCAGCCGCTGACCTACCGCGCCCGCCGGTAGCGCAGCACCCGGCGTTCCAGCGCCGCGACCCCGAGGTACAGGGCCACTCCCAGCCCGACGAGCAGCGCGATGGCCGCGAACTGCCGGGGCGTGTCGTAGTAGGCGCGGGCCTGGTTGACCGCGAACCCCAGCCCCGGCTGGTTGCTCACGAACTCCCACACCACCGCCCCGATCAGCGCCAGCGAGAGGGCCAGCCGCAGCCCCCCCAGCATGACGGGAAGGGCCGAGGGCAACTCCAGCCGGGTCAGCCGCTGCCAGCCCGACGCCCGCAGGGTGGAGAACAGTTCGTGGTCGGTGCGCCGGACCTCGCGCACGCCGACGATGGTGGCGACCATGACAGGGTAGAGGGCGCTCAGGGCACTCACGAGCACCGCCGGGAAGCGCCCGAAGCCGAACCAGGTGATCAGCAACGGGGCCAGCACCGCGATGGGCGTGCTCTGCGCCGCGACCACGAAGGGGCTGAGGAGCCGCTCCAGCGTCCGCGACTTGCCGAGGGGATACCCGATCAGGGCGCCCGCCAGCGACCCCAGCAAGGCTCCCAGCAGCGTGACCCCGGCGGTGGCTCCCGCGAACGACAGGAACTCTCCCGGCGTGCTCAGCAGTTCCCCCCACACCTGCCCCGGCGAGGGCAGCAGCAGCGGCTGCCCCAGCGCCCGCGCTCCCAGCTCCCACAGCGCCAGCCCCACCACGATCGCCCCGACCGGAGCCAGTGCCCCCAGGTGCAGCCGCGCCGGGGGGTCGGTGCGCAGCCGGGTGGAGTCGCCGGTGCCCAGCAGGTTCCGCAGCCGCGCCTCCAGCCCGTCGGTGTAGGCGGTCACGCGGCCCTCGCCCCGGGTGTCGAGTTCGTCCACCACCCGCCCGTCCCGCAGCACGACCACCCGGTCGGCCAGCCACACCGCCTCGCGGATGGAGTGGGTCACGAGGACGGTGGTGCGCCCGGTCTTGTCGTGGAGGTGGCGCAGTTCGGCGTTGAAGCGTTCGCGCACCAGGGCGTCGAGCGCCGCGAAGGGTTCGTCCAGCAGCAGCACGTCGCTGCTCTGCGCCAGCGCCCGCGCCAGGGCCACCCGCGCCCGCATCCCGCCCGAGAGCTGCGCCGGGTAGTAGCCCGCGTACCCCTCCAGCCCGACGAGCTTCAGCGCCTCCCCGGCCTCCAGCCCCCCGCCCGCGCCGAGGTCGTGGGGCAGGGCCACGTTCCGCAGCGCCGTGCGCCAGGGGAGCAATCGGTCGTCCTGAAACATCAGCGCGGGCGGCGTGGCGACCTCCACCCGGCCCTCCCCGGCCCGCAAGAGGCCCGCCAGCACCCGCAGCAGCGTGCTCTTGCCGCTCCCCGACGGCCCGATCACCGCCAGGAATTCGCCGTGGGGCACCTCCAGCGTCACGTCCTCCAGCACGGTCTCGCCGCCCAGCCGCACCGTGACCCTCGTCAGGCGGATGGCGGTCTGGCCGTCGCCCGTTCCCACCTTCTCCGGGGCGCTCATGCGGCGGGCCTTCCCCGGGTATTCACCAGCACCACGCCCGCGATCGCCACCGCGCCGCCCAGCAGCGTCAGCCCGGTGGGCACCTCGCCCAGCCACAGCCACGCGATCAGCACGGCGAACACGGGCGAGACGTACAGGAAGGAGGTCGCCGCGCTCGCCCCCACCCGCGAGAGCGCGAAGGTCCAGGTCAGGTAGGCCAGCGCCGCCGGAAACAGGCCGATATAGACCACGGCCAGGTGCGCCTCCAGCGGGGCTCCCGCCAGCGCCGTCCCGAAGCCCGGCAGGAAGACCAGCAGCGGCAGCGTCCCCGCGATCAGGCTCCAGACCGTGAAGGGGAGGGGTCCCATCCGCGCGAGCAGCGGCTTCTGAAACACGAAATACAGGCTGGTGAAGAGGGCCGCCGCCAGGATCAGCGCCGCTCCCCGCGCAAACCCCACCTCCTCGCCCTGCCCCAGCACCAGCAGGGCCACCCCGCTCAGGCTGACCAGCGTGCCCAGCCAGCCCAGCGCGTTGAGCCGCTCGCCCGAAAAGCGGGTCGCCAGCAGCGCCGTGATCACCGGCCCCGCCGCGATGATCAGGCTGGCGGTTCCGGCGGACACACTGACCTCCCCGTAGTTCAGGCAGACGTGGTAGAGGGTGATGCCCAGCAGGCTCAGGCCGAACAGGGGCGCCAGGTCCGCGCGGCGGGGCGGCGGAATCCGCGCGAAGAGGGCGTACACGATCAGCGCGGCGGCGGCCACCAGAAAGCGGTAGAGGGTGAGGTGCCCCGGCGAAAAGGCCCTCAGCCCCGCCCGGATGCCCGCGAAGGCGGAAGCCCAGAACAGAACCGTGACCAGAATCGCGCCCAGCGAGAGGGGGTCGAGACGGCCCACCCGGGGCACCCGCGTCGTCATGAGGGCCAGCCTAGCGCGGCCCGAGCGTGAGCGGCCCGCCAAGGCGGGCACATCCGCTCCTGACCGCCCAGCCGGGAGCATGGGCACAGCAGTCTTTTCCCAGGAGGTCCCAGCATGGACGACCGCAACAGCACCAACGACACCACCAACAACAACACCGGCGACAAGATAGATACCGGCACCCACGGCGCGTCTTACATGGGCGCAGACAACGCGCCCGACACGAACACCAACCTCGACTCCACGGTGCCCGGCGGCCCCCAGACAGGGGCGGACCGCGCGGCGGCGGGGGACGTGACCGACCAGCACGCGCAGCAGTCGCTCGCGGACGGGATGGCCGCCACCCCCGACCCCGCCCGCCAGACCGACAACAGCGGGATGCTGCAGCCCGGCCTGACCACCCGCGACGAGGCCGCCGACGGCGCCGACGTGATCGGCCAGAGCGGCAACGACCGCCAGGGTGACCGCTGACCCTGCCCCCAGTCACGGCACCTAAATGTGAGTTGGGCAAGGATTAATTCAGGGTCGGGGAAGCCGGGCCTAGACTGCCCGGTACGGAGGAACAGGCGATGAGTGCGAACATGGACAACAGCAGCAGCAAGGAAGACGGCAAGAGCATGGACCAGGGCCGCATGATCAGCAGCGCGGCGGGCGCGGCCCTGATGATTCTGGGTCTGCGGAAAAAGGGCCTGATGGGTCTGCTGATGGCGGGCGCGGGCGGCTACCTCGCCTACCGCGGCGCGACGGGCAACGACCCCGTGATGAGCGCGGCGGGCCTCAGCGGAAACGCGGGCGCGGCCAAGCCCATCTTTGTGGAGCACAGCGTGGTGATCGACCGCCCCGCCGATCAGGTGTACGGCTACTGGCGCCAGCTGGAGAACCTGCCCCGGATCATGAGCCACCTGGAAAGCGTCACCGTCCTCGACGAGCGCCGCAGCCGCTGGGTCGCCAAGGCCCCGCTGGGCACCCACGTCGAGTGGGAAGCCGAGATTGTCAACGACAAGCCCGGCGAGCGCATCGGCTGGCACTCGCTGCCCGGCGCGACCGTCGACAATGCGGGCAGCGTGCAGTTCGAGACCCTGCCGGGCGGCGGCACCCGCATCCACGTGGCGCTGTCGTACCGCCCGCCCGCCGGGGCGCTGGGCGCGGCCGTCGCCAAGCTGTTCGGCGAGGAACCCAGCCAGCAGATCGCCGACGACCTCCAGAACTTCAAGCAGACCTTCGAGGGCGCCAACCCGGTCAACTGAGGCCCGGCGCAGCACGACAGGGGCGGCCTCCCAGTGTGGGGGCCGCCCTTCTCTGTGTTAGCTGTCCGGTTGATCCAACTCCGCATCGGGCGTCGCTTCCGCCCCCGCTTCCACCACCGTCAGCGAGCGCAGGGTCGCCCCCTGGTGCCAGCCGTACTGCGGGTCGCGCAGGCCCAGCGCCTCGGCCACCGCGCGGGCGGTGCTCTGTTCGGGTTCCCCCTCCAGGCAAAACAGCAGGAACTTGCGCCCGCCGGGGCCGATGCGGATAAACAGGTTCTCGCCCAGTTCGAGCTGCTGGGTGCGCCCCAGCCGCTGGGCGCGGCCCTGCGCGTACCGCAGCGCGTCGCGGATGCGGACGGTGACGGTGGGGTGGCTCATGGGGTGCCCTCCTGCGGCGGCGCCCGCAGCCCGCCCAGCAGCAGCCCCGCGTAGCGGTCGGCCACCTCGCGGGGGCTCAGCCGCCCGCCGGGGTGGTACCAGGTGTACGACCAGTTCACCGCCGAGAGAATCAGGTTGGCGGTCATCTTCACGTCCAGATCGGCGCGGAAGACCCCCTCCTGGACCCCCTGGGCGACCAGCCCCCGGTAGAAGGCCTCGGTGGTGTCGCGCCACGCCGTGACCCGCGCGTAGGCGTCCGGCGAGAGGTGCTTCCACTCGTGGAAGAAGACGGTCGCGCTCTCCAGGTTGCCCGCGACGACCGTGAGGTGCCGGGCCATCGCCTCGCGCAGCCGCTCGTCGGCGGGGCGGGGGTCGGTCCCCAGGTCCAGCAGCGCCCCCTCGAACTGCCGGGCGGCCTGCTCGACGATCTCGATCAGCAGGGCTTCTTTGCCGCTGATGTGCGCGTACAGGCTGCCCCCCTGCATGCCCAGCTCGGCGGCGAGGTCGCGCATGCTGGCCCCGTGGTAGCCCCGCTGGGAAAACAGGCGGCTGGCGACCTCGTGAATCTGCTCGCGGCGTGTCCGCGCGGGCGGGGTGGGGGTCAGGGAGGGGGCAGTGGGGTCCGTCATGGGGGGACGCGGCGGCGTGCGGGCAGGGTAGCACGGCCTTGCGGGGGGGCAGGGTGCTAGAACGGACGGCATGACCTCCATCCCTTCCCTTCCCGGCCCGGCGGCCCAGCAGACGGCCCCGGCAGGCGTGCGCGACGCCGTGCGGACCGTGCCCGCCTACCCCTTCACGCCGCTCGACGTGCCGGTCAAGCTCGACCAGAACGAGAACGCCTACGACTTTCCAGCCGAGCTGAAGGCAGAGGCGGCCGCCCGCATGCTCGGCCGCCCCTGGAACCGCTACCCGGACCTCGGGGCAGAGGGGATTCGCGCCCGCCTCGCCGCCCTGACCGGGTGGGACGAGGCGGGCGTGGTGATGACGCCGGGCAGCAACGTGCTGATCAAGCTGCTCACCGAACTCGCGGGCATCGGGCAGACGGTGCTGACGGTCAGCCCCACCTTCGCCGTCTACACCCTCGAAGCGCAGATGCTGGGCGCCCGGCTGGTGCAGGTGCCGCTGAACCCCGACTTCTCGCTGCCGGTCGCCGGACTGGTGGAGGCCCTGCGGACCCAGCCCCCCGGCGTGCTGTACATCACCCAGCCGCACGCCCCGACCGGGCACGTGGACCGCGCCGAGGCCGTGCGCGAGGTCGTGGAGGCGGCGGGCCAGGACTGGATCGTGGTGCTGGACGAGGCCTACGGCGAATACAGCGGCACGGATTACCGGGCGCTGGTGCGGGAAGGCGGCAACCGCCTGAGCCTGCGGACCTTCAGCAAGGGCTGGGGGCTGGCGGGCATCCGGCTGGGGTACGCGCTGACCAGCCCCTCGCTCGCGACCGAACTGCGCAAGTTGGTGCCCGCCTTCAATATCGGCGTGCTGGCCGAGGCTGCGCTGGAGGTCGCCCTGGAGAACCCCGGCTACGTGGCCGAACGCGCCGCCGAGGTCCGCTGCGAGCGCGAGCGGGTCTTCGCGGCCCTGGGCGAGCACCCGGTCTGGCACTCCCTCCCCAGCCAGGCCAACTTCTACCTGCTGCGGACCCCCGACGCGGAGGCCGCCTACCGCCACCTGCTCTCGCACGGCATCGTGGTGCGCCGTCAGGACTCGCTGCCGGGGCTGGCAGGCTGCCTGCGGGTGGCGGTGGGCACGCCCGCCGAGAACGACGCGCTGCTCGCGGCGGCGCGGGCCTACGTTCAGTCGGACAAGTAACCCTGTCCGCGGGGGCGGTCACGCTGGGGCCGGGGCGCACGCGCTAGCCTCGGCGGGACCGCCCTCCCCCTATGGACGCCTTCACCCCACCCCCCGACTCCGCCCCGCGCTCGTCCCTCGTCCGGGGCTGCACGGCGTGCGGGGCGTGCTGCTCGGCGCCCGATATCCACGCGCTGCGCAAGCCGCTGGGGGTGCCGTGCGTCCACCTGCGGCCCGACTGCCTGTGCGCGGTGTACGCCGCCCGGCCCGCCGTGTGCCGGGGCTACCAGCCCGACTGGGTGTGCGGGGAGGTCGCGCCGCTCCCCACGCTGAAGGCGCGGGTGCGGCGCTTTCTGGAAATTTACGGGCTGGAGGGGGAAGCCCGGCTCTAGAGCATTTGCCATAAGAAGGCGGTGGGTTTCCGCATTCGTTGGCCGAGCAGAGCGAGCGAATGGGACAGGAACATTGGGCAGAATGGAGGCACCTGGGGCGCCGTTCCCCGGGGGCCGTCATTCTGTCCAATGTTCTAGAACAGCACTGCTCCCAGGGCCGCGCACGCCCCCACCACCGCCCACGCGGGCAGGCGCCCGGCGGTGAGGGCCGCGTAGGCGAGCAGCGCCAGCGCGAGGTGACGCGGTTCCCGGATGCCCGCCGTGAAGACCGGGTGGTACAGCGCCGCGAGCAGCAACCCCACCACCCCCGCGTTCAGCCCCGCCAGCGCTGAGCGGGCGGCGGGCCGGGCGGAGAGGGCGGCCCAGAAGGGCAGCGCCCCCGCCATCAGCAGGCCCCCGGCCAGGAAGATGCCCAGCGTGGCGATCAGCGCCCCCGCCCAGGCGGGCAGGGCCGACTGCGCCGCGCCGAGGTAGGTGGCGAAGGTGAACAGCGGCCCCGGCACCGCGTTCGCCGCCCCGTATCCGGCCAGGAAGGTGGACGGCGTGACGGACTCCGGCACGAAGCCCGCCTCCAGCAGCGGTAGGACCACGTGCCCGCCCCCGAACACCAGCGCCCCGGCCTGAAAGGTGGTGCCCAACAGCGCCCACCCCGGTCCCAGCGCCCCCAGCAGCGGCAGCGCCAGCAGCAGCCCCCCGCACAGCGCGAGCAGCCCGGCTCCCACCCGCCGCGAGACGGGCACC
>NZ_JASNGB010000348.1 GCF_030271215.1 Deinococcus rhizophilus | reverse complement strand
CGGGGCGCGGCTCTCGGGCGGGGGCACGCTGGAGGGCGGGCGCTACCGCCTGAGCGTCCGCGCCGACCCCGTGCGCCTCGCGCGGCTGCTGCCTCCCGCGTGGGATGTGGACGCGCTGACCTTCGGCGGCACGCTGGAGGCCAGCGGCACCCTGGCGGGCGGCCCGGAGCAGGTCGACGCCCGCACCCTCGCCCTGCGCGGCGAACAGGGGCAGGCGGGGGCGTTCAGCCTGTACGGGCGGGCCAGCCTCTCGCGGGCACCGGGCACGCCTGACCGGCTGGAGGCCGAACTCGACGGCAGCCTGCGCGGTGGGGTGCTGNGCCCGGAGCAGGTCGACGCCAGCACCCTCGCCCTGCGCGGCGAACAGGGGCAGGCGGGGGCGTTCAGCCTGTACGGGCGGGCCAGCCTCTCGCGGGCACCGGGCACGCCTGACCGGCTGGAGGCCGAACTCGACGGCAGCCTGCGCGGTGGGGTGCTGCGGGTGCGGGGAGCGCTGCCCGGCGGCGTGCGCGTGACCGTGCGCGATGTGGACGCCCGCGCGTTCGGCGCCGGGCAGGTCGGAGGCGACCTCACCCTGACCGGACCGCTGCGGGACCTGCGCGTCTCGGGCGAGGCGACCGCCCGCACAAATGACCTCGACGCCCTCGCCACCCTCTCCGGCCCGGTGCGGGATGCCCGCGCCCACGCCCGCGTGACCCTGAAGGGCGAGGGGCGCAGCGGCATCCTCTACGCCGACGCCCGCGACCTCGACCTGGAGGCGGGCACGCTGCGGGCGCGGGTCTACGGAACGGCGCGGCAGGGCGGCGACGCCCTCACGCTCGATCT
>NZ_JASNGB010000347.1 GCF_030271215.1 Deinococcus rhizophilus | reverse complement strand
GCCAGCAGGCGCTGCCGTTCGCGGGCGGGGTCGGCTCCGGCAGAACGCACCCGGGCGGCCAGACTGGCGAGCAGCCGGGCGGCGGTGTCGGCGGGGTCGCCGGGAACGTTCGCCTCCAGCTGCCGCAGGTCGGCCTCGCGCTGGGTGAGCTGCGCCTCCCAGTCACGCAGCTCGGCGGCCCGCTCCTCGGTGGACTTCTTCAGGCTGGCGAGTTCCAGCCCGATCTCCTTGTAACGCAATCGGCGGCCTTCGAGGTCGGCGGTGAGGGCCGCCACGCGGGTTTCCAGCGCGGCAAGGTTGTGCGCCGTCGGCGGCGGCAGGGTCTGCACCACACCCTCGCACAGCGGGCACGGCTCCCCGAGGTGCAGGTGCGAGCGGTAGGCGGCGAGGCCCGCCTGTGCCCGCGCGGCCTCCAGCTCGGCCTGCGCCCGGTCGAGTTCGGCCTTGGCCTGCTGGCCCTCGCGCTTGGTCCGGGCCTGCTCCCCCGTCAGCGCGTCGTGCTGGGTCAGCTCTGAGCGTTGCCGCTCGCGGCTGGACTCCAGCGCGGTCTTCGCCGCTTCCAGTTGCACCCGCTCCTGCCGCAGCTTCTCCAGCTTCTGCGCTCCGTCGCGGGCGGTCAGGAAGGCGTCCTCGTCCCAGGGGAGGGGAGAGGCGTGGGTGCTCTGCGGGGTGCCCCCGGCGCGGCGCAACCGGGCGGCGTCGGCCTCGGCCTCGCGCAGGGTGTCGGCCTTCGCCTCCAGGTCGGGGATGCGTTCTTCGGCCAGAGCTGCCGCATCCAGCCCGGCCTGCGCGGACTCCACCGCTTGCCGGGCCGCTGCTTCGGCACTCGCGGCCCGGTGGCGCT
>NZ_JASNGB010000346.1 GCF_030271215.1 Deinococcus rhizophilus | reverse complement strand
TAGACCTCTTGCGAAAGTCAGGCGGGGCATGCCTGGGTGAGGTTACAGAGTGCGGCGATCAGCTGAACTCGAAGGGCAAATCGACGACGCCGATGGCGATAAATGCCTTTGAGCACACGAAACACCTTCATGCGGCGGATCACATGTTCGACTCCTTGCCGGACACGCGCCAGGACACGATTGTCCTGGCGCTGCTGGGCGGACAGAGGCGACGCGTGCGTTGCCTTGTGGGAGGTGATGGCATGCCCGTGAGTTCTCCAGAGGCCCTGATACCCTGCGTCCCCGATCAGCGCCGTATCGTGAGGCAGCCGCAGCTCAGACTGACGAAACAACTTCAGATCGTGGACTGTTCCAGCACTCGTCGCCGTGCTCAGGATGCGCTGGGTGACGGTACAGATCAGCACCTGAAACTTCAGGGTGTGCCGCTTTTTCTTGCCGCTGTACCAGCGACGCTGTTTTTTTGGGTCGCTCGCAGGGGACCTCGGAGGCATCGACCGCGACAATGCTGTACACGATCTGTGCCTCCCGAAACACACGCTGCTTGGGCATCTGGAACTGTGGGTTGGCGATCAGGGCGGCTTCGACCCGTTCCACCGTGCGATGCACGGTGGTCTCATGAACGCCCCAGTCATCGCCCAGGTGCGCGAAGGTGCGGTATTCGCGCCAGAATTCCAAGGTCAGCAGCAGTTGTTCCGCGACGCTGAGTGCGGCTGGACGGCCAGATTTCTTCTTCTGTGCTTCCCGCTCTGCGAGGACCGCCTCCATCTCGGCGAAGGTTTCGGGATAGACCCCGGTACGTCGCCGGAACTGCGTGCGATTCATCCGCATTGTGCGTGCTAGACGGTCTTGC
>NZ_JASNGB010000345.1 GCF_030271215.1 Deinococcus rhizophilus | reverse complement strand
GAGGGTGTTTGAAAAGGGTGTCAGTAGGGGTCAAGACGGCGAAGCATGAGGCGAATATTGGCGAGATAGCACCAGGCTTCGGTGGTTTGGGGTCGTCCCTCGAAGTCCCGGGATAACCGACGGGAGCGGGTCAACCAGGCCAGGGAACGCTCCACCACCCACCGTCTGGGCAAGACTTGAAAGCCGCGTGCGCCCGGTTCCGGGCGCACGACCTCGATCCTCCAACCGCACAGGGCTTTGACCCAACCCACCAAGCCTGCCTGATACCCACGGTCCACCCACACCAGTTCGATGCGGGGAAAGCGATGGCGCGCAGCGTTCAGCACGAATCGCCCACCGTTGTGATCTTGAACGTTCGCACTCGTGACCAACACGAACAGGAGCAGGCCCAAGGTATCGACCAACACGTGCCGTTTGCGTCCGATCAGTCGCTTGGCAGCATCTCTCCCTCGTGGCCCGGCTTGTGGAGAGCACCGGACGGATTGCGCGTCCAGGATGGCTGCACTGGGTTCAGCGCTGCGCCCTTGGGCGCAGCGCGTCTTGCGCACCAGGACACGGTTGATCGCGGCCCAGGTGCCGTCCCGCTCGAAGCGGCGGAAATACCAGTACACCGTCTGCCACTTCGGAAAGTCATGTGGCAAAGCGCGCCAGGTATTGCCGTTCTGGAGCGTGTACAGGATCGCGCACACGACCTCGTAGAGGTCCACAGCACGGGGCCGACCTCCGGGTCGGCCCGCAGGCAGCAGGGGTTCCAGCCGCTTAAACTGCTTCAGGGTCAGGTCACTCGGGTACGTTTTGCGTTTCACACCTCAAAACTGCCCCACAACCTGACCCTTTTCAAACACCCTCTCAG
>NZ_JASNGB010000344.1 GCF_030271215.1 Deinococcus rhizophilus | reverse complement strand
GGCGGCAGCGAGGTGCTGCGGGTGGCCGTGACCACCCCCGGCGCCGACCGCGCCGAGCCGGGGCTCCCGGTGCCTGCGCCTGCCATCCGGGACCTCGCCCCGGCGCCGAACGGCACCACCGTCTACGCCGCGACCGACAGCGGGGTGCAGCCGCTGGGCACGGACGGCGCTCCCGTCGCGGAGGATGCGCTGGACGCCTTCGGCACGGGCCGGGTGGACCGGCTGTGGACCTCGGCGGGCAGCGGCGTAGCTGGGCGGAATCTGATCGCCGCGTGGCGCGACCCCCGCGTGAGCGGGCTGGGCAGCGAGCCGCTGCGGTTGTGGGACGCCTCGGGCACGCGGAACGAGGCGCTCGCCGTGAACTCCTTCGCCGACCTGCGCGACGTGACCTTCGCCCCCGACGGCTTCCTGTACGCGCTGACCGCCACCTCGCTCACCGGGTACGACACGGTGATCGGGCTGGGCTCGGGCAACAGCGGGGGCACGGTGAACTGGCGACCCGTGACCCTGCTGAGCACCCTGAACGACGCGCGGGGGGTGACGTGGCTGGTGCCCTGAGAGCCCTCGTACGGATTCCGTCCAATTCCTGGACTTCCGGAACACCACTGGAAGGAAATCCATCTCCCGGAACCCCTCGTTTCTCCTTCTCGCATCCGCTCGGACCCCCATCACTTCGTCAACGATTCCATCGGGGTCCGTCTCAGCCCTCAGCGAAGGCGGCTGTTCGCTGAGGGCTGAGGGCTGAAAGCGGACGGCTCCGCCAGCGCCAGCGCCGCCGCCCCCACCACCCCGCGCAGCCCCACCAGCGGCACGCCGCCCCGCACCAGCAGGGTGACCACCGTGCCCGACGCGGGCGCCAGGGCGAGC
>NZ_JASNGB010000343.1 GCF_030271215.1 Deinococcus rhizophilus | reverse complement strand
GGATGCGCGGCGCGGTCCACCTCGGCCAGCGCCGCCGCCGGGCCACTCTCGGCCGTGACCGCCCGCGCCCGCTCGATCAGGGCGTCAGGATCGCGTCCCAGGCGTGCCAGCGCCTGCGCCCGCACGGCGGCGGTATAGACCACGTACAGGGACAGCGCGGCCAGGACCCACAGCAGGGGGCCAGCGGCCCGCAGAAGCTCGACGACGTTCATGGCCTTCACGGGTAGCACGCGGGGACGTGGCAAGCGTGAAAAAGCCTGATCCGGCCCTCATCCGCAGCGGGACCAGTCTGGCCCAGGGGCGAGACCTGTGCCCCCGACCCTGCCCCAACCCCGACCCGGCTCCTACACTGCTCAGCCATGAAGCCGAACCCGCCCCGGCCCCGGCGGCAAGTCACCACGGTCCTGAGTGCGCTGGGCGGCGGGCTGCTGGGCTTTTTTGCCACAGGCGCCCTGTTCAGCTCCGGGGCGCCGCTGTGGGCCGTGGGGCTGGGGCTGGGGCTGGGATGGCCGGTCCAGATCCTGATCCACGAGCTGGGGCACGTCTGGTTCGGCAGGCAGCGGGGCCTGCAGCTGCGCCTGTTGGGCATTGGCCCGGCGGTCTGGTCGCCCCACAGTCGCCGCTGGCGCCGCAGCCGCATCCCGGCGCTGGGGTTCGCGTATCTGATGCCCCCGCCCGGCCTGACCCCGGACGATCTCGCCCGCCGTTACCGCCACATGATCCTGGGAGGTCCGCTGATGGGGCTGCTGTTCAGCGCGGCGTGCGCTGCCCTGGCGTCGGCCGCGCAGGGGGACGCAAGCACAGTCCTGTGGACCGTGGCGGGGGTGGGCCTGTTCATGAACCTGATCTCGGCCCTGCCGGTCACCGGGCCCGGCCTGCTGCCCGACGGCGCCCGCTGGCAGCGGCTGCGCCCCGGTTCGGCCA
>NZ_JASNGB010000342.1 GCF_030271215.1 Deinococcus rhizophilus | reverse complement strand
GACGTGACTTGCCCCGCGGTCCGCCCGATTGGGTTCACTCCAACCGTGCCGCGCTTCTCCTGTCCGCTCATGCGGTAACGGACTTGGACGTCCTCGGTCATGCCCCACACCTCCTCGAACTGGCCTGCAGTCGCAACGGCCAGCTGCCGCCGAGCATGAACAGCACCCAGGGCCGCGAACACTGCCGCGAAGGAGCGCGTCGGCGTGGAGAAGGCCAGGGTGAGCGGCGCAGAGAGTTCCTGCGTTCCCGCAAGACTTCCCGCGCTCATGAACGAGGCAGCCCACTCGGGCAAAGGGACGACCCGGCCCCGGGTAGAGCTGATCTGAAGGGCGAGGGGCGACGGTGCAGACACTTCTTCCCGAACACTCAAGGTCGGACGTCCTCCTGACACGTGGGTCCAGCCTAGCGCCTCGCTTTGGGACGGCATGCCGCAAATGCGTCACGCCCCCAGCGCTCAGCGCGATGTCAGGAGGGGAGCCAGATCACCAGGAGCGGCAGCACGGCTGCGGCGAGCATCTTGAGGGGGCAACGGCGGAGAAGCGCTGTTCTGAACCTCTGCCTCTGTGGGAGCCGTCAAGGGGCGCAGCACGATCAGCTGCCTCTTCACCGAGCGGGCGATGCCCCGCGCCATCAGGAACGGCACCCCGTTCCCTACGGTCTTGAACATGTCCGACAACGTCATGTCCTCCGGAAGCTCGAAGTCCTGAGGCATGGACTGAACGGCCAGCGCCTCAGCCACGCTCAAGCGCCGTACCTCCGTGGGGTGCAGATGAACCTCGTTGTTTCCATAGGCGGCAGTCGCCGAGTAGCGCCAGCGGTGGAGGCGCTTGAACGACTTGCGGCTGACATCACCCTCGTCCACCTGCTCCATGCGAGGCCGCCCCTGCTTGGGTTGGAAGCGCTTGTGAGCGTTGGGGTGATGCTCCACATCGTTTTTCCGAAGGCTCATCCTGGGTTTCAGGGAGTTGGGGTGAGGAGCAGGGA
>NZ_JASNGB010000341.1 GCF_030271215.1 Deinococcus rhizophilus | reverse complement strand
TCAGCCCGCCCACGGTCACGCGTGGTCCGCTCAGGCTGGCGCTCAGCGCAAAGGTCTGCGCCGGGAGGCTGGCCCGCGCCGCCCCCTCCCCGAAGCGCTGCGGGCGCAGGCGCACGCTGCCGCGCAGGTTGTCCACCTCCCCGGTCGCCGCCGCCGTCAGCAGCGGCCCGGTCACATTCACCCGCAGGTCGCGCAGGGTGGCGGGCAGGGTCAGGCGGCCCTGAGCGGTCAGGCGGTGCCCGGCGAGTTCCCCGGAGGCGTCCACCCGCCCGTCCCTGGCCTGGATTCGCAGCGGCCCCGCACTCAGCGTTCCGGAGAGGCGCCCCCCCCGCGCCGTCAGGTCGCCCTCGAGGGGTTGCCCCGCCAGCGTGAGCTGCCGCGCCCGCACGTCGAAGTCGGAGAGGCCGCGCAGATTGACCCGCGCCGACCCGCCCGCGCCGTCGAACACGTCGAGGGTGCCGCGCGGAGTGGTTCCGCTGCCGCGCACCTGCCCGTCCACGTAGAGGCCCTCCAGCGGCCCGCGCACCCGCAGGTCGTAGCTGGCCGCCGGGAGCGCCGCCGTTCCATTCGCCCGTAGGCCGCCCGGTCCCTGCGCGGTCACGTCCAGCGCCCGCCACGGTCCGGCCAGCGTGAGCGCGTAGCCGCCCGCCAGCGTGCCCCGCGCCCGCACCTGTCCCGCGAAGTCCGGTCCCCAGGTCGCGCTTCCCTGCACCTGCCCGGAGCGCCCGAAGGCGGTCAGGGCCTGGGCACCTTCCACCTCTGCCAGCTCCGACCGGGCGTCGTACCGCACCCGCAGGTCGCCCCAGGTCCCGCTCGCCGTGAGGCGCGGGGTCAGCGTCCCTGTGAGGTCCAGCGCCTGCCCCGGCAGGGTCATGCCCGCCCGGGTCAGCGGCGCGGTGCGCCCGGTCAGCCGGGCCCGCAGGTCGCCGTAAGGCCCGGTGACGCTCACCGCGAGCGTCTGCCCCTGCCACGTCACCGGGCCGGAGGCGGCCACGTCGG
>NZ_JASNGB010000034.1 GCF_030271215.1 Deinococcus rhizophilus | reverse complement strand
TGGACGCACCGTCGGCGCTGGCGTCGTCGCCAAGGTCCTGGAGTAAACACAATGGTTGCCCCGAAGATCCGTATCAAACTGCGTGGCTTTGACCACAAGGCGCTGGACCAGTCCGCGAGCAAGATCGTGGACACGGTCCGGCGCACCGGGGCGGATGTGGCTGGCCCCGTGCCGCTGCCCACCCGCATTCGCCGCTTTACCGTGCTGCGCGGGCCGTTCAAGCACAAGGACAGCCGCGAGCACTTCGAGATCCGCACCCACAACCGTCTGGTGGACATCATGAACCCCACCAAGAAGACCATCGACTCCCTGATGACCCTCGATCTGCCCACCGGCGTGGACATCGAGATCAAGACTGTGGGCGGCCGCGCATGAAGGGCATCCTCGGCACCAAGATTGGCATGACCCAGATCTGGAAGGGCGACCGCGCCATTCCCGTGACGGTCGTGCTGGCGGGTCCGTGCCCCGTCGTACAGCGCAAGAGCCAGCAGACCGACGGCTACGAGGCCGTGCAGATCGGCTTCGCGCCCAAGAGCGAGAAGCGCGTCAACCGTCCGCAGCTCGGCCACTTCAAGAAGGCGGGGGTTTCTCCTGTGCGCTTCCTGCGCGAGTTCCGCGGCTTTGCCCCCGAGGGTGACACCGTCAGCGTGGACATCTTCGCCGAGGGCGAGAAGATCGACGCGACCGGCACGAGCAAGGGCAAGGGCTTCCAGGGCGTCATGAAGCGCTGGAATTTCGCGGGTGGTCCCGCGAGCCACGGCTCCAAGAAGTGGCACCGCCGCCCCGGCTCGATCGGCCAGCGCAAGACGCCCGGCCGCGTGTACAAGGGCAAGAAGATGGCCGGTCACATGGGCATGGAGCGCGTCACTGTGCAGAACCTCGAGGTGGTCGAGGTCCGCGCGGACGAGAACATCATCCTGGTCAAGGGTGCGGTTCCCGGCGCGAACGGTGGCCTCGTGGTGCTGCGCCAGGCTGCCAAGGGAGGCAAGTAAGACATGGCGCAGATCAACGTCATCGGAAGCCGGGGTGGCCGCAGCATCGACCTCGAGTTGCCCGAAGTGAACCCGCACATCCTGCACGACGTCGTGACCTGGCAGCTTGCCGGTCGCCGCCGCGGCACCGCGAGCACCCGGACACGTGCTCAGGTCAGCAAGTCGGGCCGCAAGATGTATTCCCAGAAGGGCACCGGCAACGCCCGTCACGGCGACCGCAGCGTGCCGACCTTTGTAGGCGGCGGCGTGGCCTTCGGTCCCAAGCCCCGCAGCTACGCCTACACCCTGCCCCGCAAGGTGCGGCAGCTCGGCCTGGCGATGGCTCTGGCCGACCGCCAGAACACCGGCAAGCTCACCGCTGTGGACGGCTTTGACCTTGACGGCAAGACCAAGAGCTTCGTGGCCTGGGCTGCCCAGAACGGCATGGACGGTTCCGAGCGCGTGCTGATCGTCACCGACGACGAGATGGCCCGCCGCGCCGCGCGCAATGTCGCGTGGGCGACCGTGCTGCCGGTCGCGGGCCTGAACGCCTACGACATCCTGCGCCACGAGCGCCTCGTCATTGACGCGGTCGCGCTGGAACCGGCCCAGGACGAAGTTGTTTCCGGGGAGGCCGCGCAGTGAGCCACTACGACATCATCAAGCAGCCCGTGATCAGCGAGAAGGCGTACGCGGGCATGGAGCGCGGCGTGTACTCGTTCTGGGTGAGCCCCAAGGCCACCAAGACCGAGATCAAGGCCGCCGTGCAGCAGGCGTTCGGCGTGACCGTCGTGGGCATCAGCACCATGAACGTCGCGGGCAAGCGCAAGCGCGTGGGCCGCTTCATCGGGCACCGGGCCGACCGCAAAAAGGCCATCGTGCGGCTTGCGGACGGTCAGAAGATCGAGGCCCTCGAGGCCCTGGCCTAAGGAGTATTGAGACATGGCCGTCAAGAAGTACCGTCCGTATACCCCCAGCCGCCGTCAGATGACGACTGCGGACTTCTCGGGGCTGACCAAGAAGCGTCCCGAAAAGGCCCTCACCGAGGCCCTGCCCAAGACCGGCGGACGCAACAACCGTGGCCGCATCACCAGCCGCTTTATCGGCGGCGGGCACAAGCGCCTCTACCGCATCATTGACTTCAAGCGACGGGACAAGGCGGGCGTGTCTGCCCGTGTCGCCGCCATCGAGTACGATCCCAACCGCAGCGCCCGCATCGCCCTGCTGCACTACGTGGACGGCGAGAAGCGGTACGTGCTGGCTCCCGAGGGCCTGACCGTCGGCACCACTGTGAACGTGGGTCCCGAGGCCGATCCCAAGCTCGGCAACGCGCTGCCCCTGCGCTTTGTGCCGGTGGGCGCTGTGGTGCACGCCGTCGAACTGGTTCCCGGCAAGGGTGCCCAGCTCGCCCGCAGTGCCGGAACCTCCATCCAGGTGCAGGGCAAGGAAAACGACTACGTGCTGCTGCGTCTGCCCAGCGGGGAAATCCGCCGGGTGCACTCCGAGTGCTACGCGACCATCGGCAGCGTGGGCAACGCCGAGCACAAGAACATCAACCTCGGCAAAGCGGGCCGCAGCCGCTGGCTCGGTCACAAGCCGCACCAGCGCGGCAGCGCGATGAACCCGGTCGACCACCCCCACGGCGGTGGTGAAGGCCGTACCGGCGCGGGCCGTCAGCCGGTCAGCCCCTGGGGTCAGCTTGCCAAGGGCCTCAAGACCCGCCGCAAGCGCAAGAACTCGGACCGCTTCATCGTCACCCGCCGCGGCGGGAAGTAAGGAGGGTAGGACATGCCCCGTAGCCTGAAGAAAGGGCCGTTCGTGGACGACCACCTCCTGAAGAAGGTGGACGCCCAGAACGAGCGCAAGGACAAGCGCGTCATCAAGACGTGGTCGCGCCGCTCGACCATCGTGCCCGAGATGATCGGTCACACCATCGCCGTGCACAACGGCAAGCAGCACGTGCCGGTCTTTGTGAACGAGCAGATGATCGGCCACAAGCTCGGTGAGTTCTCGCCCACCCGCACCTACCGTGGGCACGGCAGCGACAAGACCGCCAAGGGGAGCAAGAAGAAATGAGCGCTCCCACGACCGACCAGAGCTTCCGCAACAAGAAGCAGCGCAAGCAGCAGGTCAAGCTGCGCCGTCCCGGTTACGCCGTGGCGAAGTACGTGCGCATGAGCCCCCGTAAGGTGCGCCTCGTCGTAGACGTGATTCGCGGCAAGAGCGTCGCCGAGGCCGAGGACCTGCTGCGCTTTATTCCCAAGAGCGCGTCGGAACCCGTCGCCAAGGTGCTCAAGAGCGCCAAGAGCAACGCCGTGAACAATGACGAGATGCTCGAAGACCGCCTGGTCATCACGGCGGCCTACGTGGACGCCGGGCCGACCCTCAAGCGGATGATTCCCCGCGCCCGTGGCAGCGCCAACATCATCAAGAAGCGCACCAGCCACATCACCATCATCGTGGGCGAGCGCGAGACGCGCCGGGGGAACAGGTAATGGGCAACAAGATCAACCCGAACGGCTTCCGCCTGGGCATCACCCGGGGCTGGAACAGCCGCTGGTACGCAGGCAAGAAGCAGTACGCGGGCCTGCTCAAAGAAGACGAGAAGATCCGCAAGATGGTCGGCAAGAAACTCGCCGCCGCTGGCATCGCCCGGATCGAGATCGAGCGTGCGGGGCAGCAGGTCAACGTGATCATCTCGGCCGCCAAGCCCGGCATCGTGATCGGCAAGGGCGGCGAGAGCATCAAGCAGCTGCGCGGCGACATCGAGCGCCTCGTGAGTGCGGGGACGGTCGCGGTGAACGTCGCGGAGATTCCCAACCCCAACATCAGCGCCCCACTGGTCGCCCTGCGCATCGCCGAGCAAATCGAGCGCCGCTTCGCTTTCCGCCGCGCGATGAAGCAGGCCGCGCAGCGCGTGATGGAGTCGGGTGCCCGCGGCGTGAAGATCGTGCTCTCGGGTCGTCTGGGCGGCGCCGAGCAGGCCCGTACCGAGAGCGTCCGCGAGGGCCGCGTGCCGCTGCACACCCTGCGTGCCGACATCGACTACGGCACCGCCCGCGCCGAGACCACCTATGGCTCGCTCGGGATCAAGGTGATGGTGTTCAACGGCGAAGTGATCGGCGGCCGCACCGAGACGCTGGCCCGCCCGCCCCGCCGCAACGACGAGCGCCGTCCTGAGGGTGACCGTCCCAACCGCCGCCGCCCGACCGCGCGGCGCCGTCCCGGAGGTGAGTGATGCTTCTTCCGAAGCGCACCAAGTACCGCAAGCAGTTCCGTGGCCGCATGACCGGCGACACCAAGGGCGGTGACTACGTCGCGTTCGGCGACTACGGCCTGATTGCCCTGGAACCCGCCTGGATCCGCAGCAACCAGATCGAGGCGTGCCGCATCGTGATGAGCCGTCACTTCCGCCGCGGCGGCAAGATCTACATCCGCATCTTCCCCGACAAGCCCGTCACCAAGAAGCCCGCCGAAACCCGAATGGGGAAGGGCAAGGGCGCCGTGGAGTACTGGGTCAGCGTGGTCAAGCCCGGCCGCGTGATGTTCGAGGTGTCCGGCGTGACCGAGGAGCAGGCCAAGGAAGCCTTCCGCCTCGCCGGTCACAAGCTGCCTATCGGGACCAAGATGGTCAAGCGCGAGGTCTACGATGAAGCCCAGTGACATGCGTACTCTCTCGGACGCCGATTTCGCCCGCGAGATCGACGCCCGCAAGAAGGAACTGATGGAGCTGCGTTTCCAGGGAGCGATGGGCCAGCTGGCCCAGCCGCACCGGGTACGTCAGCTCCGGCGCGAGGTGGCGCAGCTCAACACCGTCCGTGGTGAGCGGGGCCGCGCCGAGCGCGTGACCCAGGCCCAGGCCGCTGCAGGAGACAGCCAATGAAAAAGACCTTTACGGGCGTCGTGGTGAGCAACAAGGCCGACAAGACGGTGAGCGTCAAGGTCGAGCGGCGCTTCATGCACCCGCTGTACGGCAAGATCGTGACCCGCAGCCAGAAGTACGCCGCGCACGACGAGACCAACGAGTACCGGATCGGGGACCGCGTCGAGATCATCGCCGTGCGCCCCATCAGCAAGACCAAGACCTGGAAGGTCACCCGCCTGGTCGAGCGCCCGCGCGGCATCGAGACCACGGCGGTCGAGACAGAAGGCGGTAACGCATGATCATGCCCCAGTCCCGCCTCGACGTGGCGGACAACAGCGGCGCACGCGAAATCATGTGCATTCGCGTGCTCAACAGCGGCATCGGTGGCAAGGGTCTGACGACCGGCGGCGGCGGCAACAAGCGCTACGCCCATGTCGGGGACATCATCGTGGCGTCGGTCAAGGACGCGGCCCCGCGCGGCACCGTCAAGTCCGGTGACGTGGTCAAGGCCGTGGTTGTGCGCACCAGCCACGCGATCAAGCGTGCCGATGGCAGCACCATCCGCTTCGACAAGAACGCGGCCGTCATCATCAACAACCAGGGTGAGCCCCGCGGCACCCGCGTCTTCGGGCCGGTCGCCCGTGAACTGCGCGACCGCCGCTTCATGAAGATCGTGTCCCTGGCTCCGGAGGTGCTGTGATGCCCCGCCCCAGCGCCGGAAGCCACCACAACGACAAGCTGCACGTGAAAAAGGGCGACACCGTCGTCGTGCTGAGCGGCAAGCATAGGGGCCAGACCGGCAAGGTCATGCTCGCGCTGCCCCGTGAAGCCAAGGTGGTCGTCGAGGGTGTGAACCTCGTGACCAAGCACGTCAAGCCCTCGGCCACCAACCCCACGGGCGGCATCGAGCAGCGTGAAGGTGCTCTGCACGCCAGCAAGGTCGCTGTCGTCGATCCCGAGACCGGCAAGGCCACCCGCATCCGCAAGCAGATCGTGGACGGCAAGAAGGTCCGCGTGGCGGTCGCGAGCGGCAAGGTCATCGACTAAGATTCAGGGCCGCGCCCAGGCGCGAACCCGGGCGACCCAGCCCGCCCGAAGAGAGGCCAGACATGCAGACCCTCAAGACCAAGTACAACGAGCAGGTGCGCCCCGCGCTGATGGGCCAGTTCGGTTACTCCAGCGTGATGGCCGCGCCGCGCATCGAGAAGATCGTGATCAACGAGGGCCTGGGGTCCTCCAAGGAAGACTCCAAGGCCATCGACAAGGCGGCCAAGGAACTCGGCCTGATCACCCTGCAAAAGCCCATCATCACCAAGGCGAAAAAGAGCATCTCCAACTTCAAGCTCCGCCAGGGCATGCCGGTGGGCATCAAGGTCACGCTGCGCGGTGAGCGCATGTACGTGTTTCTGGACAAGCTGATCAACATCGGCCTGCCCCGTATCCGCGACTTTCGTGGAATCAACCCCAACGCTTTTGACGGCCGTGGCAACTACAACCTCGGCATCAAGGAGCAGCTGATCTTCCCGGAAATCACCTATGATATGGTCGACAAGGTGCGCGGGATGGACATCACCATCGTGACCACCGCGAAGACCGACGAGGAAGCTCGGGCGCTCCTGCAGGGCATGGGCCTCCCCTTCCGGAAATAAGGACTGACATGGCGAACACCTCGAAAGTTGTCAAGGCGGAACGCGGCATGAAGTTTGCCGTGCAGAACTACA
Source organism: Deinococcus rhizophilus (assembly GCF_030271215.1). Taxonomy (GTDB): domain Bacteria; phylum Deinococcota; class Deinococci; order Deinococcales; family Deinococcaceae; genus Deinococcus; species Deinococcus rhizophilus. Next base: position 14,919 of record NZ_JASNGB010000034.1, on the reverse strand, counting down.
ACCGCTGCAGCCGCTGCGGCCGTGCCCGTGGTTACTACCGGTTTTTCGGGATGTGCCGGATCTGCATCCGCGAACTGGCCCACCGGGGCGAACTTCCCGGCGTCAAAAAGGCCAGCTGGTAAAGCGGGCCTGCCGCCCCCTCCCCTCCATCCCCTTGCCGGATACGAACTGGCCCACTTTGGGCAGTGATCGTCCGGTTCAGGGCCCAGGACCCAACAGAAGACGCGCCTGTCACCTCAGGACCACGTTCTTTGGGAAGACTCCGGAAGCTGCACGCGCACCTGCGGCGCAGCTTCCCCCCAGCCGGGGCTCCTGCATTCAGGCCCAGCCCCCGGAGGAGAATCATGCTGAGTGATCCTATCGCCGACATGCTCACGCGCATTCGCAACGCGACGCGCACCTTTAAGGAGAGCGTCGATATCCCGGCTTCCAAGTTCAAGGAGCAGCTCGCGCAAGTGCTGCTGCAAGAAGGCTACGTGGCGAGCGTTGAGCGCGTGCGTCCCGAAGGCCAGAAGTTTGACGTGCTGCGCCTGACCCTGAAGTACGGGGCCAAGCGCGAGCAGGTGATCAAGCACATCGAGCGCATCAGCCGCCCAGGGCGCCGTGCCTATGTCAGCGCTGAGAACCTGCCCCGCGTGCAGCGCGGTCTGGGTGTCGCCGTCGTCTCGACGAGCCGGGGCCTGCTGCCCGACCGCGAGGCCCGCAAGCAGGGCGTCGGCGGCGAAGTCGTCTGCGTCATCTGGTAAGACCGCACCACGCCTGACCTCGGAGCGCATTTCCCAGCGGAAAGACGCCCACGACTTAAGGACGAAGGAGGACAGCTATGTCCCGTATTGGTAAACAACCTATCGCCGTGCCCAGCGGCGTGACCGTGAGTGCTGAGGGCGGCGTGTTTCGCGCCAAGGGCCCCAGGGGCGAGCTCACCGTCCCTTACAACACGGCCCTGACCATCGCCAGCGAGGGCGACCAGCTTCTGGTGACGCGCCCCAGCGACCGCCAGGAGCACCGCGCCCTGCACGGCCTGACCCGCACGCTGGTCGCCAACGCCGTCAAGGGCGTCTCGGACGGCTTCACCATCAACCTTGAGCTGCGCGGCGTCGGTTACCGTGCCAAGCTGGCGGGCAAGAACCTCGAAATGACCATCGGCTACAGCCACCCGGTCGTGATCGAGCCCCCCGCAGGCGTGACCTTCACGGTGCCTGAGCCCACCCGCATTGACGTGTCGGGTATCGACAAGCAGATGGTGGGGCAGGTCGCGGCGAACGTGCGCAAGGTGCGCAAGCCGGACGCCTACCACGGCAAGGGCGTGCGCTTCGTGGGCCAGCAGATCGCCCTCAAGGCAGGCAAGGCCGGGGCGACCGGCGGGAAAGGGAAGAAGTGATGGCGAACCAGACAGCCATTCGGCGCAAGCTGCGCACCCGCCGCAAGGTGCGTGTCGCGGCGGCAGAGCGTCCGCGCCTCAGTGTGTTCCGCTCCAGCAAGCACATCTACGCCCAGATTATCGACGACACCACCGGCACCACGCTGGCAGCGGCGAGCAGCAGTGCGCTCAAGAGCGGCACCAAGACCGACACGGCCGCCGCTGTGGGCCGCGCCCTCGCCGAGGCAGCCACCGCCAAGGGTGTCAAGCAGGTCGTATTCGACCGTGCCGGGTACAAGTACCACGGCCGGGTCAAAGCGCTCGCAGACGCGGCGCGGGAGGGTGGCCTTGACTTTTAATCGTCGCAATGACCGCGAGCGGGAGACGGGTGAGTTCGAGGAGAAGATGCTCTTCGTCAACCGCACCTCCAAGACCTACCAGGGGGGTCGCCGCTTCCGCTTCGCCGCACTCGTGATCCTGGGTGACCGCAACGGCCGGGTCGGCATGGGCATCGGCAAGGCCAAGGAAGTGCCGGTCGCCATCGAGAAGGCCAAGGCGATCGCACGCAAGAACATGATCACCGTGCCCGTCGAGAACGGCACCATTCCCCACGACATCGTCGGTGAGAACAGCACCAGCCGCGTGCTGCTCAAGCCTGCGGGTCCCGGTACCGGCGTGATCGCGGGCACCGTGCCGCGCTCTATCGCCGAACTGGCGGGCATTACCAACATGCTCTCCAAGGAACTCGGCAGCCGCAACAAGGTCAACGTGGCTTACGCGGTGTTTGACGGCCTGAAGAACCTGCGCACCGCCAAGCAGGTGCGTTCGGCCCGTGGCCTCGACGTGCAGGCCCGGCCGCAGGTGATCGCGGCAGGTTCTGTCTCGGCGACCACCGAGGGCGGCGCGGCCCAGGCGGGAGGTGCCCTGTGACCGGCACGACTGTCAAGGTGACCCTCAAGCGCAGCGTGATCGGCCGCCCTGGCAACCAGGTGCAGACGGTCAAGGCGCTGGGTCTGCGCAAGATCGGGGATACCCGTGAACTGGCAGACACGCCCGCCCTGCGCGGCATGATCAAGACCGTCCAACATCTGGTGGAGGTGGAAGCGTGAAGCTTCACGAACTGACTCCGGCGCCCGGCAGCCGCAAGAACCGCAAGCGCGTGGGCCGTGGCCCCGGCGGAACCGACAAGACGGCTGGTCGCGGGCACAAGGGCCAGAAGTCGCGCAGCGGCTCCGGCAAGGGCTCCTTCTTCGAGGGTGGTCGCAGCACGTTGATCTCGAGGCTGCCCAAGCGCGGGTTCAACAATGTCGGTACGACCTACGAGGTCGTCAACCTCGGACAGCTCGCCGGGCTGGAAGGGGAGACCTTCGACCGCGCGGCGCTGGAACTGGCCGGGCTGGTCCGCCGCAAGAACCGCCCGGTGAAGCTGCTGGGCCGCGGTGAACTCGGCCGCGCCGTGACCGTTCACGTGGACGCGGCGAGCGAGTCGGCGGTCCGTGCCGTGGAAGCGGCCGGGGGCCGGGTCGTGATCCTGGCCGCGAGCAGCGAGAACGCCGAGCAGGCGGGCTAACATGCTGCGCGCCTTCCGCGACGCGTTCCGGATCCCGGACCTGCGGCGGAAGATTGTCTTCACCCTGCTGCTGCTTGCCGTCTTCCGTCTCGGAAGCACCATTCCGACGCCGGGCGTCAATGCAGCCGAGCTCGCAGAGGCCACCTCGGGTGGCCTTTTCGGGTTGATCAGCCTGATCTCGGGCGGCAATCTTTCGCAGTTCTCGATTTTCGCGCTGGGGGTGCTGCCCTACATCACGGCCAGCATCGTGATCCAGCTTCTGACGACCACCGTCCCCTCACTGGAGAAACTCAGCAAGGAGGGCGAGGAAGGCCGCAAGAAGATCAACCAGTACACCCGCTACGCGGCGGTCGCGCTGGGAACTTTTCAGGCGCTGTTCTTCTCGCTGTACATCACCAGCAACCCGCAGTTCATCGCGGTGGGTTGGGACCCCGGCCTCTTTACCATCCTGGTGATGGTGCTGACCCAGGTGGCGGGCGTGGCCTTTACCCTGTGGATCGGCGAGCGCATCACCGAGGTGGGCGTCGGCAACGGCATCAGCCTGATCATCACGGCGGGGATCATCGCCAACTACCCGCGCGAGATCGCCGCGACGGGCGAACTCTTCCGTAACGATCAGGTGTCGCTGCTGCAGATCTTGGTCTTCGCGGCGGTCATTCTGGTGACCATCGCGGGCATCGTGTACGTCTATCAGGGCGAGCGCCGCGTGCCTGTCACCTACGCCCGTGCCCGTGGCGGCGCTCCCGGTGGGGCGGCCCGCAACCTGGGGGGACAGGCCACCTGGCTCCCGATCAAGGTCAACCAGGCGGGCGTGATTCCAGTGATCTTCGCCTCGGCCATGCTGATCCTTCCCAACCTGATCGGCAGCGCCACCGCCGAGCGGGCGCCCGAGGTCAACGCGTTTATCCAGACCTACCTGACCTTCGGCAGCCCGTGGTACATCCTGCTCGAAGCGGCACTGATCTTCGGGTTCACCTACCTGTACAACAGCGTGCAGTTCGATCCCAAGCGCATCAGTGAGCAGTTGCGCGAGGCCGGCGGGTTTATTCCCGGCGTCCGGCCGGGCACCGCGACTGCCGAGTATCTGGGCGGCATCAGCAGCCGCCTGAGCCTGTGGGGCGCGATCTTCCTGGTGGTGCTGACGGTCTTTCCGCAGATCGTGCAGCGGGCGACGGGCATCACCACCTTTCAGTTCAGCGGCACTGGCCTGCTGATTATCGTGGGGGTGGCGCTGGAAACGCTCAAGCAGCTCGAAGCGCAGCTCACCGTGCGGCGTTACGACGGCTTTATCAGCAAGGGCCGCATCCGTGGCCGCCTGAACTGAAGTTCTGCCCTTCACGGCACGCCGCTCACCTCCGGGTGGGCGGTTTTCCGTGCTGGCACCTGCCGTCACGGCCGGGGAGACAGGGCGGCGCCTCTGCCCGGCCTCTATGCTGTACTCCCTGAAGGAGGAACCATGACACCATCTGAGAACAAGGTCGTGATCTTTCTCGGCCCCCCCGGCGCTGGGAAAGGCACGCAGGCCGAGCGTCTGGCCCACGAAGAAGGTCTGACCAAGATCAGCACGGGCGACATCCTGCGCGACCACGTCTCGCGCGGCACCGAACTGGGTCAGCAGGTTGGGCCCCTTCTCGACGCGGGGGCCCTGGTGCCCGACGAGGTCCTGATCGCCCTGATCCGGAACCACCTCGCTGGAATGAAGGCGGTGCGGGTGATTTTCGACGGGTTCCCGCGCACCCGTGCCCAGGCGGAGGCCCTTGACCGGTTGCTGGAGGACCTGGGAGCCCCTGTCACCGCCGTGCCGCTGCTGGAAGTGCCCGACCGGTTGCTGATCGAACGCATCGTGGAACGGGGGCGGCAGGCGGCCCGGCGCGGAGAGGCGGTGCGTAGCGACGACACCGAGGAAGTGGCCCGCAAACGCCAGGAGGTCTACCGCGAGCAGACTCAGCCGCTGATCGACTATTACGGCACGCGTGGGTCTCTGCGTCCGGTGGACGGGGTGGGGACGCTGGATCAGGTCTATGGCCGCCTTGTGGAAGCACTGGGCTGACGTGGAGGCCCTGGGCTGAGGCCAGGTGGGGAAGAGGCGGCGGCCGGTGCTTGCCCCTGCCTCCCCGGCCGTGCTAACTTCCCCTTTGGCTTGTACCAAGCCTGGAGGTGACGTGGCAAGACGAAAGATGCCGGAACAGCGGGAGAAGCGCAAGAAGGAAGAGTCCGATACCGTGCGGGCCGAGGGCGTGGTGGAAGAGGCGCTGCCCAACACCACTTTCCGGGTGAAGCTCGATACTGGGCACGATATTCTGGCCTACATCAGTGGCAAGATGCGGATCCATTACATCCGGATTTTGCCTGGTGACCGCGTGGTCCTGGAAATCAGTCCCTACGATACGTCGCGGGGACGGATCGTCTACCGCAAGTAAGCCCCTCCGGGCGCCGGTACCCAACAGATTCCCTGTCAGGCCCGACGGCCAGGGGGGTCGAGCGCTGCTGAGCGCACTGCCGTGACAGGCGGCGACGTGAGGCGGCTGCGAGGAGGACGCATGAAAGTTCGCAGCAGTGTCAAGAAGATGTGCGACAACTGCAAGGTGATCCGCCGCCACGGGCGCGTGCTGATCATCTGCTCCAATGTCAAGCACAAGCAGAGGCAGGGCTAATGGCGCGCGTCGCTGGCGTTGACCTTCCGCGCGAGAAGCGCGTCGAGATTGCCCTGACCTATATCTACGGGATCGGTCTGACCCGCTCCAAGGAAGTGCTGGCGCAGACGGGGATCAACCCCGACACCCGCGTCAAGAACCTCAGTGAAGCCGATCAGAGCACCCTGCGTGACGCCATCGAGCGCACCTTCAAGGTGGAGGGTGACCTCCGCTCGGAAGTGGGCCAGAACATCAAGCGCTTGATGGACATCGGGGCGTACCGTGGCCTGCGCCACCGCCGCGGCCTGCCCGTGCGCGGCCAGCGCACCAAGACGAATGCCCGCACCCGCAAGGGACCGCGCAAGACCGTCGCAGGTAAGAAGAAGGCGACGAGGAAGTAAGCCATGGCGAAGACCACCAAAGGCAAGACCCCCCGCCGCGCCCGGCGCAACATCAGCGCAGGCCGCGCCTACGTTCACGCGAGCTACAACAACACCATCGTGACCATCACCGACCTCGACGGCAACTCGGTCGCGTGGTCCTCGGGCGGCACCATCGGCTACAAGGGCAGCAAGAAGGGCACGCCCTACGCGGCCCAGCTCGCCGCCGCCGACGCCGTGAAAAAGGCGCAGCAGACCTTCGGCATGAATATCGTGGACGTCATCGTGCGCGGCACCGGTTCAGGCCGCGAGCAGGCGATTCGCGCGATTCAGGCTTCCGGGATCGAAGTGAAGTCCATCATGGACGACAGCCCTGTTCCGCACAACGGCTGCCGTCCCAAGAAAAAGCACCGCGCCTGAGTGTTTGTTCATTAGGGCGCTGCGCGTGCCCACCTGTCCCGCTTCCGTCTTGCCCCCAGGGCAGAGAGCCGCACCACCGGCGAGGAAGCGGGCGCCAGAGGGCCGCAGACCCGGTTCGCAGGCGCCAGAGCCTGAAACCGTAAGGAGAGTCAAGACATGGGTCGTTTCCGTGGTTCCATCACCAAGCTCAGCCGCCGCGAGGGCATCAACCTCGCGGAGACCGAGAAAGTCCAGAAGTACCTCGACCGGCGCCCTTACGCGCCCGGTCAGCACGGCCAGCGACGTGCCCGTGGTCGCCCCAGCGACTACAGCGTGCGCCTGCGTGAAAAGCAGAAGCTCGCCCGGCTGTACGGCATGGGCGAAAAGCAGTTCCGCAACCTCTTTGACGAAGCGGCCAGCGTTCCCGGCGTGACCGGCACGGTGTTCTTGCAACTGCTCGAGCGCCGCCTGGACAACGTCGTCTTCCGCATGGGCTTTGCCAGCACCCGCCGCCAGGCCCGGCAGTTTGTCGGCCACGGACACGTGTTCGTCAACGGCAAGCGGGTGGATATCGCGTCGTACCGGGTCAAGATCGGGGACGAGATCAGCGTCTCCGAGAAGAGCCGCTCGATGGGCTTTATTCAGGAGAACATGGAGGCCCAGAAGCGCCGCCGCGTCTCGCCCTGGATCGAGCTGAACCCCGAGACCTTCAGCGGCACCTTCGTGCGCCTGCCCGCCCGCGAAGACCTTGCCCTGCCCATCAACGAGAACTTCATCATCGAGTACTACTCGCGCTAATCGGGAGGCCCCAGTGGATCAAAAGCGCCCTCAACTCAAAGCCCGCGTCGACGGCGATTACGGCGAGTTCGTCCTCGAACCGCTCGCGCGTGGCTACGGCGTCACCATCGGGAATCCCATCCGGCGCATCCTGATGTCCTCGATCCCCGGCACCGCCGTGACGAGCGTGTACATCGAGGATGTCCTTCACGAGTTTTCGACCATCCCCGGCGTCAAGGAAGATGTGATCCGCATCATCTTGAACCTCAAGGAACTTGTCGTGAAGTTCCATGCCCCCGGCCCCAAGACCCTGACCCTGCGGGCGCAGGGCGAGGGCGTGGTGCGGGCAGGCGCCTTCGAGGTGCCCAGTGACGCCGAAATCGTCAACCCCGACCTCCCCATCGCCACCCTTGCCGAAGACGGCAAGCTGGTGATGGAGGTGAGGGTCGAGGAGGGCGAGGGGTACGTGCCCGCCGACAAGCACTCCACCAAGGACCGCATCAACTCGATCCCGGTGGACGCGGTGTTCTCGCCGGTGCGCCGGGTGGCCTACCACGTGGAAAACACCCGCGTGGGCCAGCAGACCGACCTCGACCGCCTGATTCTGCGGGTCTGGACCGACGGTAGCGTCGGCCCCCAGGACACGCTGGACAAGGCTGTCGAGATCCTGCGGGACGAGCTGACCGTGTTTGGCAACGTCGAAACGCTGCCGCTCACCCCGGAACTGGCCCCGTCCTATGCGGCGGTCACCCCGGTTGCGGCAGCGGCGCCAGAAGCGCCCCGGATGCCCGATCTCGATCCCGGTTCGTACCCGGCGGGAGACCTCGACACGCCCCGCGTGACCCTCGAAGGGTTGGGCCTGACCACCCGCGTGCTGCACTCCCTCAAGGAGGAAGGCATCGACAGTGTGGACGCCTTGTGCGCCCTGTCCGACCGTGACCTCAAAAAGGTCCCCGGTATCGGCGAGCGCAGCCTCGACGAGATCAAGCAGCAGCTCGCGCAGTTCGGGCTGGCTCTCAGAGACTAGTTCCAGTGCGTGGGGGGCACCCCTCCCGCGCCTCATCCCCCAAGGAGACTTCCCATGCGTCACGGTAAATCCGGTCGCAAGCTCAACCGCAACAGCAGCGCCCGCACCGCCCTGGCCCGTGCCCAGGCGACGGCGCTGCTGCGCGAGGGCCGCATCCAGACGACCCTCACCAAGGCCAAGGAGCTGCGCCCCTACGTCGAGAAGCTGATCACCACCGCCAAGGGTGGGGACCTGCACGCCCGCCGCCTCGTTGCCCGCGACATCCACGACATCGCCGTGGTCCGCAAGGTGATGGACGAGGTGGCCCCCAAGTACGCGGACCGTCCCGGTGGCTACACCCGCATCCTGCGCGTGGGCACCCGCCGCGGCGACGGCGTCACGATGGCCCTGATCGAACTCGTCTGATCCCAGATGAGCCTTTCAGCCCCGCTTCGGCGGGGTTTTTCCTTGCTGATCGCTGAGGGCTGATAGTTTCTGGTATGGCTCCCACCCTCGTGATCGTGCCTGGCCTGGGAGACAGCGGGCCGGGACACTGGCAGACCCTGTGGGAACAGAAATTCGGGGCGGCGCGGGTCGGGCAGAGCGACCCGGAGAAGCCTGATCCGGAGGAGTGGGCGGCGCAGCTTGGCAAGGTGGTGGGGGAGACGTCCGGCGAACTCGTGCTGGTGGCGCACAGTCTGGGTGCCCTGACGGTGGTCCATTGGGCGGCCTCTTCCCAGGTGCCGGAACGGGTACGCGGAGCCTTGCTCGCCGCGCCCCCCGACCCGGAGCGCCCCGACGCGCCCGGGGAGGTGCGCCGCTTTGCTCCCCTCCCACCCAGGCCGCTCCCCTTCCCGGCGCTGGTGGTGGCCAGCGAAAACGACCCGTACGCGAGCCCCGGGTGGGCCGAAGTGATGGCGAGTGCGTGGGACGCTGCCTCCGTCACAGCGGGGGAGGCCGGGCACCTCAACGTGGCGAGCGGCCACGGGGACTGGGAGGAGGGCGAGGTGCTGCTGTCCGAGTGCCTGCACACCTGGACGCCGCCCTTGACCCGGTTCTGAGCATGTCAAGAGGCCGCCCCGGGAAGAGGCGGCCCTGGTGATCCTGAAACGTCAGTTCGTGACGGCGGCGGTCGCGTACTTGTCGAGCAGGGCTTCAAACGCCCGCTTGGGCTGGGCACCGACCATACCCTCGACAGGCTGGCCGTCCTTGAACAGGATCATGGTGGGGATGCTCATGACCCGGAATTGGCCGGAGACGCTGGGGTTGTCGTCCACGTTGAGTTTGGCGACCTTGACCCGGCCCTCGTACTGCCCGGCGAGTTCCTCGATCACTGGCGCGATGATGCGGCACGGGCCGCACCAGGGGGCCCAGAAGTCCACCAGGGTCAGGCCCTCGGCCGTCTCGTTCTGAAAGGTGCTGTCGGTCAGTTCCACAGGCTTCATGGGCCGAGTATACCCCCCGGGGGCATGGGCAGATATGCGGAAGATGCGCGGTGCCTAACGGTCGGTTCATGGGCGGGGCACGCTAGGCTGCCGTCATGACCGGGGAAGGGGAGGAACAGTTGCGTGTGGGCGCCCGGCTCTTCGACGCGGGCGAGTGGTGGGAGGCCCACGAGGCGTGGGAGGTCCCGTGGCGCACGGCGGCAGGCACGGAGCGTGACTTCCTGCAGGCGCTGATCCTGCTCGCCGCCGCCCTGCACAAGCGCTGGCACCACGGCAGCCTGACCCACCGTAACTTTCGTAAGGCGGAGGTGTATCTGGAGCGCCTGCCTGACACCTACGGCGGGGTGGACCTGCGGCGGTTGCGCTCGGAGGTGTGGGCGGGGCTGCACGACCGGGCGCGGCAGCCCTGGCTCGGGTTGGGGCCGGTCCCTTATGCTGGGGAATGACGGGGCCGCGTGCCCCGGCAGGAGCCTTCTATGACTGAACGCATTGCCCTCTTTATTGACGGGGCCAACGTCTACGCGGCGGCCCGCCGCCTGGGCTGGAACTTCGACCACCGCAAGATCCTGGAACACTTCCGCGCGGCGGGAACGCTTCACAACGCCTTCTATTACACCGCTGTGCCTGCCCATCCCGACGACAAGCAAAAGCGCTTCGTGGACGCCCTGACCTACATGGGCTACACCGTCCGGACCCGCCCGCTGCGCGAGACCACCGACGAGCACGGCGAGACGCAGCGCCGCGCCAGCCTCGACATCTTCATGGTGACCGACCTGCTGACAACCGCCGACCGCTATGACACGGCCATCCTGCTGACCGGCGACGGCGATTTCGAGCGCCCGGTCGAGGCCCTGAGGGCGCGGGGCAAGCGGGTCGTGGTGGCGAGCATTCCCGAGATGACGAGCTACGAGCTGCGCAATGCCGCCGACGAGTACGTGGACCTGTCGTCCCTGCGTGCGGAAGTCGAGCGCCCCGGCTACCGCCTGCCCAGTGAGGGCCGCGCCGAGGCGGGAGGCCGCCCCTTCTATGTCACGGCTGCCGTGACGGAGCCTGATGAACGCTGAGCCGGGGGGAACGCCGAAAACCACCCTGCCCATCGCCCTCGACGCGGTGGGGGGGGACCATGGGGCCGCGCCGAACGTGGAGGGCGCGGTGCAGGCGGCCCGCGCGGGGGTGCCCGTGCTGCTCGTCGGCCCCAGGGTGGCCCTGCACGCCGAACTCGGCAAGCATCCGGGCAGTGGCAGCCTGCCGCTGGACGTGGTGGACGCCCCGGACGTGATCGGCATGCAGGAGCACGCCTCGGACGTGCGCAGCCGCACGGGGGCAAGCATCAACGTCTGCACCCGGCTGGTCAAGGAAGGCCGGGCCGCCGCCGCCGTCAGCATGGGCCACAGCGGGGCGACGATGGCCTCGGCGCTGCTGACGCTGGGCCGGGTGAGGGGCGTGGACCGCCCCGCCATCCTGACCCACCTGCCCAGCCAGACGGGCTTCGTGACCCTGCTGGACGCGGGCGCCAACGCGGACGTGAAGGCCGGCTACCTTGCCCAGTGGGCGCGGCTGGCGACCGTGTACCTGCGGGTGGTCGAGGACCGCGAGAACCCCACGGTGGGCCTGCTCTCCATCGGGGAGGAGCCGCACAAGGGCAGTGCGCTGGTGCTCGAAGCCCACGAGTTGCTGCGCGGGCTGCACGGCCACGGCATCAATTTCCACGGCAACGTGGAGGGCCGCGACCTCTTCCAGGGGACCACCGACATCGTGGTGACCGACGGCTTTACCGGGAACGTGGTTCTCAAGCTCGCGGAGGGCGAGGCCAAGGTCCTGTTCGGGTGGGTGCGTGAGGCCCTGGGCAGCACCCTGAAGTCCAAGGTGGGCGGCCTGCTGGTGCGCCCGGCACTGCGGGGCCTGGCCGAGCGAATGGACCCCAGCACCTACGGGGCGAGCATCCTGATCGGGGTGCGTGGGCTGGCCTTTATCGGGCACGGCAGCGCGGACGCCCGCGCGGTGAAAAACGCCCTGCTGCGGGCCGCCCGCGCCCACGAGGCCGACCTGATCGCCCGGCTGGAGGCGGCGCTGGCTCCGGGCTGATCCGGGTTCCGGCCACTGGATTTTCCACCCGGGAGAGCGCCGGTTCGGCCACTCCCCGCCCGGACACCGCCTGCTCCTTTTCCCTCCGCCCGGACTCCGCAGGACCCGGCGTTGCCGCGCCCCACGCCCCCATGCGAGGCTGGAGCGATGCCGGACGACCTGCTGAACGAACTCGCCTTTCAATTTCAGAAACCCCAGGTCTGGCTCGGCCTGGGGCTGACCCTGGTGGTGGCCTACGCGCTCTACCGCTTCGGGCGGACGGTGCTGCGGGCGCTGGACGGCCACGCGCCTGCCCGGCTGGTGTCCGGGCTGGGGTGGCTGTGGACCGGCGTGGTGGTCCTGGGCTGGCTGGCGGTCGCCACGCGGGTGGCTTACCTGCCCAGCGTGCCGGTGCTGTTCGGCCTCGGCGGGGAGATCGTGGACGGCTTCCGGCACAGCGCCGGGCAGGTGCTGGTGATCGTGGCCCTCTCGCTGATCGCCTGGGGCCTGATCGGCACCCTGACCTCGCGCATCGTGGCCGACGAGGAATTCAGCCGCCGCACCGTGCGGGTGCAGACGCTGCGGGGGGTGGTGGACAGCACCCTCAAGGCCGCGCTCGTCGTGATTGCGCTGATCGCGGGCCTTCAGACGCTCGGCGTGAACGCCTCCAGCCTGCTGGCGGGCGTGTCGGTCCTGGGGCTGGCGGTGGGCTTCGGGGCGCAGAGCCTGATCAAGGACGTGTTCACCGGCTTTTTTATCCTGCTCGAGGACCAGTACGGGGTGGGCGACGTGATCACCGTGAACACCGGGCAGCTGTCAGGGACGGTGGAGCAGCTCAACCTGCGGCTGACGGCCCTGCGGGCGCTCGACGGCACGGTCCACCTGATTCCCAACGGCCAGATCCAGACGGTCAGCGTGAGCAGCAAGGACTGGTCGCGGGTGGTCGCCACGGTGGACGTGACCTACGGCGCCGACATCGACGAGGCGCTGCGGGTGCTGGAACGCGTCAGCCGCGAACTGCACGCGGACCCGGCGTGGGCGGCGTCCTTTCTGGAAGACCCCGAGATTCAGGGCGTGACCCGCCTCGCGCCCGACGGCGTGACCCTGCGGGCGCTGTACAAGGTGCAGCCCAAGAGCCAGTTTGCCCTGGGCCGCGAGTTCAACCGCCGCATCAAGATCGCCATGGACGAGGCGGGCATCGAGATCCCGGCCCCGCAGCGCAGCCTGAGCTTCGGGGCGACCCCGCTGGAGATCAAGGTCTCGGGCACCGCCCCGGCCCCCGACCCCCGCCGCGACCAGAACCGCACCCAGCCCCCGGTCCCGCCCTCCCCGACCCGCGACCCGGAGGAGGAGGAAGTGTGACGCACACGCCGGCAAAACCGCCGCAACCGGAGCTGGGGTGCGGCGGCCTGCCGGTCCCCGGCCTTCAGGTGGGCAGCGGGGCGGGCGGCAGGGAGGCCGGGGGTGACGGGGGCAACTCGTCCAGGGTCCCGCCCGCGAGCAGGGTAGAGAACTCCTCGCCGCTGAGCGTCTCGCGCCGCAGCAGCACCTCGACGCTCTCGTGGACACGCGGCAGGTGCGTCTGGACCAGGGCGACGGCGCGGGCATAGGCCGACTCGATGATGCCCCGGACTTCCTCGTCCACCGTGTGCGCGGTCGCCTCGCTCATGGGCACGAGCTGCGGGCCGCTGCCCAGGTAACTCCCCTCTCCCTCGACCAGCGCCACCTTGCCGATGCGCGGCGACATGCCCCACTCGGTGACCATCCGCCGGGCCAGGCCGGTCGCCTGCTGGAAATCGTTCTGGGCACCTGTCGTGACCTCCCCGAACACGACCTCCTCGGCGGCGCGGCCCGCGAGCGCCACCGCGACCATGTCGTCCAGGGCCGGGCGGGTGACATGCAGGCGGTCATCGGCGTCGGGCATCATGTAGCCCGCCGCCCGGCCACGCGGCACCACGGTCAGCTTGGCGACCCGCTGGGCATGCGGCAGCAGTTGANGGGGTGGCGGGAGTCGCGGGGGCGGGCGGAACCGGGGGCGTGGCCTGCGCCGAGGCCGCCGTGAGCAGGGCGGCGGCCAGCAGCGCCAGGGACCGGGAGGAGGAGCGGTACAACGTCATGCCCCCAGCCTAGAGAATCGGGCCGGGGGGCATGATGGGACGGACTTCAGGCCGGGTTGGGCGTCAAACCGGGAGGAGCGGCCGGGACCTCACCGTCCTCCCCGGGAAAGGCCGGAGCCGGGAGGGTCCCGCCCTGCAGGATGGTGACCAGTTCCTCACCGCTCAGCGACTCGCGCACGATCAGTTCGTCGGTCATGCGGTGCAGCACATGCAGGTGCTCACGCAGCAGCGCCAGCGCCCGCCCGTACTGCCCGTTCAGGATGCGGGCGACCTCCACGTCGATCTGCTCGGCGGTGTGGTCGCTGTACACGCCCTGCTGCGGCCCGTACCCGAGGAATCCGGCGTTCTCCTGCGCAAGCGCGAGCTGCCCGACCTCCGACATGCCCCACTCGGTCACCATGCGGCGGGCCAGACCCGTGGCCTGCTGGAAGTCGCTCGCGGCCCCGGTCGTGACCTCCCCGGTGGCGACCTCCTCGGCGGCGTGCCCGGCCAGCGCCACACAGAGCCGGTCGAGCAGCGCCGTGCGGGTGTGGTGCATCCGGTCCTCCGGGGTGTAGAGCGCCGACCCCAGCGACCGCCCGCGCGGCACGATGGTGAGCTTGTGGGCCTTGTCCGCGTGCGGAAGGAGCTGTGCGGCGAGGGCATGTCCGACCTCGTGGTAGGCCGTCACGCGGCGGTCCGCTTCCCGCACCACCAGCGAGCGGCGTTCCGGGCCCATCAGCACCCGGTCCCGCGCCTCTTCCACATCCCGCATCACGATCTTCGATTGCCCCGACCGCGCCGCTCCCAGCGCCGCCTCGTTGAGCAGGTTCTCCAGGTCCGCCCCCACCATCCCCGCCGTCCTGCGGGCGATCACCCCGAGGTCCACTGAAGGATCGAGCGGCTTCTTGCGGGCGTGAATCCGGAGGATCATCTCGCGCCCCCGCACGTCGGGGGCGTCCACGACGACCTGACGGTCGAAGCGTCCCGGACGCAGCAAGGCGGCGTCCAGCACGTCGGGGCGGTTGGTGGCCGCCAGGATGATGACCTCCTGTCCGGAGGAGAAGCCGTCCATCTCGACGAGCAGCTGGTTGAGGGTCTGCTCGCGTTCGTCGTTGCCGCCCTGGAGGTTGACGCCGCGTTTTCTCCCGACGGCGTCGATCTCGTCGATAAAGACGATGCAGGGGGC
>NZ_JASNGB010000339.1 GCF_030271215.1 Deinococcus rhizophilus | reverse complement strand
CCCGCTCCTGTACAGCAAAAACCTCAACCTGTCAGGTACTGAGGTGACCGGGGCAAGCAGGTTTACGCTGATCAGGTTGGCAAAGACGGGCAAACGCTTTTGGCCCTGATCGCCCGTGACGATGCGCCGCAAGGCAGTCAGCACCTCAGCGAGGTGCTGACTCTGGAACGCTGCTGGCAACGTCAATTTACCGATCTGAACGGCGTTATTCGTTTCCGGCTCCGAAGTGAGCTGGTCAAGGAACGGGCCATGCATGTGGAATCGCCCTACGATCCTGAAGCTCGCTACAGCACGAAACGGGGGCGAGAATGGCGTGGCTACAAGGTGCACGTCTCTGAAACCTGCGATGACGGCCTACCTCATCTCATCACCCAGGTAGCGACCACAACAGCAGAAGTGCAGGATGCCCCACTGGGACAACAGATTCAGACAGACTTGTTTCGCCGTGATCTCCAGCCGACGGAACACTGGGTCGATGCGGGCTACAACGCCGCAGAGCTGATCGTGCGGGCAAAGGAGCAGCATGGGACGGAGATCATTGGGCCTGTCCGCCCCAATACGTCTCAAGCCTATCGGACAGCTGGGGCATTCACATTGCGAGACTTCCAGATTGACTGGGAGAGGCAGAAGGCCATCTGCCCGCAGGGCGAAGAGAGTGAGCGCTGGCACGCCACGAAACGCACTACTGGACAGCCCATTGTCATCACCACGTTTTCTGCGAAAACGTGTCAACAGTGTCCGGTCCGGGCACATTGCGTGACATCCGAAACGAAACCCAAATCGTTGACGTTCCAGCCCCAGGCCCAGCAAGAAGCGCTGCATGCAGCCCGAGACGCGATGGTTGATCCAGAGGCGCAGCGCCGCTATCAGCGGCGTGCGGGCATAGAGGGCACCCTTTCACAGGGGGTTCGGGCCTTCGGATTGAGGAACTGCCGGTATCGAGGGTTGCAAAAAGCGCGTCTCCAGCATGTGTTGACTGACATCTTGCAGTTTAGGTCGAGAGGGCGAGAAGTGCGT
>NZ_JASNGB010000338.1 GCF_030271215.1 Deinococcus rhizophilus | reverse complement strand
GGAGGCGGGCGCGACCCTGCGCGGCACGCTGGCGGGCGGCACCCTGGCGCTGAACCTGAACCGGACGCCAGACGACTGGGCGGTCACGGGCCGGGTCGACATCCCCGACCTGGGGCCGCTGGCAGGCACCGACGGGCGGGTCAGCGGCAGTGTGAGCGGCACCCTGCGCGAGCTGCGGCTGGACACCGAGGGCGAGGTCGCGGGCGTGACCTTCCGCGCCCCGGCGACCTATGCGGGCGGGGTGCTGCGGGTGCAGGGCGGGGCGGGCACGCTGCCGAACGGGCTGGGCACCTTCCGGGCGAGCGGCCCCGCTTTTCCGGAACTGCGCCTCAGCGCGAAGGCCACCCTGCAAGGCGCCCTCCCCGGCGAGTACACCGGGCAGGTGCTGGGGTCGCTGGGCAAGCCCGACGTGCGGGTGCAGGGGGCCCTCAGCGGCGGGGTGGGTGGCCTGCAGGCCCCGGGCACCCGCGTCACCGCGCGGCTGTTCGGGCGCGACTGGAAGGCCGAACTCGGCGGCGAGGCCCTGGCCGGAACCCTGCGCGGGCGGCTGGGGTCGGGGGCACTGGCGGGCCTGCAAACGGCCCGGCTGACTGTCCNGGTGGCCTGCAGGCCCCGGGCACCCGCGTCACCGCGCGGCTGTTCGGGCGCGACTGGAAGGCCGAACTCGGCGGCGAGGCCCTGGCCGGAACCCTGCGCGGGCGGCTGGGGTCGGGGGCACTGGCGGGCCTGCAAACGGCCCGGCTGACTGTCCACGCCCCCTACGTCGCCGGGGACACCCGCGTGCGGCTGGACGGGGTGACGGGCTGGAATGCCCGCACCGGCTGGCTGGGCGACCTGCGGGCCACGGGCACGGTGCCGGGTGGAGCGCTTGGCGCCCGGCTGACCGGGGCCGGACCGCTCGCGCTGGCGGCGAGTGTCGGCCCGGCGCGGGTGACCGGGAGCTTTCCCGCCGATCTTCCGCTGCGGCCCGGCGGCACGCTCGACCTCGCGGCGCTGGACGTGGGTGCCCTGTGGGAG
>NZ_JASNGB010000337.1 GCF_030271215.1 Deinococcus rhizophilus | reverse complement strand
GGCGCGGCGGCCTTCCGGCGGCGCCCGGTGCGGGTGCAGCGCACCGAGCGGGCGGCCCCGTCCCGGGCGGTCACCCCCCTGCCCGACCTGCACTTTCAGGACTACGAGGTCCTCGAGCGGGTGGGCATCGGCGGGATGGGCAGCGTGTACCGCGCCCGGCGGCGCTCGGACGGGCGCACGGTGGCCCTCAAGGTCCCGCAGGACCGCTACCTCGCGGACACCAAGTTCGTGCGCCGTTTCTACCGCGAAGCCGAGGTCCTCAAGCGCTTCAACCACCCCGGCATCGTGCGGGTCTACGACTTCCGCATGCAGGACCCCGAGCACTACATCGCCATGGAGTTTCTCGACGGCGAGAGCCTGGAAAGCCTGATGGACCGCGAGCGCCTGCCCTTTGCCCAGGCCGTGCAGGTCGTGCGGGCGCTGGCCGACGCCCTGCGGCACATTCACATGCAGAACGTGATTCACCGCGACATCAAACCCGCCAACGTGATGGTGCTGGCAGGCGCTTTCCGCGACGGGCGGCTGCGCGAGGGCGGCGTCAAGCTGATGGACTTCGGGATCGCGGTGGGCAAGGTGCTGACCCGCCTCACCATGACCGGAGCGCGGGTGGGCACGCCCATCTACATGGCCCCCGAGCAGGCCAAGGGGGGCCGGGTCGACGCCCGCAGCGACGTGTATTCGCTGGGGCTGCTCGCCTACGAACTCGCCACCGGCGACACCGCCTTCAAGGGCAGTTACGAGGCGGTCGTGCACCAGCAGGTCTTCGAGGCCCCCAAGCCCCCCAAGCAGGTGCGGCTGGAGGTGCCCGGCAAGCTCAGCGACCTGATCCTGCACATGATCGAGAAAGACCCCGCCGGGCGCCCTGGCCTCGACGAGGTGATCGCCCGCATCGACGCCGGGGTGCTCACGGACGAGACCTTCAGCGACCCCTGGGCGCTGGCGCTGGGCGTGGAGGAACGCCCCGGCACCCTGCGGCTGCTCGACCTCTCGGGCAAGCTGCGCCTCAGCCTGCGCGACGGGCCCGGGGGCGCGTCCCTGGCGACCGGGCAGGGCC
>NZ_JASNGB010000336.1 GCF_030271215.1 Deinococcus rhizophilus | reverse complement strand
AGCCCCGCCCACGACGCGGCCAGCGCCCGTGCCTGCGGACTCTCGCCCGGCGGCAACCCCAGGTTGAGGGTGAGCCGCTCGGGAGCCTCCCGCAGTCCCAGCCGGGCGGCGCGGCCCTGCACGGCGTGGCGGGTGCGGCTGCCCCCCACGCTGAAGGACACCGCCTGAAACGCGGTCGTCAGGAAGGCCCCCGGCGGCAGCGTGGTCGGCGTGTCCAGGACTGGAATCCAGGGCGGGTTGCCGGGTTCCAGGGTCAGGCGGTAGGCCAGCGTCGGCCCGGAGAACTCCACCGTCGGGGACCCGAAGCGCTCCCGCACCTGCCCCCAGCGCACCCCGTCGTAACGCTCGTAGACCGGGCCGCGCCAGTAGCGCTCCTCCGGGGGGGGAAGGGGGCCGCCGAACTCGGCGCGGAAGGCCACGTCCCGGCTCTGGGCCAGGCTGCTGTATTCCCCCGCCGTGATCTCGTCGGCCAGCCCGGTCTGCGCGGCCTGCACGGGGAGTTGCCACAGTGGACCGTCGGGGCGGGGAAACAGCACGAACAGCACGGCCATCAGCGGNCGGAAGGCCACGTCCCGGCTCTGGGCCAGGCTGCTGTATTCCCCCGCCGTGATCTCGTCGGCCAGCCCGGTCTGCGCGGCCTGCACGGGGAGTTGCCACAGTGGACCGTCGGGGCGGGGAAACAGCACGAACAGCACGGCCATCAGCGGCGCGGCCTGCAGGCTCAGGCGGGCGGCCTGACCCACGGCAGCCCGCCCCGACCCTGACCCCGGCCCGTTCCAGCGCCCCAGCGCGGCGAGCAGGCCCACCAGCCCCAGCGCGACGTGCGCCGCCGCGAGCGGTCCCTGTCCGAAGAAGAGGTGCGTCAGCAGCACGAACACGCCCAGCAGCGCGAGCAGCCGGGCGTCCCGCCGGGTGCGCGTCTCGGCGGCCTTGAGACACACCAGCAGCCCCAGCAGCGCCGTGCCCGCCTCGCGGCCCAAGAGGGTCCCGTAGACGGCGTTCAGCACGACGAACCCCAGCCCCGCGAGCAGCCCCAGCGCCCAGCTCGGCGGGGCGGGCAGCGGGCGGCGGGTCCGCAGGGCGG
>NZ_JASNGB010000335.1 GCF_030271215.1 Deinococcus rhizophilus | reverse complement strand
GCCCCCAGCCCGAAGAGGGCCGGGACCTCCAGCAGCGGCGCGAGCAGCAGCGCCCCCCAGCCCGGCACCGCCCACCACCCCACGCGCGGTTCGTGCCGGAAGCGGGCCTCCCGCCCCACCCGCCACAGCCAGTAGCCCGCGATCAGGGCGAGGCACAGGGCATAGAGGGGCGTCACGTAGGCGGCAAAGGTCATGGCCGCC
This sequence comes from Deinococcus rhizophilus, assembly GCF_030271215.1. Lineage (GTDB taxonomy): Bacteria > Deinococcota > Deinococci > Deinococcales > Deinococcaceae > Deinococcus > Deinococcus rhizophilus. Next base: position 933 of record NZ_JASNGB010000335.1, on the reverse strand, counting down.
CCTCCCCCGCCCGGCTCTGTGGCTGCCCGTGCCGCCGGACCTCGGAGACGAGGTGGCCGAGTTCGCCCCGCAAGAGGCCCTCCCAGGCGGTCTGCACCGCGCCCCGGCTGCCGGGCAGGGCGAACAGCAGCGTCTGGCCCGCCAGTCCGCCCACCGCCCGCGAGAGCATGGCGGCGGCGCCCACGTCGCGGTAACTCAGCATCCGGAACAGTTCCCCGAAGCCCGGCAGCGGCTTGGTGAGCAGCGACTCGACGACTGGAATGGTCACGTCCCGTCCGGTGATGCCGGTGCCGCCGCTGGTGAGCACCACGTCGGCTCCCGCCATCAGTTCGGCCAGCGCCGCGCGGATCGAGGCTTCCTCGTCGCGGACGATGCGGGAGGCGGTGACCTCGTGGCCCGCCGCCCCCAGCTCGGCCCGCAGGTAGGCGCCGCTGGTGTCGGTGGCCTCCGTGCGGGTGTCGCTGATGGTCAGGACGGCGGCCCGCACCGACCGGGGCGCGGCGGCGCGGTGNATCGAGGCTTCCTCGTCGCGGACGATGCGGGAGGCGGTGACCTCGTGGCCCGCCGCCCCCAGCTCGGCCCGCAGGTAGGCGCCGCTGGTGTCGGTGGCCTCCGTGCGGGTGTCGCTGATGGTCAGGACGGCGGCCCGCACCGACCGGGGCGCGGCGGCGCGGTGTTCGGCGGGGCCGGGAGGCGGGGAGGCAGGGTCGGCCATGACGCCCGCACCATACGCTGCACGGGGCGGGGAGGCCGGGGGCATGCTCACGGTCAGGACATGCGGGGGTGGGCTCCGGGGCCCTCCCCTATACTGGCCCGCGATGAAGCCCATCGGCCCCTACGTGGCCGCGCGTGACCTCGGCGGCGACCCGGCGGCGGCGGTGCGGACCCTCCGCGCGACCGACCGCCTGACCGGGATGCCGGTGCTGCTGCACG
>NZ_JASNGB010000334.1 GCF_030271215.1 Deinococcus rhizophilus | reverse complement strand
GGCCTGGGCCTGGGCGCGGCGCAGCACCGCCCCGGTGGTCGTGCTCAGCACCCACAGCCGGGCCGCCCCGAAGCCGCTGCCGTCCAGACTTCCGGCCTCCACGACCAGGGCGCGGGTGCCGTCGGGCGAGAAGGCGACCCGCTCCACGTCCAGACGGTTTCCGGCCCCGGCCAGGCCCAGCAGGGCCAGGGTCACGCAGGCGAGCAGGCGCCGCACGGCCCCTACCGGAAGCGCACGGTGCCCAGCACCCGCTTGAAGAGGGCGTCACTCCTGGCGAAGCGGGCGGCGCTGTCCGTGACCTGGAAGGAATAGAGGTTCTGGGCGCCGCTACCGAACCACACCCGCATCCGCAGTTCGCCGCCGCTGTGCCGCAGGGAATAGACCCGCTCGGAGCCGCGCACGCCGCCGTAAGCGCTGTTCTTGCCGCCGATCAGCCGCAGGGTGCCGCCCGAGCCCTTCACGCCCGCCTCGAAGTTGCGGAATTCGGTGCTGATGTCGGCGGCCTTGCCCCCCTTGGGCAGAAACAAGAACCGCATCAGCGTGGCGGGCGGCTTCTGCGCCGAGATCACGCTCACGCCCTGGGCACCGTCCTCGGCCTGGAAGCCGTACCAGTCCTGGGGAAGCTGGACGGTAAAGGGCAGGCGCTTGTCGTCGAGGGCCTTGAGGGTCTGGGCCGCCGCCGCGGGCAGGCCAACGGCCAGGGAGAGGAGCAGGGCACGCTTCATGGGCTTCAGCGTAGCGGGTCAAGGTGAGCGCCGCGACCCTGGGGCCCGTCAGGAGTCCTTCCTGTTCGCCTTGCCGCGCAGAGCGGGCCGGAGGACGGCGGGCAGGAAGCGACGGTGACCGGGGAAGGAGGTCTTCAATCGGCACCCTCCCGGTGCGGGAACGGATGGGACGGACACCGTATCAGCGGGCGACGACCGCGAAATAGACCGGCCCCGTGCCCGCCGCGTGCAGGGCGTCGCGGCAGGCCAGCAATGTGTGGCCGGTGGTCAGCACGTCGTCGAGCAGCAGGACCGGGCCAGCCGGGAGCCGCCGGGGGTCGGCCTGAAACGCCCCGGCGAGGTTGGCCCCGCGCTCGGCCGCGTGCAGCCGGGCCTGCTGGGAGGTCGCGCGGGTGCGGCGCAGGGCGGGGACACACGGCACG
>NZ_JASNGB010000333.1 GCF_030271215.1 Deinococcus rhizophilus | reverse complement strand
GACTCCAGGGCAGCCCGAAGGCCCGTTCCTCGGCGGCCGTCACCTCGCCCCGGCGCCAGCGGCGCAGCCAGACAGGGTCGTGGATGCGGGCAGCGTCGGCCCAGCGCAGCGCGGGCGTGTCCAGCACCGGCAGCAGCCCAGTCAGGCGGTCCCGCACCCCCGCGTACTTGTAGGCCGGAAAGCGGTGGCCTTCCGGGAGGGGAAAGGTGTACGCGGCGGGCGTGTAGGCCCGGAACGGGTGGGAGAAGGCGGGAACGGGGGCAGTCACCGGATCAGTGTGGCGGGTGATGGGGCATGGGTGCCGCAGTCGGGCGCACCTTCGACAAGGGTTGAACAACCCTTCGGCGGCCGGGCAGTCCCTTACCCTGTGGCCCATGAGCGCCCCCCTGCCCCTGATCGTGAGCGCCGGAGAAGCCCTGACCGACCTCGTGACCGCCGGGGAGGAGGGCCTGTGGCGGGCGCACCCCGGCGGGGCCGGGTGGAACGTGGCCCGCGCCTGCGCCCGGCTGGGGGTGCCGTCCGCCTTTGCGGGGGCGGTGGGCGAGGACCACTTTGGAGACGACCTCGCGCGGGCGGGGGCCGGGGCGGGGCTGGACGCCCGCTTCCTGCAACGCGCCCCGCAGCCCACCCTGATGGCAGTGGTCTACCGGCTCGACCCGCCCGCCTACCGCTTCCTGGGCGAGAACAGCGCGGACCTGCATTTTGACCCGGCGCGTCTGCCGGGGGGCTGGCTGGGCGCGGCCCACTGGCTGCACGTGGGCGGGATCAGCCTCGCGCGGCCTCCCCTGTCACAGACCCTGCTCGACCTCGTGGCACGGGCAAAGGCGGCGGGCGTGCGGGTCAGCTTCGATCCCAATGCCCGCACCGCGCACCGCCACCCCAGCTACCCGGCGACCTTCGAGCGGGTGGTGCGCCTCTCGGACCTGCTGAAATTCAGCGACGAGGACCTCGCCTTCTTCTTCCCCGGCCAGAGCGAGGCGGACGCGCTGCGGCACCTGCGGGGGCTCAATCCCCGTGCTCCGCTGGTCGTCACGCGGGGCGGGGCCGGGGCCACCCTCTACCACGCCGCCGGACGGGTGGACCTGCCCGCCGTGCCCGTGCGGGTCGCGGACACCGTGGGGGCCGGGGACGCCCTGTGCGCGGACCTGCTGGTGGGCGCGG
>NZ_JASNGB010000332.1 GCF_030271215.1 Deinococcus rhizophilus | reverse complement strand
GGGCCGGGCTGAGCCGCGCCGACCGTGGCCCGGAGGCGGCGCAGGCCGCGATGAACTCGGCCCTGCTCTCGGAAGACGCCCGGCTCTACGCGGGGCTCTCGGCACTGGGCACGGCCGCGCAGGTCGCGCCGCTGCTGGGGCTGCTGGGCACCGTGATCGGGATGGTGCGTTCCTTTCTCGTCTTCGCGGAGACGGCAGCGCCCACGCCCGCGCAGCTCTCGGTCGGTATCAGTGAGGCGCTGGTCAACACGGCGGCGGGGCTGATCGTGGCGGTGATCGCCTACGTGGCCCGCAACGCGCTCAAGGCCCGCGCGGACCGCATCGCCACGGGGGCCGAGCGGGTGCGCGAGGAGGTTCCCGCGTGGCTCTCGGGCCGGGGCCGGGGCGCGGTGCCGGAGGTGGCGCTGCACTTCGAGTCCGTCCCGGCCGCCGGAGCAGCCCGGTGAGGCGGCGCCTGCGCGAGGGCAGCGAGGGAAGCGTCACCTTCGACTTCGCCCCGATGGTGGACATCGTGCTGCTGCTGCTGATCTTCTTTTTCCTGACGAGCAGTCTGGGAGCGCGGCAAAACGCCCTGCCGCTGGACCTGCCGCGGGCCAGCGCGACCGTGCAGGAGACGCCGGAGGTGCCGATCGTGAGCGTGGACCGCTCGGGCAAGGTCTTTCTGAACGGCGAGGAAACCACGCTGACCCGGCTGGGCGGACGGCTGGAACCGCTGGTGAAGTCCTCCGGCGGGCTGGTGGGCCTGCGGGCCGACGAGCGCGGCAATTACGGCACGGTGGTGCGCGTGATGGACGAGATCAAGAAGGCCGGGGGCGAGCGTCTGGCGCTGGGCACCCGCGGCGCGGAGGAGTGACCCCATGACCACCCTGCCCAGCCTCCCGCCGACCCTGGCCCACCCCGAGCGCCGCGACCGGCTCCGGGCCGCCGGGGTCACGCTGGCCCTGCACGGGGCGCTGCTGCTGGGGCTGCTGGCCCTGCGGCCCGATGTGCGCCCCACGTCGGTCAGCCCACCCGATCTGGACCGCGCCCCGCTGGAGGTCGTGACGCTGGCGCCTCCGCCCACGCCGACGGCGGTCCTGACCGCCCCCACCCGCCCGGCGAGCCCCGTCGCCCGGCCCGAGACGCCCCCGCCGCCGAAGGTCGAGGCGCAGGAGGCACAGGTGGAGGAGGCCATCCCGACCCCGGCGC
>NZ_JASNGB010000331.1 GCF_030271215.1 Deinococcus rhizophilus | reverse complement strand
GGCCGGAGCACTTCGCCCCGGTCCCGGTCGCGCAGGCCCTGGCCGACCTGCGTGTCAGGCTTCAGGCCGCCGCGCCGGAGTGGGGCGCCGCCGATCAGGTGCCGGGTTTGCTCAGCACGTCCAGCCGGTAGTGCTCGTGGCGCTCGGCGTGGCGGTGCTGGAGCGGGGCGGGCGTGCGCCGCAGGGCCGCCCCGTGCACAGCGTCCCCGGTCTGCGGATAGTCGGGCACGGGGGGGGTCCAGTGCACCAGAATCAGGTCGCCCCCGGGGGCCAGCGCCGCCGTGAGCCGGTCGAGCACCGCTTCCAGGTCCCGCGTGCTGAAGTAGTACCCGACCTCCGACAGCACGATCAGGTCGAAGGGCCCCGGAGGGGTCTCGGCGGGCAGGCGGCGGCGTCCGAAGGTCACGTTCGCCCGGTCCCGGTTGCGCTCGCGGGCGCGGGCCAGGGCACGCTCGCTCACGTCCACGCTCAGGAGGGCGCCCGCCCGCTCCGAGAGCAGGCCCGTCAGCACCCCGATGGAGCAGCCGACCTCCAGGGCGCGGGCGTAGTGGTCCCGGGGCAGCGCGGCCAGGGTCCGGGCGTACTTGGCCCGCTCGTACTCGCTGGTCTCGAAATTCCAGGGGTCGTCGCTGGCGCGGTACACGTCCTCGAAATAGGCGTCGGTCAGGCTCTCGTCGGGGGGGATCATGCGGGGGCCTCCTGGAGCCATATGGCTTCCGGTTGAACAGTGGTGAAAGAGCTGGAAACCTGACGGGAGGGAGAAGGAGTAACGGTGACGGAGAGGAGCGGGCCGGCGCCCTTGAGGGCGTCCGTTCTGCCGGGGACGTGGAAGCGCCGAAGCGGAGCGGACTGGCAAAGCTGCGCCGCAGAGGGGCTGGAACGGACGTTCCAGACACCGTATCAGAGGGGAAGTTCGTGGTAGGTCTCGGTGCCGCCGAGCGCCCGCCCGATCAGGCTGGCGGGCAGGGTGAAGCCGTGCGGATCGTCGGTGATCAGCCCCAGCTGGGTGCGGTGTGCCAGGATCGCCCGGCGCTTGGCCGCCAGCCCGGAGCGCACGTCGAGGGTGAGGGGCCGGGTCTCGCCGGGGCGGGGCTGGTCGGCGCTTCCGCCGCGTTCTGCCAGCCAGACGGTGTACGCCAGCACCCGCAGGCGGGGAAAGGCGCGGGCCGCCCCCAGCAGCGGCGCCCAGGCCGCGCGGTG
>NZ_JASNGB010000330.1 GCF_030271215.1 Deinococcus rhizophilus | reverse complement strand
TACTCCAGGACCTTGGCGACGACGCCAGCGCCGACGGTGCGTCCACCCTCGCGGATGGCGAAGCGCAGACCTTCTTCCATGGCGATGGGCTTGATCAGTTCCACCGTGAAGGTCACGTTGTCCCCGGGCATCACCATCTCCACACCCTCGGCCAGTTCCACAATGCCCGTCACGTCGGTCGTGCGGAAGTAGAACTGCGGACGGTACCCCGCGAAAAACGCGCTGTGACGCCCACCCTCGTCCTTGGACAGGATGTACACGCTCGCCTCGAACTTGGTGTGCGGCTTGATGCTGCCGGGCTTGGCCAGCACCTGGCCACGCTCCACGTCGTCGCGAGCGACGCCGCGCAGCAGCACGCCCACGTTATCCCCCGCCATGCCCGAATCCAGCAGCTTGCGGTGCATCTCGATGCCGGTGACGGTGGTCTTCTTGGTGTCACGCAGGCCGATGATCTCGACCTCGTCCTGCACCTTGACCACACCGCGCTCCACGCGGCCGGTGGCGACGGTGCCGCGACCGGTGATGGTGAAGACGTCCTCGACGGGCATCAGGAAGGTCTTGTCGGTATCGCGCTCGGGGGTGGGGATGTAGGAGTCCACCGCGTCCAGCAGTTCCCAGATGTTGTCGACCCACTTGTTCTCGCCGCGGGCGGTCTTGGGGTTGGCCTGCAGGGCTTCGAGGGCCTGCAGGGCGCTGCCCTTGACGACGGGGAGGTCGTCGCCGGGGAACTCGTACTTGCCCAGGAGCTCGCGCACTTCCATCTCGACGAGTTCGAGCAGTTCCTCATCGTCGACCATGTCGACCTTGTTCATGAACACGACGATGTAGGGCACGCCGACCTGACGGGCGAGCAGGATGTGCTCGCGGGTCTGGGGCATGGGGCCGTCAGCGGAGCTGACGACCAGGATGGCGCCGTCCATCTGGGCAGCTCCGGTGATCATGTTCTTGACGTAGTCGGCGTGGCCGGGGCAGTCGACGTGGGAGTAGTGGCGGGTGGGGGTGTTGTACTCGACGTGGGAGGTGTTGATGGTGATGCCGCGGGCCTTTTCTTCAGGGGCCTTGTCGATCTGGCTGTAGTCCATCGTCTCGATGGTGGGGTCCATCGCGGCGGCCGTGAAGGTGATGGCCGCGGTCAGCGTGGTCTTGCCGTGGTCGACGTGCCCGATGGTCCCCACGTTCACGTGGGGCTTCGTCCGCTCAAACGTTCCTTTTGCCATGATCATGTCCTCC
>NZ_JASNGB010000033.1 GCF_030271215.1 Deinococcus rhizophilus | reverse complement strand
GCACGCCCCCCCCGCCCGACGACGCGGGCCTGACCCGGCTCGCGGCCTGGGAAGCTGAGGCGGCGGCCCGGCTGACGCCCGAGCACCTCGCGGTGCGTGTGGGGGGGCGCAGCGTGGCCGAGCTGCTGCTGGAGCATGTCCGGGAAATGCTGTGGACGGCGGGGCAGATCGCGTCAGCGGCGGGACGGGTTCGTCTGGCTTGAGGAACCAGGGGTGCCTCCACTTCCCTGCGACGCCCCCTCACCCCTCCCGCAGCCAGGGCCACCGCGCCCGGTAGTCGGCCACCTTCGCCGCGTACAGGGCCGGGGTGTGGCTGCGGGGGTTGGGCCGCAGCACTCCGGCGGCGAGGTCGGCCAGGCCGGAGGGGGCATACAGCGCACCGTGGGCGTTCACGCCGACGCAGGTGCACTCCACCAGAAACTGGTCGATGCCCTCGCGGGCGCTGCGGATGGGCGGGCGGGTCAGGCCGTGCTTTTCCGGGAACCACAGGTGGACGCGGGCCTGGTTGCGGACCTCTGGCCGCACGCCGAGGTCCGCGAAGAGGGCAGCGGCGCGGCGAATGAAGGCGTCCTCGGCCTCGTAGCCCGTGTCGGGGTCCCAGTAAAAGAGGTCGTAGTCGCGGATGCCTGCCGCTGGCGCCTGCCCGCCGCGCACGTTCCAGACGGTCTGGAAGAGCGCCCCCGCGACGAGGTGGGCCTGGGGCGCCCCCAGCTCTGGCAGGCGGTCCAGAATCGCCGCGTTCGCCGGGTTCAGGCGGATGGTCGCCAGAAACTCAGCGCTGTTCATGACCGGAGCTGGGCACGGGCCGCCTCCAGCAGCGCCGGGAAGTGTTCCGCGCAGCTCCAGCCCCGCTCCCAGCCCGGCCAGGAGTGGCCCAGACGCAGCGGGGGGAGGAGGTGAGGCGGGACCTCCAGCCCCCGCGCTCCGGCGACCGCGCCCACCACGCAGGCCACCGTGTCGCTGTCGTCTCCGCGCAGGACGGCGGGTTCCACGCAGGCCAGCCACGGGTCGGCCTGGGCGTGGGCGACGGCGGCCTCCAGCGTGTCCAGCACGTAGCCGCTCTGGGAGGTGACGTGCCCGGAGAGCCCCGAGCGCACGCGGGCGCGAACCTGCGAGCGGGCGGCGCGGTCGCCCGTTCGGAAGGCGTCGTGCGCGGGCCGGGTGCCGAGTCCGAGCAGTCCGGCGTCCAGCAGGGTGGCGCGGGCATCCAGGCGGTCCATCCGCTCCAGCGCCGCCTCTGCCGCGTCCCGGTACCCTCCTCCCGAGTCCAGGCCCTCCAGCCACGCCGTGAAGAAGACCGAGGCGTGGACGCAGCGGGGGTCGGTGTGCGTCAGGGCCGTCACCGCCGCCGACTCGCGGGCCAGGGCCTCGCCCTGGAAGCCCGCCAGCCACACGGCCGCTATTCGCATCAGGCCACCGTTTCCGGCGCTCTGGTGCCCGCTCTCCGTCCAGGCCCGCGCCCCGCCTTCCAGCCCATCAGAACGCAGCGCCGCCCGCGTCAGGCCGCCCACATCGGGCGGAGCCGCGCCCAGCCACTCCCGCAGGGCCGCGAGGACCTCCGGGAGCCCGCCGCCCCGCGCGTAGCCCAGCAGGGTGGCGGCCACCATCTGGCTGTCGTCGGTGGCCTCGCCGGGCGCGAAGCCGAACACGCTGCCGGGCTGGTAGACCGTGAAGGACTCGCCGTAGCGGGCCTGGATCGCCTGCGGGGTCCCAAACTCGGTGGCGGCCCCCAGCGCGTCGGCGGCGGTCAGGGACAGGAGGGTCGGCAGCGCACGTTCGGACATAGGGGGCAGGGTAGCGGACGGGCGGGCGTGGCCCCGGCCACAGGTGGGCCCGCTCCCGGGAGCCGGGCACCGTACAGTGACCCCATGCGGACAAGGTACGGGTGGGTGCTGGCCGGGGTTCTGGTCCTGACCGGGTGCGAGGAAGCGGCACGCAAGCACGACGAGGAGCGGGCGACGCGGCTGGCCGGTGACAACGCGCAGTACTACCGCCAGAAGTGCGTGGAGGCCATCGAGCGTTTCCGGGTCAGGCCCGGCCCGGATGAGGGCACCCTGCCCCGCGCCCTGGACGGCCAGAGCTGCGAGAGCCCCCTGCTGAACGAGTACGCCCTCTCCGCCGAGCAGGCCGAACTGGTCCAGAGCAGCGTGATCCGCCTCGACCCCACCCGCCTGAGCGNAGAGCCCCCTGCTGAACGAGTACGCCCTCTCCGCCGAGCAGGCCGAACTGGTCCAGAGCAGCGTGATCCGCCTCGACCCCACCCGCCTGAGCGCCTACCGGGTGGTGATCGAGGGCAAGGACGGCGAGACCTACGACTACCGCGACCGGGGCACCGCCGAGGCCGAGGCCGAGCAGGCCGGGACCTTCGGGGACTCCTCGGCGGGCGGCACCCTGCCTGCTCCCGCCGCGCCGGAGGACGGCGACGAGAACCGTCCCCAGGTCAGCGAGAACGATGGGGTGGAGTGAGCGCTGCTCCCCTCATTCCAGCCACGGAAAGCCCCAGGGGTCGGCCGCGCAGAGGGCGTCCACCCGCGCCGCGTCGTGCGTGCGGACCGGCAGCGGGAAGTCGTCCGGGGTGACGGGCACCCGGAACAGGGGCCGCACGGGAACGGGGCTCACCCACTGCGGCTCGCGCACGGTTCCCAGGCCCGGCCAGTCGTAGGGCGGCATGGCCCCGAAGCGGTCCCGGGGCAGGACATACACGACACCGGGCGAGAGGAGCGAGCGCCCGTCCGTCACGGCAGGACCACGCGGGGCGAGCGACAGGTAATAACGCATGGGAGACCAGCGGCCGCCCTCCCGGAGTTGCAGCGCCGTGTTCACCATCCGCGCTGCCCGCGAGCGGTCCCGCAGGGCGTACATCAGCGCCCACAGGCCGTCCGAGGTCGCGTACACGCCCGCCCGGTTGCTGAAGTCGTCCGGGCTGAGGTCCACCGCCTGCCGGACCTCGAACTCGGGGATATCGGCCAGGGGCGAGCCGTGTAGGAGCAGGCCCTGCGTGGTCAGCCAGTCCAGAAAGCACCAGCGCGGCACGCCCGGCGGCAGGAGGCCGGGGTCGCGGGCTTCCAGCGCCCGCCCGAACGCGGCGAGGTCGGCGTGGGAGAGGGCCACCCGAGGGGCCTCCAGCATCCAGGGTCGCATGGGGCAAGTGTCGCGCACCTGGGAAAGTCCCGCCTCCCCTGAATGGCCCACCCACCTCCCCAGGCAGGCTAGGCTTGACAATCCAGTTACCCAGGCGAACTATGTAGACAGACAAAGCTTTGTGGGGCCAGCAACCGCGTGGGACGCCGCGTGGCCGACGGTCCATCCCGGAGGTCCTATGAATCCTGACCTGCTGCGCGGCAACCTCGACCTGATCCTGCTCTCGATTCTGGAGGCGCGGCCCCTCTACGGCTTCGCCATCATTCAGGAAGCGCGGGAGCGCACGGGCGGCTACTTCGACTTCAAGGAAGGCAGCCTTTACCCGGCGCTGCACCGGCTGGAGGCGGACGGTCTGCTCGCCGCGCAACTCGGGGAACTCGGGCGCAACGGCAAGCCGCGCAAGTACTACGCCCTGACCGACCAGGGCCGCGCGGCGCTGCGCGAAAAGCGCGAGGAATTCCGCACCTTCACCGGGGCCGTGACCCGGCTGGCCGGGGGCGGGACGTGACCCGCGCGGTTCCCGCGACGCCCGCGCCCCTCGCCGCCTACCTGCGCCGCGCGACCTGGGGCCTGCCCCCGGAGCGGCAGCAGGAGCTGTGGGACGAACTCGAAGACCACGTGCTGACGCGGGCGGACGGACTTTGCCTGAGCGGTCTGTCCCCCGAAGCGGCCCTCTCTCAGGCGCTGCGCGAACTTGGTCCGCCGACCCGCGTGAGCGCCGGAATGACCCAGGTGTACCTGATGCCCAAACTGATCCTGACCGCTTCCGCCGCCGCCCTTGCCCTCAGCGCCGCGCTGTACGCGCTGGCGGGAGGCGCGGAGGGCGGCGTCACCACCCTGCCCGTGCTGACGCAGCGGCCTGCCAAGCCCACCTGCGTGCGCGGGACCGTTCCCCAGAACGTGACCGTCGTGAGCCAGCAGGGAGGGGTGACCTGCTTTACCTACAACGACCCGCGCGTGTACCGGGGCGTGTACCTGCGCCTGAGCACCCTGCGCGACGCCCTGCGGACCCACGGTATCGAGGCAGCGGTGCAGCCGGGGGCCAACCTCGTCTTCCGGTTGCCGGAGGCGGGCCGGGTCGTGGTGAGCGGCTTCACGGGCTCGGACGGCCAGGGCTACGTGTCGGCGGCGGGGCTGGTCGCGGCGGCAAGCGGGGCGCCCCTGACCCTGAGTGGGTTCGCCGCGCCGGTCGTGACCCTGGCAGGCGTGCCCCTGCGCTTCGGGGACGGCCAGACCGCGTCGGTGGGCGAGGACTTCTACGGCGAGCTGTCGCAGGCCCTGGTGGAGCGGGTGGTGCCCCTCTGGGACGACCCGGCCAGCCTCAGCGTGACCACGCTGGCGGAGGGGGGCTTCACGCACCGCGTCGGGACGGGCCTGCCGCCCGGCGAGGTCGTGCTGCTGGTGACCCGCCGCACGTTCGGCAACGATTTCGTCACCTCCGCCGCCGAGGTCGGCGCGGACGGCACCGCGACCCTGCGCAGTTCCCAGCAGCGGCTGCGGTTCGTCTTCAGTTCCGGGCAGCTCTCGGCCCCGTCCCCGGACGGCTCGGCGTCCGCGCTGCTCGTGCGGGTCACCGGGGTTCCCCTCCAGAACCTGCCGACCGTCGTCACCCTGCCCACCCCGCGCACGTCCGAGGGCCGCTAACTCCCGCTTCCCTCGCCCGGCCCGCCTCCCGCCTGCTCCTCCAGCAGGTACGCGAGGCGGGTCCGCGCGTTCTCCTGACTGCCGTACACGCTCCGCAGCAGCTCACCGCCGGGCGCGAAGGCCAGCCAGTGCGGGGTGCCCTCGGTCTCCCAGGCGCGGGCGAGGTCGCCAGACACGTCGAGCGCGACGGGGAAGGGGAGGCGGGCGAAGTCGCGGGCGAATTTCACCAGCGTGGGCTCCACGTCCTCCCGGGGCAGCAGGCGGTGGCCCCGGCTGGTGTGCAGGGCCATCAGGTGGACCCGCCCCGCGTAGGCCGCGTGCAGCCGCTTCAGGAAGGGAATCCCGCGCGACACGCACCCGGCGCACTCCAGGTTGAAGACCATCACCAGTCCGGGGCGCTCCCAGGCGTCCGGCGGGGGCAGCGGCTCGCCGTGCACGAAGTCCTCGGGCGCGGGCCAGGGCAGGGGAGGTGAGAGCATGGGGCCAGCGTACCGCCCCCGGCAGACAGGCCCCGCCCGGCGGAGGGCCCGGCCCGCTAGCCTCGGGGACATGGTGACCGCCCCCATCCCCTCCGCCTTCTGGCCCCCCTTCTGGCGCGGGTTCCGTGCCCTGACGCCGCTGTGGCTGGGCCTGATTCCCTTCGCGGTGGCCTACGCGGTCACGGCGCGGGCGGCGGGGCTGAGCGTGCTCGAGACCCAGTTCATGAGCCTGACCGTCTTTGCCGGGGCCTCGCAGTTCGCGGCGGCGGGGCTGTTCGCGGGCGGGGCCCCGGCGCTGGGGATCGTGGCGACGACCTTCCTGCTCAATGCCCGGCACGTCCTGTACGGCCTGAGCCTCGCCCGGCAGGTGCCGCTGACGGGAGGGCAGCGCCTCCTGGCCGCGCAGTTTCTCACCGACGAGGCGTACGGGGTGGCGGTCGTGCACGGCCCGCGCGAGCCCGGCGGCCTGAGCTTCGCCTTCCTGCTGGGCGCCGAACTCAGCCTGTATCTGGTGTGGAACCTCGCCACGCTGGCCGGGGCGCTCGCGGGCGAGGTGCTGCCTGGCCCGCAGGCGCTGGGGGTGGGCGTGGTCTTCCCGCTGGCCTTTCTGGGATTGCTGGTGCCGCTGCTGGGGGACCGCCGGGCCGTCCTCGTCGCCCTGGCCTCGGGGCTGGGGGCCTGGGGGCTGGCGCGGGTGCTGCCGGGCGGGCTGGTGGTGCTCGCCTCGGGGGTGGGCGGGGCGCTGCTGGGGGCGTGGCTGGTGACACGACATCGCGCTGAGCTGGAGACGAGACCGGACGGAGTGGGCAGCGACCACGACCGGGAACCGGATGCGTCCGGGAGCACCCGCCGGGGGCCGCCGTGAGTCCCCTCCTCGTCACCTTGCTGATGTGGCTGGTCACCTACCCGGCGCGGCTGCTGGGCCTGTCGCTGGGGGGCCTGCGGTTGCCGCCCTTCTGGTTGGCCTTCCTGCGCTTCGTGCCTGTCAGCGTGTTCGCCGCGCTGATCGTGCCTGACGTGCTGGGCAGCCCGGAATGGCCCTGGCGCCTGCCCGCCGCGCTGGTGGGGGCGCTGCTGCTGTGGCGCACGCGCAGCCTCGCGGCGGGCATCCTGGGGGGCTTCGCAGCGTACTGGCTGGTGCGGGGAGCGGGCGGGTAGACGGGCGGGACGGGCGGATAGAGAGGTGCTGGCGGCCCGGGCCCCCTGTCACGAGCCCCGCGCCCCGACGCGCTATGCTGGCGGCGCATGACGGTTCAGGGCGGGGCTATCGACGGCAAATACGAGGTCGTGCGGGAACTCTCGCGCGAGGGGCACGTCACCCTCAGCGAGGTTCGCGCGGGCGAGGGCGTCACCCGGCGCCTCGCGTGGTTCGACGTGACCTCGCCCGCCGCCCGGCAGGGCTTTCACGCCTACCGCGCCGCGCTGCGGGCGGTGAATCCGGCCGGACTGACCGACGTGGTGGCCCGCCCCGGGGCCTACTACGCGGTGTGGCAGCCCGTCTCCGGCACCCCGCTGGAGGAGGTCGCCGCGCAGCCCCGCAAGGACGAGGAGGTCGTGCAGGGCGTGCAGGCCCTCGCCGCCGCGCTGGCCGCCCACGGCCAAGCCCTGCCCGACGCCGACGTGCTCGTGGACGGCCGGGAGGTGCGGGTGGCCTACCTGCGCCCGGCCCCGGAAGGCCGCCTCCCCGAGGAGGTCCAGCGCCTGAACGCGGCGGCGCTCGCGGCGCTGGGCGGGGGCCGGATCAAGCGCAAGCGGCAGCCCGGCGCCTGGCTCACCTTCGTGCCGGGACTGCTGTTTCTGGGCGGGGCCGTCTACCTGGGGGCCCAGGCCGCGCAGGTGTATCTCAACCCGCCCGTGAGCGAGGTCGCCGCCGTGACCGGGCAGCCGGGGCAGCAGGCCGCCCGCACCCTCACCGACGCAGGGTTCCGGGTGGAGTACACCCTGGGCGACGCCTCGGGGGTGGACGTGGGCGCCGTGATCCGGCAGGACCCGGCAGCCGGAACCAACCTTCCGGTGGGGCGGCTGGTCACCCTGACCGTGAACAACCCGCCCTCGGTGCCGGTGCCCCGGCTGGAGGACCTCAGTCTGACCCAGGCCCGCGCCGCCCTGCGTGACGGGGCGCTGGTGCCGGGCCGGGTCATTCGCGCGGACGGCACCCTCACCAAGACCCAGGAAGGCCGCGTGATCGCGCAGATCCCGGAGGCGGGCGCCACCATCGAGCGCGGGCAGCCCGTCTCGCTGATCGTGTCCACCGGAGTGCGCGGCAAGGAGACCTACCTGCCCAACCTGACCGGCCTGGAGTACGAGGACGCCCGCGAGCATGTGCGGCTGGCCGGGCTGGTGGTCGTCGATGTGGTTCAGCAGCCCAGCGACGCCGCCGAGAACACCATTCTCGCCCAGACGCCCGCCCCCTACGTGCGGGTGGCGGTGAACGGCCCGGTCACCCTGACGGTCGCCACCGCCCGCTACAGTCCCCCCGCCGAGCCTGCGGGCAGCCTGCCCCTGCCGCCGCCCCCGGTGATTCCCGAGCCTGAGCCCGAGCCCGAGGAGCCCCAGCAGCCTCAGCTCCAGCCGCCGCCTGCCGGGGAGACGGCGCCCGCCCAACCGCCGAGCGCCCCCGCGCCTGCCCCGGCCACCCCCGAGGCCCCCGCCGCGCCGCCTGCCCCGGTCACGCCCCCCGAGAGCGTGCCCCAGGAGACGGCCCCCGCCGAGCCCGAGGCCGCCGAGCCGGAGCCTGTACCCGACGCCACCCGCACGGTCAACTTCCGCTACGAGTTCTCCGCCGACCTGCCCGCCGGGACCTACACCATCTCGGTCCGTGACGCCGACGGCGAGCGGCAGGTCGACGGCCCCTACAGCGGCGCGGACCTCGCCGGGGCGGTGGCCGAGAGCGACCCCGCCGATCCGCTCACCGTGCGGGGCGACGCGGTCATCGTGATCCGGCGCGACGGCGAGGAATACGCGACGATCACCCCGTAAGTCGGGCGCCCAACAGGTTCCATGATCTACCTCGACCACGCCGCCACCCACCCCATGACCCCGGAGGCGCTCGCCGCCTATCTGGAGGCCGCCGCGCTGCCGGGCAATCCGTCCTCCGTCCACGCGGCGGGGCAGGCCGCCCGCGAGCGGCTCGAAGAAGGCCGCGCCCGCGTCGCCGCCGCGCTGGGGGTGGACCCCCGCACCATCATCGCCAACGGCGGCGGCACCGAGGGGGACAACCACGTGCTGCTGGGCGTGGCCCAGGCGTGGCAGCAGCGGCACGGGCACCCCGGCCACCTCGTCACCACGCCCACCGAGCACTCGGCGGTGCTGGCCCCGGCCCGCGCCCTGGCCGCGCAGGGCTGGGCGGTCACCTTCCTGACGCCGGATGCAGGCGGGCACTACGCCCCGGCAGAACTGGCAGAGGTGCTGCGGGAGGACACCGCCCTCGTCTCCATCCACCACGCGAACAACGAGACCGGGACCGTGCAGGACACGGCGGCGCTGGCGGCGGTCGCGGGGGAGCGGGGCGTGCCCTACCACACCGACGCGGTGCAGGCCCCCGGCGTGCTGCCCCTGGACCTGACCGGCTGGGGCGTCAGTTACGCCACCTTCAGCGCCCACAAGTGGGGCGGGCCGCGCGGGGTGGGCTTCCTGTACCTGCGGCGCGGGACCGAGCTGCCCCCGGTGACCCTGGGCGGCGGGCAGGAGGGCGGCCTGCGCCCCGGCACCGGCAACACGGCGGGCGTGTACGCGGCGGGCGTGGCCCTGGCAGGCGCGGAGGCGGCGCGGGAGGAGACGTTCGCCCACCTCGCCCGGATGCGCGACCGGTTTCTGGCGGGCGTCTCGGCCATCCCCCGCCTGCGAGTGAACCATCCACCGGACGCCAGTCCCAAGGTCGTCTCCCTGACCCTCCCCGGCGCGGACGGCGAGGCGCTGCTGATGAACCTCGACCTGCTGGGCGTGTGCGCGAGCGCAGGCAGCGCGTGCAGCGCGGGGACGATGCAGCCCAGCCACGTCCTGACCGCCCTGGGACTCAGCGAGGCCGACGCCCGCGCCTCGCTGCGCTTCAGCTTCGGCGCGGCCACCACCGGGGCCGAGGTGGACGCGGCGGCGGCGGCGCTCGTGCAGGCGGCCGAGTTCAGCCGGATGTAAGGCGAGGCCCAGAAGCGCCGGCCCTGACGGGCCTACACTGGGCCCATGCAGAAGAATATGGGCACCACCGACCGCACCCTCCGCACCGTGGCGGGCGTGGGCCTGATCGGGCTGGCAGCCACCACCCGTGGCCCGCTGGCCCTGGCGAGCGGCACCCTGGCCGCCGTGATGCTGGGCACCTCTGCCGTGGGGACCTGCCCGGCCTACCTCCCCCTCGGGATCGACACCCGCGAAGAGAAGCGCTGAGCCTCAGGCACTTCCGTACACCCGCGTCTCCAGGCCCGGAAAGGCCCCCTCCAGCTCCCGCGCCAGCCGCCGCAGCCCCCACACCTCGGTGCGGCGGTGCCCCAGCGCGACCACGCCCAGTCCCCGCTCCCGCGCCGCCCCCACCGCCGAGGGCCGAAGCTGCCCGGTGAGGTAGACCCGGACTCCCAGTCCGGCGACGTGCCCGACGAGCGCCGGATTCATCGCGTTCATCAGGGCCAGCCGCAGTGACCCGGCGGGCGGCTGGGGCGGCCAGGCGTCGTCCTCGCCGCCCAGTTCGGCGTGCAGCGCGGCGCGGAAGCTGGCCCACCCGCGTTGGGGCGGAGTCGCGCTCAGCCCCACGACGCGGCCTTCCCACATGACCTCCTCCACGTCGCTCCAGCCCAGCGCCCGCGCCAGCCTGCGGTTCGGCCCGGTCGTCAGGTGGGTGTCGAAGCCGTCGTGGGCGGTCAGCACGCCCAGCCCCGGCCAGCCGTCCCCCACCCGGCGCGAGCGGTGCAGGAAGAGGGCGTCGGCCTCCACCGTCGGCGGCAAGTCGGCGGGTTCCAGCGCGAGGGCCAGCCGCCGCACCCCGGCGGGACCGTCCCGGCGCAGCGGCTCCGGCTCGCCCAGTTCGGCCCGGAGCCAGCGGGCGAGGTCTTGCAGGGTGGGCGGGGTCATGGGGTCAGGATGCGCCCTGTGCGGCAGAGCGCCTGTCGTTTCTCTGCCACTCCCGAATGAAGGGTCCCACCACCCCCCCAGGCAGCGGGACTCCCCCCAGACTCCGGCTTACGCGAACTGCGCCAGTACCGCCTCCAGCCGTTCCTTCTGCGCCCCAAAGTCCTGCACCCGGCGCCGCTCCTCCTCCACGACCTCCTGCGGAGCGCGGGCCACGAATCCGGCGTTGTTCAGCTTGCCCTGGGCCTGCCCAATCTGCTTGTCCAGCTCGGCCAGCCGCTTCTGCTGCTTGCCCAGCCAGTCGGCAATGTCCACCGTGCCCTCCAGCGGGGCGCAGACGGTCACGCCCTGCTCCACGGCACTCAGCGTGCGGCCCGAGAGCCCCGGCACCAGCGTCACGCGGGCGATGCCCTCCACCACACGGGCGTTCTCGGCCACCGTTGCGGCGAGGTCGCCCTCCACCGCCACGCCCAGGCGGTCTTGCGGTGAGAGGCCCAGCTCGTTCTTGAGGGAACGGGCGGCGCTCACGGCGGCCCTCAGCGCGTCGAAGGCGCGGGTGGCCTCCGCGTCGTGCAGGGCGGTGTCGGGCTGCGGCCACGAGTGCAGCGCGATCTGGCGGCGGTGCCCCAGGTGCGCGTACAGCTCGGAGGTGATGAAGGGGATGAAGGGATGTAGCAGCTTCAGGATGTGTTCCAGCACGGCCTTGAGCGTGGCGAGCGTCCCCAGTTGCCCCGCCGCCAGCGCGGGCTTGGCCGCCTCGATGTACCAGTCGCAGAACTCGTCCCAGGTAAAGGCATAGAGGGTGCGAATCGCCGCGCCGATGTCGTACTCGTCGAGCCTCGCGGTCGCCTCCGCCGTCACCGCATTCAGGCGGCTGATGATCCAGCGGTCGGCCAGCGTGAGGTCGAGCCGGTGGCGCAGGACCGCCAGCACGTCCCGGCTGCGCATGGGGTCGCTGCCGTGGGCGTCGGGCTGCTCCACCGCACTGCGCACGTAGCGGGTCAGCTCATCCTCGCCGGTGAGCGCCGGGGCCGCCTCCGCGAGCCGCAGCCGGGCAAAGCGGGCCGCGTTCCACAGCTTGTTGGCAAAGTTGCGCCCCTGCTCGAAGCGCCGGGGGTCGTGCCGGATGTCCTGCCCGCCGGTGCTGAGGCTGGTAAAGGCAAAGCGGCAGGCGTCCACCCCGTACTCCCCGAACAGTTCCAGCGGGTCGATCCCGTTCCCCTTGCTCTTGGACATCTTCTGCCCCTTGCTGTCCAGATAGAGGCCGTGCAGCATCACCGTCTCGAAGGGCGCCTGATGGGTCATCGCGTACCCGGCCATCTGCATGCGCGCCACCCAGAAAAACAGGATGTCGTAGCCGGTCACGAGCACCTGCGTCGGGTAGAACTTGCGGTAGTCCTCGCAGTCGGTGTCAGGCCAGCCCAGCGTGGAGAAGGGCCAGAGGTTCGACGAGAACCACGTGTCGAACACGTCGGGATCGCGGCGCAGGTTCAGGTGCGCGTAGCGCGGGTCCTGATCGCAGTCCAGCTCGGGGTTCTCCGGGTCGGGCACGTAGACGTTGCCCTCCTCGTCGTACCACGCGGGAATCTGGTGGCCCCACCACAGCTGGCGGGAAATGTTCCAGTCGCGGATGTTCTCCAGCCAGTCGCGGTTGACCTTGCCGTAGCGCTCGGGCGTCAGCCGGATCTCGCCCGCGTCCAGCCCCTCCAGCACGCGCTGGGCCATCGGCTTCATGTTCACGAACCACTGGGTACTCACGATGGGTTCGACGGGCACCTTCGTCCGCTCGGACAGGCCGATGGCGGTGTCGTGGTCCTTTTCCTCGATCAGGTCGCCGGATTCGGTCAGCGCGGCGACCACCGCCTTGCGGGCAGCGAAGCGTTCCATCCCCCGGAACGGTTCCGGCACGAGGTCCGACGTCAGATTTCCGTGCAGGTCGATCACGCTGGGCCGCGCGAGGCCATGCCGCTCCCCGATCTCGAAGTCGGTGGGGTCGTGCGCGGGCGTGATCTTGAGCGCCCCCACCCCGAACTCGCGCTCCACCGCCCCGTCCGCGATGATCGGGATAAAGCGGTCGGTGAGCGGAATCCGCGCCCGCTGGCCGATCAGGTGGGCGAAGCGCTCGTCTTCCGGATGCACCGCGATCGCCTGGTCCGCGAAGATCGTCTCCGGGCGCACGGTGGCGATGCGGATCTCACCGGGCTCGCCGTTGCTGGCGGGGGCATTCGGGTCCTCCAGCTTGTAGGAGAGGGTGGACATCTTGCCCTTCCTCACCTCGCGGTCGATCTCCAGCTCGGAGAGGGTAGTCTGCGAGGCCGGGTCCCAGTTCACGATGCGCTCGCCCCGGTAGGCGAGGCCCTGGTGGTAGAGGCGCACGAACTGCGCCCGCACGGCCTTGCTCAGCCCCTCGTCCATCGTGAAGCGCTCGCGCGTCCAGTCGGCACTCACGCCCAGGCGGGTGAGCTGCTCCAGGATCATGCCGCCCGACTGCGCCTTCCAGTCCCAGACCCGTTCCAGAAAGGCCTCGCGGCCCAGGTCGAAGCGGGTCTGCCCGAGTTCCTTGAGTTGCCGCTCCACTACCACCTGCGTGGAGATCCCCGCGTGGTCGGTGCCGGGGAGGTACAGGGCCTCGAACCCCGCCATGCGCTTGTAGCGGATCAGGGTGTCGATCAGCGTGTTGTCCAGCGCGTGCCCCAGGTGCAGGTTGCCGGTCACGTTGGGCGGCGGGATCACGATGGTGAAGGGCGGGCGGGCGCTGCTCGCGTCGGCGCGGAAGGGCTCGCCCCGCCAGCGGGCCGCCCAGGCGGGTTCGATGGCGGCGGGGTCAAAAGCCTTGGCGAGGGCGGTGTCGTTCGTCTCGGGGGTGGGGAGGTCGGTCATGCGGGGGTCTCCTCGGGGGTGGGGGCGTGGAGGAAGACGTCCATCTCCCAGTCAAGTCGGGCGGTGGAGAGCGCCTCCCAGCGGAAGCGGAACAGGTGGCCGTTGGCGGCGTGGTCCCAGGTGTCCGGGAGTCCCGCCGGGGCGGTCAGGTGGTAGAAGTGGCGCAGCTCGCGCTTGGCATAGGTCTCGTTGATCCACCCGGCGCTGCCCAGGTATCCCTCCAGGCGAAAGCCCGTGCGCCCGGTTTCTTCCTGCACCTCCCGCAGCGCGGCCTCGGCGGGCGTCTCGCCGGGGTCCACTCCCCCCGCCACGATCTGCACGCCGGACCCGTTGTCGGGAACGTGGTCGAAGACCAGCAGCCCGGTGCCTCCCCGGGTTGGCCTGGTGATCTGGCAGACCGCCCTTTCCCGCAGGTGGTGGGCGCTGGCGTGAGCGCGGGCTTCTTCGAGGTTCTGAAAGGTGACCATACGGGCTCCTGCGGACAGTCTTGCGAAGAGAGAAAACGAAGAACGCCCCGTCCGACCGGCGTGTGCCGGATGCGGACGAGACGTGAGGCTGTATGTCCCGTGGTACCACCGCGTTTCCCCACCCGTGTGGGGCACTCGTGCCGCGCTGTCTCGGGCGCGTCCCGGAAGGCTCTACTCGGCTCCCGTTCAGGTGCCTTTCTTCCCCCACGCTCGCGGGCGACTTTCCCCGGTGCGCCCTCCCGCTGGGGCTTTCAGCCATGGCCCCGGCTCTCTGTGGGTGCGCTCCTGCCGGGTACTCCTCCCGGTCACTGCTCGGGGAGTCTCGGGCGCGGGCGGGCGGGTTTCAATCCGCCTCCTGGCGAATGGTGGGGGAGACGCGGGGCGGTCACCCTGGGGCGATGCCAGCTTTAAGCGAATTCACGCTCTACCACCGGGCGGTGCGAGACGTGCGCGGCGACAGGTTGCTGCCGCTGAGCGCCCTGCGCGACACCTACCCCGACGTGTATACCCGCGAGGCCGCCAAATACGCGGGCCGCGAGGAACTGGCCGCCGAACGGGTGCTCCCTCTGGGCTGCGGCTGGGGCGACGTGCTGTTCTTCTCGCCCGTTCATCCTGGCCCGCTGCTGGAGGCTGTCCGGGCGTCGGGCCGTGAGGTGCCTCCGCTCCGCTTCTGGACCCTGCGGGCGGATGCGCTGAACCCGGCGTGGGCGTGCGTGAAGCGGGTGCGCCCCTGGCCGGATGGACGCTACATCCCGCCCGTCCCGGAGGACTACGGCCCCTACGACGCCCCCACGCTGGCGCGGGTCAGCAAGCCGCCTGCCGCAACCCTGGCACGGCTGCGGACCCTCCCGACGCAGGCCCCGCTGATCCTCTGGTCGGACGTGCCCCACGTGCTGTACCGGGGAACGGTGCCGCTCTCCGCGCTGGGCGAGGTCCGGGTCTAACCTGCCACCTCGACCAGCCCCGCCGTCACGAACGGGTGAATGGTCTCCAGGGCGTTCCGGGGAGGCAGGCCGCAGCGGTCGAGCATGGTTCGCAGCGGCAGGCCCTCGGGCACGAGGCTCAGGGCCGCGTACTGCGAGCGGGTGACAGGCTGGGCATCGGTCCAGCGGTCGGTGAAGCGCAGCGGTCGGCTCCAGTCGGAAAAGACGTGCAGCAGCGGCCCCCAGGCGTCCGATTCCTCGATCAAGCGGCGCAGGGCGGCCTCGCGCCGCAGCGAGAGCGTGTGCTCGGCGGCGGGCACGTCGGGTGCAAAGGTAAAGTGCCCCGCGTCCAGGGTGCTCAGGACCTGCAGGGCACCCTCCCCGGTCAGCCCCCCGGAGCGGGCGTGCACCAGTTCGCCCGGCTCGACCCACACCTCGCCGCCCCGTGCGTGCGCCACGCTCAGCCGCCCCCGGCGACCGCTCGACAGCAGCATCTGCATCACGGGCAGGAACCCAAAGACCGCCAGATCACCGCGCACCATGCGGGGCAGTGTAGAGGGGGTCTTCGTGCAGAGGTCTGACAGAGGGGCCTTTCCCGCCCGCTGCCACCCCCAAAGGGGAGGGGGCCACCCGCAGGCAGCCCCCCCGACTTCTCGACCTCTCGACCCCACGCCGATCAGTCGATGCTGGCCCGCCAGCGCCACTCGCTGGCCTTTTTCATCACGTGGGCGATGCCGCCCGTGATGGCGAGCTTCTGGTTCCAGGGCAGCTTCATCCAGCCCACCGCCATCAGGCCGCCGAGGGACACGAACTCGCCCAGGGTAGTCGGCTCGTAGGGCTCCAGCGCGTCGCCGCGCACCAGGTGCAGGATGTTCTTGCCCGTCAGGCGGCCCTGCTGCCCGGCGTGCTGCGCGGTGGTGGGCACCGGCTTGCCTTCCTGGTTCAGCGCGAGTCCCATGTCGCCGACCACGAACACGTCGGGGTAGTTCTTGGCCCGCAGGAACTCGTCCACGGCGATGCGCCCGCCGGGACCCTTTTCCAGCCGCTCGCCCTTCACGATGTCGCGGGCCTGGATGCCGCCCGTCCAGATGATCTTGCCCGCCTCGATCACCTTCTGCTCACCGCCTTGCGTCTGCACGGTGACGCTGCTCTCGGTCGCGCCCATGATGCGGTGTCCGACCAGAATCTCGATGCCGTACTCGCGCAGCACGCGCTCGGCCTTCTGGCGCAGGGGCTCGTCGAGGATCGGCAGGATCTTGGGACCCGCCTCCACGAGGTAGATGCGGAAGGGGGGCAATCCCCGCGCCTTGGACAGCACCTCGGCCCGCTGCGCGAGCTCGGTGACCAGTTCGACGCCCGTCAGGCCCGCGCCGCCCACCACGATGTCGCGGTTGCCCTGGTACTCGCCCGAGTAGACCTGATTGACAAAACCGTAGATCTCGTCGGCGTCGCTGAGCTGCTTGAGCTCGGAGGCGTGCTCGGCCAGTCCCGGAATGCGGTAGAAGTTCGTGACCGACCCCAGGCCCACGACCAGCGTGTCGTAGGTCAGCACGCGCCCGTCTTTGAGGGTGACCTCGCGGGCGTCGATGTCCACATCCTCGACCGAGGCCTGCTCGAAGGTCACGCCCGTGCCGCGCAGCAGCGGCTCGATAGGCAGGGTCACGCGGGTGTTGTGGGCCGCGGCCTCGTGCAGCCGGGTTTCAAAGGTATGGAAGGGGTTCTGTTCAACCAGCAGGGCTTCGTGGCCCGGCATGGGCTTGAGCTTGGTGGCCACCGCGAGGCCCGCGTAGCCAGCACCGAGGATCAGGGTCTTCATGCACACTCTCCAGTGAAGAAATTCACGAGTTGGCTCCGGGGCAGGGTACACCCACAAAAAGCCGCCGGGGGGTCTGCCCCGGTCGTGATAACAGCGTACACCCTACACCAACAGGGTCTGTCACCGGGAACACCAGGTCTAGAGCGGGGCAGGGGCACCCCGGACGCATCCGGGCGCAGGCGGGCGGCGTTCATGCTTGAATAGGCAGGTACACACAACCCGGTCCCTGCCTGTCCCGCCCGCTCACCCCCCACCCGGAGGTCGACCATGCTGGAACGCTCCCCGTCTTTCCCTCTTGCTCCCCGCGCCAGGAGGCGGCCATGAACGTCACCGTGACGGTCAACGGCAAGGCCCACACCCGCGACGTGGAACCCCGCACGCTGCTGGTGCATTTTCTGCGCGAGGACCTGGGCCTGACCGGCACCCACGTCGGCTGCGACACCAGCCAGTGCGGGGCCTGCACCGTCCACCTGAACGGCGAGGCCGTCAAAAGCTGCACGGTCCTCGCGGTGCAGGCGGGCGGAATGGAGGTCACCACCATCGAGGGAATCGGCACCGCCGCCGAACTGCACCCCCTCCAAACCGGCTTCTGGGAGAAGCACGGCCTCCAGTGCGGCTTTTGCACCCCCGGCATGATCATGAGCGCCGCCGAACTCCTGCGGCACGACCCCGACCCCAGCGAGGAGACGATCCGCCACCACCTCGAGGGCAACTACTGCCGCTGCACCGGCTACCACAACATCGTCTTCGCCGTGCAGCACGCGGCGGCGGCGATGCGGGAGCGGCAAGCGGGGCAGGCGGCAGACGACTGAAAGCCTGACTGAGAGCCTGTGGCCCGTGGCTTATGGCGTGTGGAGAACACCGGGCCTCCTCTCCACGGGCCACTCGCCGCAGGCCACACGCCTTCCCGGAGGGAAACATGACCGACCGAACCGACAAGTACATGGGCCAGGCCCTCAAGCGCAAGGAAGACCCACGCTTTATCACCGGGGCCGGGCAGTACACCGACGACTTCGTGTTGCACGGGATGCTGCACGCGGCGATGGTCCGCAGTCCCTACGCGCACGCCCGGATCACCGGGATCGACAAGAGCAGCGTGGAGGACATGCCCGGCGTGCACGCCGTCCTGACCGGCGAGGACGTGGCGGCGGCGGGCACGGGGCCTATCCCGGTGGGCTGGCTGCTGCCCGAGCTGAAGGTGCCCCCGCACCACGCGGTGGCGCAGGGCGAGGTCAACCACGTGGGCGACATCGTGGCGGTCGTGGTGGCCGACACACGGGCGCAGGCCGAGGACGCGGCGGCGATGCTCGCGGTGGACTACGAGGCCCTGCCCTCGGTGGCGCTGGGCAGCGCGGCGCTGGAGGACGGTGCCCCCCAGGTCCACGACGACGTGCCGGGCAACGTGGCCTTTCGCTGGGAGATCGGGGACGAGGCGGCGCTGAACGAGGCGTTTGGCCGGGCGCACAAGACGGTGAAGGTCAACCTGCGCAACCACCGCCTGGTGCCCAACGCCATCGAGCCACGGGCTTCCCTGGCGCAGTTCTCGCCCGCCAGCGGGGAATACCTGCTGTACACCACCTCGCAGAATCCGCATATCCACCGACTGATCCTGGCGGCCTTCGTGCTGAACATTCCCGAGCACAAGCTGCGGGTCATCAGCCCGGACGTGGGCGGGGGCTTCGGTTCCAAGATCTTCCAGTATCAGGAGGAAGTGATCGTGCTGCTGGCCGCCCGGCTGCTGGGCAAGCCGGTCAAGTGGGCCGCCCGCCGCTCCGAGAGCTTCGTGTCCGACATGCAGGGCCGCGACCACGAGTCGGAAGCTGAACTTGCCGTGGACGCCGAGGGCCGGATGCTGGGGCTGCGCGTGAACACGGTCGCCAACCTCGGCGCGTACCTCACCCTCTTCGCGCCCGCCGTGCCGACCTACCTGTACGGCACGCTGCTGAACGGCGTGTACAAGTTCCCCGCCGTTCACGCGAAGGTGACGGGCGTGGTCACCAACACCGTCCCGGTGGACGCCTACCGGGGCGCGGGCCGACCCGAGGCCACCTACCTTGTCGAGCGCGTCGTGGACGTGATGGCGCACGAGCTGGGAATGGACCCGGCCGAGTTCCGGCGCATCAACTTCATCCAGCCTGACGAGTTTCCCTACCAGACGCCCGTCGCGCTGGTCTACGACTCGGGGAACTATGAGCCCGCGCTGGATATGGCGCTCGACATGATGAAGTACCCCGACCTCCGCGCCGAGCAGGAGCGGATGAAGGGCACGGGCAAGATCCTGGGCATCGGGGTGATCTCCTACGTGGAGGCCTGCGGGCTGGCGCCGTCCGCGCTGGTCGGGCAACTCGGGGCACAGGCGGGGCAGTGGGAAAGCTCGCTGGTGCGCGTTCACCCGACCGGCAAGGTCGAGCTGTACACCGGGTCGCACAGCCACGGCCAGGGCCACGAGACGGCTTTCCCGCAGATTGCCGCCGACGAACTCCAGATTCCCATCGAGGACATCGACCTGATCCACGGCGACACGGGCCGGATGCCCTACGGCTGGGGCACCTACGGCTCGCGCAGTGCGGCGGTGGGCGGCAGTGCGCTGAAGGTCGCCCTGCAAAAGATCACCGCCAAGGCGAAAAAGATCGCCGCGCACCTCCTCGAAGCCTCCGAGGAGGACGTGGAGCACGCGGAGGGGGTGTTCCGGGTCAAGGGCGCTCCGGGCCAGCAGAAGACCTTTTTCGACGTGGCGCTGATGGCGCACCTCGCGCACAACCTGCCCGAGGGGCTGGAGCCGGGGCTGGAGGCGACCGCCTTTTACGACCCCAAGAACTTCGTGTACCCCTTCGGCACCCATATCGCGGTGGTCGAGATCGACACCGACACCGGGCACGTCAAACTTCGCAACTACGGCTGCGTGGACGACTGCGGCCCCCTGATCAACCCGCTGATCGTGGAAGGGCAGGTTCACGGCGGCATCGCGCAGGGAGCGGGGCAGGCGCTCTGGGAGGACGCCGCCTACGACGACGAGGGCAACTTCCTGGCCGGGACCTTCATGGAATACGCGGTGCCGCGTGCCGACGACCTGCCCTCCTTCGAGACGGGGCACACCGTCACGCCGAGTCCCCACAATCCCCTCGGGGTCAAGGGAATCGGCGAGTCGGGCACCATCGCCAGCAGTGCCGCCGTCGCCAACGCCGTGATGGACGCCCTGTGGCACGAGTGCCGCATCCCGCATCTGGACATGCCCTACACCTCCGAGAAGGTCTGGCGGGCGATCCGGGACGCGCGGGGCGCGGGACTGGGGCAGGCGGCAGACGACTGAAAAGAGCCGTGAGTGGGCCGTCCTGAACAGAGCCTGAACAGAGAAAGTGCCGCAAAAGCGGATGCACTCGCTCAAGTTCCCATCGACCACTTTCCACTCACCACTGACCCCCATCCCGGAGGGAACCCATGTACCCAGCCAATTTCGACTACCACCGCGCCAGCAGCGTGCAGGAAGCCCTGGCGATGATGGCCGAGAATCCGGACCTCAAGGTGATCGCGGGAGGGCACTCGCTCCTGCCCGCCATGCGGCTGCGGCTGGCCCAACCGCCCGCGCTGCTCGACGTATTCGGGCTAGAGGAGCTGCGGGGCATCCGGCGCGAGGGCGACGTGTTCGTGGTGGGCGCGATGACCACCCACGCGCAGGTCCTGCGCTCCGAGCTGCCCCTCTTTCCCGAGGTCGCCCACGAGGTCGGGGACCCGATGGTCCGCAACCGGGGCACCATCGGCGGCTCGCTCGCGCACGCCGATCCCAGCGCGGACTATCCGGCAGCGGCCCTGGCCCTCGGCGTGGAGTTCGTCATTCGTGGCCCCGGCGGTGAGCGCACCGTGCCCGCCGACGAGATGTTCGTGGGCATGTTCGAGAGCGCGGTGGGGCTCGGCGAACTGCTGACCCACATCCGCATCCCGGCCAGCGTGCGCGGGAGCGCCTACGAGAAGTTCAAGCATCCGGCCAGCCACTACGCGATCGCCGGAGTCGCCGTCGTCAGGCACGCGGACGGCGAGATTCGGGCCGCCTACACCGGGGCGGGGGAGAGGGCCGAGCGCCTGCCCCTCCTCGAAGAGCGCCTGAACGCGGGACAGCCCGCCGGGGAGGGGCTGGTGGACGCCGCGAACCTGCTGGGCGACCGCTTCGCCAGCCCCGAGTACCGGGCGCATCTGGTGGACGTGCTGGCGGGACGGGCGGCGGCGAGGGTGTAGGGGAGCGGTCAGCCCTCAGCGCTCAGCGCAACAAAGAACGCTCCGGCCTGAAGCTGGAGCGTTCTTTGTTGCTGGAAGCTGACGGCCAAGCGCCAAGCGCTCACTCCTCGTCGTGCATCCCCGGCGTGTGGGCGTGGCCGTGCTCCAGCTCCTCGGCGGTGGCGTCGCGAACGGCGCGGACGGTCACGTCGAAGTCGAGCACCTTGCCCGCGAGGGGCGCGTTGAAGTCCACCCGCACCGTGTCGCCGTCGACCGACAGGACGGTGAAGGGCAGCACGGAGCCGTCCTCGGCCTGCGCGTAGTAGGTCGCGTCGACCTCGATGTCGTCGTCGAAGTCCTCGCGGTCAAGCACCTCGACGTTGTCCTCGTCGCGGGCACCGTAGCCGTCCTCGGGCTGCACGGTGACGTGGAGGCTGTCGCCGGAGCGCTTGCCTTCCAGCGCCCGCTCCAGACCGGGGATGATGTTGTTGTGGCCGTGCAGGTAGGTCAGCGGCTCGCCCTGCTCGCTGGCATCGACGACCTCGCCCTCGACCTTGAGCACGTAGTCGATCTCGACAACCTTGTCCTGGGTGATGTTCATGGGGTTCTCCGTTCGGTGAATGTGGAAAGAGTCGGCAGACTTGCCCCAGGAGTCTACCCCCTGGCCCCCGGCCCCGGCCCATGCCGCCCGCCTATGCTGCCGCCATGACCTCCCAGGACCCCGCCCCCGTCCGGCTGGATTTTCCCATGCATGTCAGCGTCCCGGAAGCGCGTGCACGGTTGGCGGCGCTGCTGCCCACGCCAGGCACCGAAACCGTGCCGCTCGCCCAGGCGCGGGGCCGCCGCCTCGCCGCCGACCTCGCCGCCCGCGTGAGCCACCC
>NZ_JASNGB010000329.1 GCF_030271215.1 Deinococcus rhizophilus | reverse complement strand
CAGACGTGACTTGCCCCGCGGTCCGCCCGATTGGGTTCACTCCAAAGCCATCAATCCGCAGCTCTTCTCCGCTTGCGAAAGGCGATGCAGCAGGTGGCTTGATTCTCAAGCCACCTGCTGCGCTACTCCGGCGTCACTCAGGTTAAGTTGCCAGAACCTCAGCGTTAAGTTGCCAGAACCCGTCTCCCACAGGCGGCATCCCTGCGCCACAGCGCCCCACCGCCGGTACCAACCCGTGGGTGCCAACCTGAGCCGGGTCGTGCCCTGAACCCGTCCGGCTTTTGGACCAGACTACGCCCAGTCATGCTGGCAGGCACGGTATGACCGGCCCCAGAGCTCCCGAAACCGTACCGTTCATCAATTTTGGCAAAAAATAGTCTAAAATGCCAAGTATGACGTTGCACCTGGAAATTGATCGCTTTGGCCGGGTGCTGATCCCGAAAGCCATCCGCGAAGCCCTGGCCCTCAGGGCTGGCGAACACCTGGAGGTCGAAGTTGAAGGCGGTGCGCTGCACCTGCGCCCCACCGCTCGCCCCGCTCAGGTCGTGGAGCACCGTGGCCGACTCATCCTCGACGCGCAGCACACCATCACCGGCGACCCTGTCGAAGACCTGCGGGACGAGCGGCTCAGTGAGGTCATGGGCGAGTGGTGACGGTCTTCGACACCAGCGCGATCGTCGCCGCGCACGCCAGGGCGCACCCGCGATTCACCTGGGCCGACGAGCAGATCCAGGCGGCAAGGCAGCCAGCGCTGTGCGCCCATAGCCTCGCCGAGACCTACGCCGTGCTGACGGGCCACCCGAAGCTCCGCTACTCGCCCGCCCAGGTCCGACAGGTCCTGGCGCGCCTTGCCGAGACCTGGACGGTGCTGCCCCTGGAGGCGGGCGACTACCTGGCCGCGGTCACCCGTTGCCAGGATCTCGGGCTGCAGGGCGGCGCGGTGTACGACACCCTGATCGCGCAGGCGGCGCTGCGCTCAGGGGCCGGGGCGCTGGTCACCCTGAACGCGAAGCACTTCGTGCGGCTCGGTGAGGACGTGAGCCGGATCGTGGTGACGCCTGAGGACTGACACGACTGGACTCAGACGGCGGTGCCCCGGCGCTGGGCTTTCTCCCGGCCGAGGCGCATGATGTTGCGGGCGGCGTTCCCGTGGGCGTTGACGGTTAGTCGGCAGGGTTCTGGCAACTTAGAGCCTATCCGGAAAGTTTTGGGGAGCAGGCTACGGGGGCCAGT
>NZ_JASNGB010000328.1 GCF_030271215.1 Deinococcus rhizophilus | reverse complement strand
GCTGGGCCTGACGCCCCTGCCCGAGACGGCAGCGCTGCACCGGGCGCTGACGGGGCAGGACGGGGGCAGCCAGCGGCCAGCGGCCAGCCGCCAGCCGGGGGAGGCCTGAGCAGAAGCTCCTCGCGGCGCTGACGGCTGGCGGCTGCAACGCTCCCGTGACGCCCCCTCACTACACTTCCCGCATGACCTCCCAGGAATCCCGCGCCGCCCTCGTCACGGGCGGCACCAGCGGCATCGGCCTCGCCATCGCCCGGCGGCTTCAGGGGGACGGCCTGAAGGTGGCCGTCCTCGACCTCGACCGCCCGCAGGCACGGGAGGTGGCGCAGGAACGCGGCCTGACCTTCGTCGGGGCCGACCTCTCCCGCCGGGCCGACTGCCGCCGCGCCGTGGACGAGACGGTCTCGGCGCTCGGCGGCCTCGACGTGCTGGTGAACAACGCGGGCTTTCAGCACATCGACCCCATCCCCGACTTTCCGGAAGACACCTGGGACACCATGCTGCACGTGATGCTGACCGCCCCCTTCCTGCTCAGCAAGTACGCCTGGGGGCACCTCACGCGCTCGGGGCAGGGCCGCATCGTGAACGTGGCGAGCATCCACGGGCATGTCGCCAGCCCCTACAAGAGTGCATATATCAGCGCCAAGCACGGCGTGATCGGCTTCACGCGCACGGCAGCGCTGGAGGCGGGCGAGCAGGGCCTCACCGTGAACGCGATCTGTCCCGGCTACGTCCGCACGCCGCTGGTGGAGGGCCAGATCGCGGACCAGGCCCGCACGCGCGGCCTCAGCCCCGAGGAAGTCGAGCAGAAGGTGATGCTGGAACCCGCCGCCATCAAGCGGCTGCTGGAGCCGGAGGACATCGCGGCCCTCGCCAGTTACGTGGTCAGCCCCGCCGCCTGGGGCATGACGGGCGCGGTGCTGGACCTCGACCTGGGGTGGACGGCGCGGTAAAGCGCAGTCGGGCGGCCTACCTCGGCTGGCTGCTCAGCACCACCACATAGGCCGTCCCCCGCGCCCCCTGCACCACGGCCGCCCCCGCGTGGGTGTAGCGGGCGTCGGTCAGGATCGCGCAGTGCAGCGGCGAGGCCAGCCACCAGTTCAGCGCCGATTGCGGGCTATCTCCCATGTAGATGATCTCGGTCACGCTGACCGCCTGCACCCCCACGCTGGCCGCCCGGACGCGCGGGGTGGTGCCCCCGGCTCCCGCGTGCGTGACCCCGGCGCGGCTGCTCATGTACCCCGCCTGGTTCCGGGCGGCGAGG
>NZ_JASNGB010000327.1 GCF_030271215.1 Deinococcus rhizophilus | reverse complement strand
TAGGCTGCCGCCTCGCCGGGCACCTGCCGGTCGAGCAGCGCCCGCTGCCGCGCCGGGCTGAGCAGCGTCACCGCGCTGTGCTGCCAGTGGATCGTCAGCCGCCCAGCCGACCACTCGCCCAGTTCACGCACGCTGACGGGTTCGCCGTCCAGCCGGGCAGTGCCGCGCCCCCCGGCGGTCACCCGGCGGCTGGCGCTGAGCTCGTCCCCGCCCTCCTCCCAGAAGCCCGACACCAGCAGGCTCTCCTCGCCCGTGCGGATCAGGTCCGCATTCGCGCGGGTGCCCAGCAGCAGCCCCAGCGCGTCCACGATGATGCTCTTGCCCGCGCCCGTCTCGCCGGTAAAGGCGGAAAAACCGGGGCGCAGCTCCAGCGAGAGGTCGCGGATGGTGGCGAGGTGCCGCACCTCCAGGCGGCCCAATAGCGGCGCGGCCAGAGATGGTGGGGCAGGGGAGGGAGCCGCCGCCTCCCGCGCGGCGGGCGCGGGAGCACCCTGGGGGGCGCGGGCCTTGCGGGTCATCCGAGTTCCGGCCTGGCGGCGCACCTGTGCGGCCCCAGCAGGGCGGGAAGAAGGGTGGCGGTCGCCGGGAGAGGAGTCACCGGCCCGGCGGTGGTCCGGGCAGAGAACGGATTGGACGGGAACCGGATCACGCCCCCGAGTCTAGAGCCTGGGGCCAGGGGCAGAGTGCGACCCGGTTGCCCAAGCGCGGGGGGCCTGCCCCGGCGCCGGGCCGAACATGAAACCCGCGTTACGTTCGCCCCACACTCCCCCCCGGCGCGGCACCGACAATGGGCCGCGAGGCCTTCCGTGCGGCCGTCCCCACCCCCGGGGATGGCCCGGACGCTGAAAGGAGTTTTCATGAACAAGGACACTGCCTACACGGACGCGGGCCGCAAGGACTCGGGACGGGGCACCACCATCCGGATCAACCTGACGCCCCTGATCCTGGCGGGCGGCCTGGCCTACCTCGCCGCCAACGACACCGCTCGCCGCCGGGTGCTGGGCGGCACGCGCCACCTCGTAGACGCCGCCGGGCACACCCTGGAAGAGACGGTCAAGCCCGCGCTCGCTGGCGCCGCCGAGCATGCCTCGCACGTCGCGCAGGTCGCCGCCCACAGGGGAAGCGAGGCGGTGCAGACCCTGCGCGAGGAGGCCCCGGTCCGCGCCCACAGCCTGCTCGAAACCGTGCAGGAGGCTGCCGGAACGGCCGCGAGCGCCGTCGCGCACAGGGCCGCCGACCTCACCCACGCCGCCGCCGAACTGGCGGAGGAGGGCCGCGAGGGTGCCGCCCAGGTGACCATGGG
>NZ_JASNGB010000326.1 GCF_030271215.1 Deinococcus rhizophilus | reverse complement strand
GGTCACGGGCGTGCCGGGGCGGGCGGGCGTGTGGCCGTGGCCGGGGCGGTCGGGGGCGATCAGATGGGCGTGCCCGGCCAGCGCGTCCCACAGCGGCGAGACGGGCCAGTCCAGCGCCACCCCGTCGCTGCCGTGAATCAGGACGACGGGGGGAGCCTCACCTGCCCCACCCTCGATGACGTGGGTAGGACCCTCCGCGAGGTCCAGCACCCGCCCGTGTGGGGGATACCGCCGCTCGTGGTGCCGGGTCCGCAGGGCGGTGAGAACCGCTCCCAGCGCCAGGCCTCCGGCCAGCAGCCAGCGCCTCATGCCCGCCGGGTGGGGACGCGCAGGGTGATGTAGAGGATGCCCGCCAGCCCCACCAGCGCCCAGGCCACCTGCCCGGCCACGACCGGAATCCGCATCACACTGAAGCCCACCGCCAGCGCGATGCAGGTGCAGGCGAGCCACTTGGCCCGCAGCGGCATCCCCCGGCCCTCGCGGTAGTCGCGCACCAGCTCACCCACCACCGGCTGCGAGAGCAGCCACGCCTCCCACTTGGGATTGCCCCGCGCGAAACAGGCGGCGGCCAGAATGAACCACACCGTGCCCGGCAGCCCCGGCAGCAGCAGCCCCAGGAACCCCAGGCCCGTCAGCACGAAGCCCAGCGCCACCCACAGGGGCCGGACCGGGGAGGCGGGGGGAGGCGTCATGGGGGACAGGGTAGGACAAAGCGGGCGGGGGCGGTTGTGGCGTCCGTTCAGGTTCGGGGGGCCGCCGCGTGCGTGGGCGCGTCGTGGATGCGGCCCGCGTGCCCGCTCAGAAAGCCCCCGTCGTACCCCCGCCGCCACGCCATCAGCTCGCCCAGGATGCTCAGGGCGACCTCCTCCGGGGCCTCGGCGCCCAGGCGCAGGCCCACGGGCGAGCGCAGCTGGGCGAGCTGCTCGGGGGTGAAGGTGACCCCTTCGGCCTCCAGCTCCCGCAGCAGGTCCTCGGCCCGCGAGCGCGGCCCCAGCACGCCCACGTACCCGGCCCCCGAGCCCAGCGCGTGCGCGAGGCAGACCCGGTCGCGGTCGAGGTGGTGGTTCATCACGATCAGGTGCGCCCGCTCGCCGGGCGTGAAGCCCCCCAGCTCCTGCGGGGCGAGGTCATGCAGGGTCGCCCCCGGGAATCTCCCCGGCGTCAGGAAGGCGGGCCGGGGGTCCACGACCCGCACCGTGTAGCCCAGCGCGTGCGCCTGCGCGGCCAGCGGCACGGCGTCGTGCCCCGCCCCGTAGATCACGAGTTCGGGCGGGGGGCTGTTCACGTCCACGAAGACCGGGGGACCGTCCGGCGCGGTCAGGGTCGCGGCGCGGGG
>NZ_JASNGB010000325.1 GCF_030271215.1 Deinococcus rhizophilus | reverse complement strand
GCCGGGTCGCCGTCGGGCACGCGGGCCACGGTCGCCGTCTCCTCCGGGGCAAGCTGGGTCAGCCGCCGCTCGGCGCGGGCGGGCACCTCGCCCCGCACGGTGGGAATCGGGTCGCCGTGCGGGTCGTGGGTGGGGTCGCCCAGCCACGCGGCGATGCGGGCCTCGAGCCGTTCGGACAGCGCGTGTTCCAGCCGCTCGGCCTCCTCGTGGACCTCGTCGAGCGGCACGCCCAGCGCCCGGTGCAGGAAAAGTTCCAGCAGCCGGTGGTGCCGCAGCACCTCCAGCGCCACCTGCTCGCCCTCGGCGGTCAGGCGGGCGCCCTGGTACGGCGCGTGCGCGACGAGGCCCTGTTCATTCAGCTTGCGGAGCATTCCGGTGGCACTCGCGGGCACCACCCCCAGCGCGTCGGCCAGGGCCTGCGTATTGACCTTGCCGCCTTGCCCCAGCACATACAGGTGCTTGAGGTAGTCCTCGGCGGAAGGGGAGAGGGGGCGGGCGGTCATGCCCAAGTTTAGGCATACCAAAAATAAAGATTCAAGGGGCGCAAACCCCCTGCCTTCCCGGTGCAGGAACTTTTCGGGGCTTCCGCGCCTCCTACCCTGTGAGGTGGCCTTGAATTCCCTCCCCGACGAGCAGCTCGTGCCCCTCGCCGCCCATCCGGGTGAGCAGCGGGAGGCGGCGTTCGAGCTGCTCGTGCGGCGGCATTCGCCCCGGCTGCACCGCCTCGCCTCGGGGATGGTGGGACCGGGCAGCGCCGACGACGTGCTGCAGGAGGTCTGGATGAGTGTCTACCGCAATCTGTCTGGCTTCCGCGCCGAGGCGCTGTTCACGACCTGGCTGCACCGGGTCACCCTCAACGCCTGCCACAAGGCGCTCGCCGCCCGCGCCAGCCTGCCGCTCGACGAGGTTCCCGAGCCCACCTCGCGTCACAGCCCCGCCCGCGCGGGCGAGCAGGCCGACCTCCGCGCCCGCCTCGCCTGGGCACTGTCGCGCTTGCCGCCCGAGCAGCGCGACGCCGTGACCCTGCGCGAACTCGGCGGGCTGGACTACGCCGAGATCGCCGGGGTGCTGGGCGTGGAGCTGGGCACTGTGAAGAGCCGAATCAGCCGGGGCCGCGCCGCCCTGCGCGGGCTGCTGAGCGCCGTGGGCGTGACCCCATGACCCGCGAGAACTGGATGACCCGCAGAACTGGAGCCCCCACCATGACCGACGACGACCTCGACCTCCTCTTCGCCCAGGCCCGCGCCGAGACGCCCGCCGACGCCGGGGCCGCCGACCGCTTCCTGGCCCGCCACCGGGCTGCGATGACTCCGACCGCTCGCCGCGCCCCCCTGTGGCCCTCCCTGCTGGC
>NZ_JASNGB010000324.1 GCF_030271215.1 Deinococcus rhizophilus | reverse complement strand
GTCTGCCACGCCGCCGAGAGCCTGCTGAGCCGCCCCTACACCTCGCGGCCCCGGCCTGGGTCGCCCGCCGCCCGGCCCCCCTACCAGGGCAGCAACCCGGTCGCGGACGTGTGGTCGGCCCAGGCCCTGCGCTTCGGCGGCGAGTACCTGCGCCGGGCGGTGGCCGGTCCCGATGATCTGGAGGCCAGAGGCTTCATGATGCTTTCCGCGACGATGGCCGGGGTGGGCTTCGGGTCGGCGGGGGTGCATATCCCGCACGCCTGCGCCTATCCGGTCGCGGGGCTGCGGCACAGCTACCGGGCCGCCGGGTACCCGCAGGACCACGCCTTCGTGCCGCACGGCTACAGCGTGATCGTGACCGCGCCCGCCGCCTTCCGCTTCACCTTCGCAGCGGACCCGGCCAAGCATGTTCGCGCCGCTTCCCTGCTGACCGGGCGCGAGTACGCCCCGGACGACGAGGACGCCCTGCCGAACGCCCTTTCAGACCTGATGCGCGACGTGGGCGCCCCCACCACCCTGCGCGAACTGGGCTACGGCGAGGCCGACCTGCCCGCGCTGGTGGAGGGAGCCCTCAAACAGCAGCGGCTGCTGGCCGTCGCCCCCCGCACGCCGAGCGGGGCTGATCTGGAGGCCATCTTGCGGGCGTCGCTGTAGCCGGGGGCCATGCCCGCCCCGGAGCATCTGTCCGAATGGCGCCGTGGGAGAAAGGGCACCCCCCACGGTTTCATCCTCTCCTGCGCGGCTGTGCAGGTCCGCCCGGCCAGGAACAAACCTGCTTTTTGACAGGTGCCCTAGACTGCGGCATGACCCAACCACAAGAGGACTGGGCGCAGGCCGCCGCCATGCTGCGCCGCCTGGGCACGACCGGGGACGAGGTGGCCGCCCGGCTCAAGCGCGAGCTGGACGCCTTCGAGGCCGCCGTCACCCGGTCACAGGACCGCTGGCACGAGCGTCTGCCCGGCCGCGAGTGGACCGCCGCGCAGGAGGCCGAGCACGTCATCCTCGTCAACGAGAGCAGCGCCCGGATCGCCGGGCTGCTCGCCTCCGACCGCCCGCTGCGGGCCGCACCCCGTGACCCCGGGGTGGAGGTCGGCGGCAAACGCCAGGCCCCGGAAGGCACCCGCCCCGGCCCGGATCAACCCTGGGACGCACTCGCGGGGCGACACGCGGCGGTGCGGGAGCAGTTGCTGACGCTGGCGGAACGGGCCGGGGACGCCCCGGAGCGGACCTTCTTCCATCCCTTCATGGGTGACCTGACGGCGCTCGACTGGCTGCGGATGGCGGCCTATCACGTCGGCCACCACCGGCGGCAACTGGAGACGGAAAGCTAAACTGACATCTTGCAGTTTAGGTCGAGAGGGCGAGAAGTGCGTGC
>NZ_JASNGB010000323.1 GCF_030271215.1 Deinococcus rhizophilus | reverse complement strand
CGCGTCCGCAACCCCGGCGGGGCCAACGTGACCCGCGCCGTGCAGGGCGGCGGCCGGGCCACCCTCGCCAAGAGCGTGGAGGCCGCCCCCCAGGGCTACGCCGTCACCCTGACCCTGACGGTGGACCGTACCCTGGAAAACGTGCGCCTGACCGACCCCCTCCCGGTCGCGGCCAGCGGCGCGGCGGCGGTGCGCGGGCCGCTCACCGTGCAGGGCCCCAGCCTCGCGGGGGTGAATGCCCGCGCCGAGGGCGACAGCATCCTGCTCGCGCGGGTGATTCCGGGAACGTACACGGTGACCTACACCCTGCTGACCGACCAGGCCGCCGACGCGGTGGTCACGGCGCCGGACCTCGCCTGGTAGAGACTTGATGAACCGGAGAGTGGTGCGGTGGGGGTGAAGTGCTCTCCCTCCCTGCCCCCTCTGGCACCGACCGCTCGCCGACGCCGCTCCGGGAGAGAGGGACACAGCTCACCCCGCCGGGACCCACGCTGCGTTAAGATGGGCTCATGACGCGTGCGTGGTTCCTGGCTCCTGCCCTGGCTGTGCTGACCGCCTGCGGCACGCTGGGCATGCCCCCGGCCCCCACCACGGGGGACCTGCTGGGAGCTCCGACGTCGCTGCAACTGGGCACCCAGCGGCTGAAGGTCGAGGCCGCGCCGCAGCTGAGCGGCGAGACGCTGCGGGTGCGCGTGCGGGTGCAGGGGCCGCGCGGCGCCGAGGCGCTGCCTCCCCTCGCGGTGACGGGCGTGCATGTCGTGACCCGCGAGGGGGTGTGGTCGGCTCCCGCCGCACGGGGCAGCCGCCAGGGGTGCGGCGAGCGCCCCTGTCTTCAGTCCAGCGGCAGTGGGGCGGCGGGCCGACTGAAAGCAGGCGAGGGCGTGCAGGTCGTGGTCAGCCTGGAAGACCCCCGGGGCCGCGTGCTGTGGCTGCGGGATGCCCGCGTGACGGTTCGGGACCCGTAGCGGCGCCCACGCCCACAGAAGCAGGCCCACAGAAGAAAACAGAGCAAGAAGGAACAAGAAGGAAACAGAGGAAGTAAGCAACAGAAGAAAAGGGGGCGAGGCTGGAAGAGTCCACCTCGCCCCCTGCCCGTGTGGGTGCCCTACACCCTCACGCCCTCCTGCTCCGCCGTGACCACCCCGTCGCGTACCCGCAGGGTGTGGTCGGCCAGCGCCGCCACGTCGCGGTCATGGGTGATCAGCACGACCGTGCGGCCCTCGCGGGCGGGGGCGGTGAGCAACTCCAGCACCCGCTCACCCGTGCGCGTGTCGAGGTTGCCGGTGGGTTCGTCCGCGAGCAGGACATCGGGGTCGTTGGCCAGCGCGCGGGCGACGGCCACCCGCTGCGCCTCCCCGCCCGAGAGCTGCGACGGCAGGTGCGAGGCGCGG
>NZ_JASNGB010000322.1 GCF_030271215.1 Deinococcus rhizophilus | reverse complement strand
GGCTGGCAGGCGGCGCGGACGGTGGCGCTGCCGCTGGCGCTGCCCGGCCTCGCGGCAGGGTTCATTCTGGTGTTCCTGTACTCGGCCCTGAGTTTCGGGCTGCCGCTGGCGCTGGGGGGCGAACGCTACGCCACGCTGGAGGTCGAGATCTACACGCTGACGGCCTACCAGTTCCGGCTGTCGGAGGCGAGTGCCCTGATCGCCGGGCAACTCGCGCTGACGCTGGGAGCGACGTGGGCGTATGTGGCGCTGCTGCGCGGCGGGACGGGCGTGCCCGCGAGCGGCCTGCCTCCAGTGCGGGGCGGAGCAGCGGCGGGGCTGTGGAGTCTGGCGGCGCTGGTGGCCTTGATCTGCTTCGGGCCGCTGCTGGCCGTGGTGGCGCGGGGGCTGCTGGGGTCCGGGGGGCCGACCCTGGCCTACTGGCAGGGCATCCTCGCCGATCCGGAGACGCCGCTGCTGGTGGGCAACACGCTGCGTTTCGGGCTGTTGGCGCTGGCGGGGGCCACGCTGCTGGGTGGGCTGCACGCGTTGGGGGCGTGGCGGGCGCGGTCGCGCCTTCTCGATCTGCTGTCGCTGCTGCCGCTGATGGTGTCGCCCGTGAGTCTGGCGGTGGGCTACCTGCTGGCGTACCCGGCGCTGTCGGCCACGCTGCCCCTTCTGATCGCGGCGTACACGCTGCTGGGCTTTCCGCTGGTCACGCGCAGCGTGCTTCCGGCGTTGCGGGCGCTGCCGCCCCGGTTGACCGAGGCCGCCCGCAGTCTGGGAGCCGGAACGTGGGCGGCGCACCGCACGGTCACGCTGCCGCTCACGCTTCCGGCGCTGCGGGGCGGCGCGGCGCTCGCGCTGGCGACGGTGCTGGGCGAGTTCGGGGCCACGCTGGTGCTGACGCGGCCCGAGTGGGCCACCCTCAGCGTGGGGCTGTACGACCGCCTGGGCCGTCCCGGCGAACGCAATCTGGGCGAGGCCTGCGCGCTGGCGACGGTGCTGCTCTTTCTTGCGGCGGGAGCTTTCACGCTGCTGGACGGCGGGGAGGGGGAAGTCACGTGAGCCAGAATGCCGGGGTGTATCCCGCACTGACCCTCCACGGCCTCTCCAAACGCTACGGCTCCACCGTCGCCGCCGAGGACGTGTCACTGACCGTCGGGGCGGGCGAGACCGTGGCGCTGCTCGGCCCGAGCGGCTGCGGCAAGAGCACAGTGCTGCGCGGCGTGGCCGGACTGGAGCGCCCCGACGCCGGACGGGTCGAGATCGGCGGGCGGGACGTGACCCCCCTGCCCCCGGAAGCGCGGCACGTCGGGCTGGTCTTTCAGGACTACGCCCTGTTTCCGCACCTGAGCGTGCTGGGCAACGTCGCCTACGGTCCCCGGATGCGCGGGGCGCGGCGGGCCGAGGCCGAGGGGCGGGCACGCGAGGCGCTCGCGCT
>NZ_JASNGB010000321.1 GCF_030271215.1 Deinococcus rhizophilus | reverse complement strand
TGCCCCGCCGCCCCTGGACCGGGGAGGACGAGGCGGCGGTGGACCGCGCCCTGGAGCGCACCGACACCGCCCGCTTCGCCGAGCGGCGGGTGCATGAACTCTCGGGCGGCGAACGCCAGCGGGTCAGCCTCGCCCGGGCGCTGGCCGCGCAGCCGCGCTTCCTGCTGCTGGACGAGCCGACCAACCACCTCGACCTCGCCTACGGGCTGGAGATCATCCGGCACGCCCGCTGCGAGGCCGCCGGGGGGCTGGGCGTGGTGGCCGTGCTGCACGACCTGAACCTCGCCGCCCGCGCTGACTGCCTGGTGCTGCTGCATGAGGGCCGGGTGCTCGCGCAGGGCCCCCCCGCCGGGGTCCTCACGCCCGCGCACCTGCACGCCGCCTACGGACTGCGCGTGCGCGTGCTGCGCGACGGGGACCGCCCCGTTATCCTGCCGGAGGACTGATGCCCCCCAGATATTTCAAGACCCACGGCCACCTGCTCGTCTGCCAGGGCCAGAACTGCCAGGCACGGGGCTCGGTGCTGCTGCACAAGGCGCTCTGGAACCACCTGGAACGGCAGTCGCTCGCCTATTACAAATCGGGCGGCACCATTCGCCTCACCGAGAGTGGCTGCCTGGGCGCCTGCTCGTTCGGCCCTGCCCTCTGCGTGTACCGCGCCTCGGGGGGAGGGCTGGAGGAGGGCTGGTACGCGGCGGTGGATTTCCCGCTGGCGACCCGCATCGCGCAGGCCGTGCAGGACGGGGCGGAGTTGCCGCAGGAGCGGAAATACGGACCGGAGTAGCTGCCGCTTTGCAGCAGGCAGCCCCTGGGTTCGCATCCCAGGGGCTGCCCGACGGCTTGACGGGGTGCTCTACCCCCGCACCACCTCCAGAATCTTGTCCCCATACTTCCGCAGCCGCTCTGGCCCCATGCCCTTCACGGCCTTCAGGTCGTCCATCGTGTAGGGCACCCGGCGGGCGACTTCGGCCAGGGTCGCGTTGCTGGCGATGATGAAGCGGCTGACCTCCTGGCGCTTGGCCTCGGCGTTGCGCCACTCGCGCAGCCGGGCGTAGACCGCGGCCTGCTCGTCGGTGAGGTCGGCGGCGGGGTCAGGAGCCGCGCCCGCCTCGGCCGTCACGGGCAGGTCCGGGGCGAGGTCGGGGGCGGCGGGCACGGGGTCGGGCTCCGGCGTGGGCTCCGGCAGCCGGGCAGGTTCGTCGTCGGTCGCCCCGTCGGCTGGAGTCTCCCCGTCGGCGGTCTCCTCCCCAGAGGTCTGCTCGGCTTCCGGCTCGGCCAGGGGCGGCTGAACCTCCAGCTCGGGCTCGTCGGGGCCGTCGCTGACCGGGATGGGCAGCGGGGCGGGCCCCTCGTGGCTGCTGCCGCTGAAGACGATCTCCGGGGTCCAGACCTCCTCCCCGGGCTCGTCGGGCGTGGGGGCCTGGGGAGCGGGGGGGAACGGGGC
>NZ_JASNGB010000320.1 GCF_030271215.1 Deinococcus rhizophilus | reverse complement strand
GGCGGCGACCCCGGACGGCGCGGCGGCTGGCCCGGCCCCGGAGGGCACCCCGGCCCCCGAGGCCCCGCCCGCCGAG
Source organism: Deinococcus rhizophilus (assembly GCF_030271215.1). Lineage (GTDB taxonomy): Bacteria > Deinococcota > Deinococci > Deinococcales > Deinococcaceae > Deinococcus > Deinococcus rhizophilus. The sequence goes on along the minus strand of NZ_JASNGB010000320.1, from coordinate 1,379 downwards.
CCGGTGAGCGGCACCGGAGGCAGCAATGGCTAAGCCTTCGTTTCAACTCTCCGGCCTGGCGCCGCGCACCCTCTTCCTGCTGGCGCTCGCGGGCAGCGCCCTGCTGCTGATGGGGTGGTACTTCGGGCGCTACCAGACCCGCGTGCAGGAGATCACCCTGCTGGAAGGCGAGCTGGACACCACCCGCCTGACCGCCGACCGCTACCGCGCCGCCCAACGGGCGCTGCCCGAGTTGCGCGAGACGGTCGCCCGGCTGCGGGTCGAGCGTGACCAGTTCCTGCGGGCGCTGCCGCCCACCGCGCAGTTCGGCACCGTGCTCGACGAGGTGCGGCGCAACGTGCTGGCGGCAGGAGCCGAGCTGAGCACCTTCACCGTGCAGAGCGGCCCCGGCGAGGGCCTGCCCGGCGGGGTGCGGCCCATCGGCCTGAACCTCGGGGTGCAGGGGCAGTACGCCGAGGTCTTCCGGGCGCTGCGCAGCCTGGAAACCATGAACCGCTTCACGACGGTGGGCGGGGTGGGCCTGCAGATGCCCGCCGCGACCTCGTACAACCCCCCCCTGGAGGGCACGCTGAACCTCACCGTGTACACCTACGACCCCAGCGCGGCGAGCGCCNGGCAGTACGCCGAGGTCTTCCGGGCGCTGCGCAGCCTGGAAACCATGAACCGCTTCACGACGGTGGGCGGGGTGGGCCTGCAGATGCCCGCCGCGACCTCGTACAACCCCCCCCTGGAGGGCACGCTGAACCTCACCGTGTACACCTACGACCCCAGCGCGGCGAGCGCCACGGCCCCCGAAGGCGGCGCCGCCGAGGCCCCCGAGGCCCCCGCCGCGCCCGCCGAGGGAGGTGCCCAGTGACCTCCCGGCCCACCGAGGGCGGCAAGCCGCCCCTGCTCTCGCGCGAGATGCGGCTGGTGCTCGCGCTGCTGCTGCTGCTCGCGCTGCTGGGCGGCTGGTTCGTCTGGACCTCGAACCGGGACGCGGCGGCCCTGGCAGACGCGCCCGTCCCGGCCCCCAGCGGCGACCCGCCCGCCGGAAGCGAGGAGGACGCGGGCGCGGCAGCGGTCACCCCGGCCCCCGGCACCGCGCCGCAGGAGACGGCACAGGAAGCAGCGCAGGAAGCAGAAACAGCGCAGGAGACGGCGCCCGTCTCTGAGGCCGCCGTGCCCGTCGAACCGGGCGCCGAGATCGAGGTGCCCCAGATTCCCGCCTTCGGGGAGGCCGGGGAAGCGCCCGGCGAGGCCACCCCCGAGGCTGTCCCCACGCCGGGCGGCATCAACCCCGATGTCCCCCTCGCCGCGCTGCCGGGCCGCAACCCCTTCCGGCCGCTGGAGCTGGAGGCCAGCGGGAGCAGCGAGGCCCCCGCCTCCCCCGTCGCGGC
>NZ_JASNGB010000032.1 GCF_030271215.1 Deinococcus rhizophilus | reverse complement strand
GCGTTCCAGACAGCCTTTTCTAAAACTGCAAGATGTCAGTTGACCGCCCTGGCAATCAATATTGTTCGCCTCTGTGCCTGGCTGGACGGTGAGCGCCCCAAAGGGACGAGGCTTTCGCGCTTTGCCGAACTGCGAGCCGCCTGAATTCGCCAGCAGAATCCGTGCGCATTCGCACGGCAGGCAGCGGTGCTGCGCGAGGCCAGCGCGGAGTTCACGCGCCTGTGGGCGGGGCCGCAGGTGCAGGCGCACAGGTCGGCGCGGACGGTGATGCGGCACCCGGAGGCTGGGGAACTGGCGCTGAACGCGTCGTGGTTGCAGGTGATGGGGGCAGCGCACCTGAAGCTGCTGGTGTACACGGTGGAACGAGGGTCACCGACGGCCGCTCTGTCTGCGCCATTGGCTTCCGAACGTTGAGCGGGATCGCGTGGGCGGCCGCAGACCTCCCCCCGCGAACTGAGGCTGACCGTCTACCCTCGCGTATAACACAAGTGGGCGTCAGGGAGAGGGCGGAAGAGGCGTCGATTCGGGTCTGATTTCGAATGTCCCGCCACCAGGCGCAGAGGACATAGATTTCTCTGCACCAAGGCAAGCACCAGCACAGGGTTCTGAGTTTCCCCTCCCATGCCGACGGTGTACCCGGCGAGCGGTACGGTGTTCCCATGCCGTGTCCCACTCTGCAAAGGAACCCGCTGAAATGACCCCCATGACCTCAGAACAAGACTCCCCGGCCCCTCCCGTCCGGGTCGGTGTCATTGGCCTCGGCGCCATCGGCCAGAGCCTCTTGAAGGCCTTCGCAGCCCACCCCGAAGTGCAGGTCACGGCGGTCTGCGATGTGGACGCTTCCCGGACGGATACCACCGCCCGCCCCCTGGGGGCCTCCGCCTGGACGGACCACCGCCAGATGCTCGGCGCGGCCGACCTGGACCTGGTCTACGTGGCCGTGCCGCCGCAACACCACCACGCCATCGCCCTGGATGTGCTCTCGGCCGGTCGGCACATCCTGTGCGAAAAGCCTCTGGCGCTCACGCTGAGCGAAGCGCAGGACATGCAGCGCGCGGCACAGGGGGCTGGCGTGGTGCATGCGTTGAACCTGCCCCTCCACGGCGACCCTGGCATCGAAACGTTTCGCCGTCTCATCGAGGAGGGCCGCCTGGGAACCGTGCGCCGGGCGGAGGTGACGCTGGTGTTTCCGCAGTGGCCGCGGGGCTGGCAGCACAACCCCTGGATCGGCGGGCGAGCCCAGGGCGGCCCGATCCGTGAAGTCGGGCCGCACCTGCTGCACGTCCTCCTGACCACGCTCGGCCCGGTGACGCGGGTGTGGGCTCATGCCCAGTACCCTGCGGACGACCCCGCTGCCTGCGAAACAGCCGCGCTCGGCACACTGGAACTCGCGGATGGGTCTGTGGTCGTCGTGTCGTGCCTGACGAACGTGCCGCGTCCTGAAGAGGTGAGCCTGACGGTGTACGGGTCCGGGGGAACGGCCGGACTGGTGAACTGGGCGTCGCCCGTGGCGGCGTGGGGTCAGGGGCCGCTGGAGGCCGTGCCGATCGAGGGACCAGGGGGGCCTGCGGGGGAACGGCTGGTCCGGGCGCTCGTGAACCGCGTGCGCGGGGAACCCGGGGACCTGGCCGACTTCACCGTAGGCGTCCGCATCCAGGCGGTCTTGGAGGCCTGGGAGCGCTCGTCGGCCCTGGGCACCTGGGTGGACGTCGCGCAGGCCTGAGCAGCGCTGGCGTCTCCCGCAACCACGGGGCAGCAACCTTAAGTAGGCCCAAAATGAACGTCAGAGATAGCGACAAAGGCGTCGGAGTAGGATGCCGCTTTCGGATTTTCCGGTACCAGTCGCAGAGGGTCATACACCTCCATGCACCGGAGCAAGGACCAGCGTAAAGTGCTAAGTCCCCCCTCCCGTGACAACGGTGTGTGTAGCGCGCTGTACGGTGTCTCCATGTCGCGTCCCGAAGGTCCGGAGGCGGCGAAGCGGCGGTCGCGTCTGCGTGACATGGATGTAAGCGGAGTGCAGGACTTCCCGATCTATGCCCTGTTGGGTGCAGGGGCGTCACGTCGGCGTGTGCGCCGCAGGCCAGGGTCGCAGTACACCCCCGGTGGCGTGAAAGGGGAGACGACTCCCCAGTCCGCGCACTGGGCCAGCCCACATCTATGCGACGGTCAGGTCGCCGCCATCTTTGGTCTGGAGTTCCTGCATGACAGGGAGGGGAAAGAGATCGGGCGCCGTCACGGTGTGCCGAGCCGGGCCTTGGTCAGCAGCGTAGTACAGGAGCGCGGATCGGGCCCACCCGCTTCCCGGCCATGGCGTCCGGATCCGGCAGGCGAGCTGGCCGGCGTCGTGCGTGGATTGGGAGCAGGGGGCCATGAACGCCTCAGAGGGAGCCGGCGCCCGGTAAGGGCGCAGCGGGCGCCGGAGACGGCCCCCGCTGCCGCGTGACTGACTCCTTCAGTACTTCTTCAACGCCTCGGCAGCTCCCTCATGGCCCTGGTTCGCCGCTTCACGCCACCACCGCAGGGCTTCCTGCAAGTCCTTCTGGACGCCCAGCCCCTCCCGGTACATGTTGCCCAGGCGGAATTTCGCTTCGGCAGAGCACTCGCGCCGGCCGTAGAACAGGGTCGTCCAGGAGTCGGCGTCAAGCTCGGCGGCCCGCCGCCACCACTCCACCGCGCTCACGTAGTTCTTGGGCACGCCGTCTCCCGTGAAGTACGCCTCACCCAGCCGGCAGACCGCGTCCGGGAAGCCCTCCTCCGCCGAGGCCTGCCAGAGCTGCATGGCCTTCGCCCGGCTGACCGGTACGCCGTATCCCTCCCGGTACATCAGGCCCAGGTAGTACTGGGCCTCTGCGTTGTCCGCGGCCAGGTTGAAATAGCGCAGGGCCTCGGCGTAGTCGTGCGCCATCACCTCGTCCGTCAGGTAGATGAGCCCCAGCTGGACGGCGACGCTGGAGGAAGCGTTCCGCCCAGCGGCGGCGAACCACTTTCCGGCTTCCTCGACGTCCCTGGCCACCCCCTCGCCGGAGGCGTACATCCACCCGACACGCAGGGACGCCTGGGCATCACCGGTGGCCGCGGCCGCCTTGTAGAGACGCAGCGCCTGCGCCTGGTCGACCGGGACTCCCTCTCCCAGGGCGTACATCCCGGCCAGTCGGAAGAGGGCCGTGCCGGAATTCTCCTGGGTGGCGGCCGTATAGAGTCTGGCCGCCTCGAGCAAATTCCTGCGGACCCCTCGGCCGTGGTAGTACATCTCGGCGAGCGCCACCTGCGCGGCAGCGCTGCCCCGGCCCGCGGCCGCGGCGTACCAGCTCAGAGCGTCCGCGTAATGCCGCTCCTCTTGTCCGTCCTCGTCCGCAGCGAACGTCGCCTGCTCCGCGTAGACCTCACCGAGACGCAGCATCGCCACCACGTTGCCGGCCCTGGCGGCCCGCGTGTACCACAGCACGGCCTTCTCCGGCTCACCGAACTGGTAATGGTCCCCCAGCCACAACTGGTCGCGAACACTGCCCAGTTCGGCCTGCCGCTGGTGCGCGGCGACGGCCCGGTCTGTCCACATCCCGGCTTCCGCCACGTCCTTCCCGGGATAGTCCCGGCCAGCCATCCATTCCATGGCCGCCAGATTCCCGTTCTGGGCCAGCTGACGGTAGCTGTTGACGGCCCTCTGCAGCCAAGCGCTCGCCTCGGCGGGATGGACCAGGAAGCTGGGGCCCCGCTCGTAGAGGAACGCGACCTCCTCCTGGGCCCGGGCATCCCCCTTTCTGGCCTGTTCCAGGTAGGTGTTGAAGGCCCTGGTGTACCAGGAATAGGCCTCCGAGCCGGCAGAGGGCTCACCCGGACCGGACAGCTGCACGGCCAGGTTGTACTGCGCCTCGGGATCTCCCTTTCCGGCCAGGACCCGCAGCCACCGCAGGCGTTCGGCTTGGTCGGTGGACACGAGACCGAGACTCCGCTGTGCCGCGGCATCGCCCCGCGCGGCCAGCGAGCGGTAGAGCTGCAGGGCGGTGACCTCGTTGCCCAGCTCCAGCAGTTCGTCGGCCTGTGCCACCGTCTGTGCCACCGAATTGCCCGCAGCGACAGCGGCGAGGGTGACCAGGTGAACTCTTGCCCAGCGCATCATGCCGTCAGCGTAACAAGACGCCCCAGGAGGCGAAGTGTATGGAGGTGAAAGTTGGGAGCACCCGGTACCGAGACTTTGAGCAGTCGTACCGGGCTTGGCCCCGAGACTTGAGGCAGTTCGCCTGGGAAGGAACGTCCAGGACGCGTGGTCGAAAGCTTCTTGGTGGTCATCATTCTTTTAGTTCTTTCAAAAGATCTTTGATCAACAACAGGACCAGGCCGCGGAATCTGCGGCCGCTGGAGCCGACCGGATGTCCCACCATGGACGTATGGCCAGATCCGCCCGCCGCGGCCCTCCGATGGATGGTCACGGCGAGCGCAACCTGGCCCGGCCTTTCCTTTTCATGGCGAACAACCGCGTGCCGCGCGACATGGCCACGTGGACCAAGGAGTTCGTGGCCCCGGACGGCGTCGGGACGGCTCTGCGGGTGGAATGCACCGCGTGACGACGTCGTGCCTCATGGGCTGGACAACGACGTGCTGCTGAACTTGGTCAACGCCTATACCGCGGCCGGTATGCCCGGCGACGGCGTGGTGAGATTGACGGCCTATGCGCTGCTGCAGTACTCGAGCCTCACCGACGGGGATTTCATGACGTCTCCCTGGCCGAGAGCCTGTAGCGCTTTCAAGGCACGGCCTACAAGATCACCAACAGCTGGTCCGGCAACGAGCAGTTCCAGTGCCGCACCCTGCAGCCAGACAGGAAGAGGGCAGGCATGGATTGTCTGGTTGGAAGAAGGCCCCGCCTGGTGGGCGGGGCTGGGCTTGCCGTTCAGCCTGGGGGCCGCAGGCCGGAGGAACCGCCTCCGTGGGGACCCTGATCCAGGATTTGATCGCGTCTTGAAGCCGTGAGGGTTGAGCGCTGGAGAGTAAAGAGTCCTGACCCTTGATGCCTGAATCCTGACGCCTGACCTTTGAGTTCTGGAGCGGTGCCTCAGGGCACCGCCCCGTCCCGCGGAGATCAGTCAAGTCGATTCGACATGAGGGAAAAGCTTCGGCCACGTCCCCCCGTGGCCCGGGCGGTTCACTTTGCCTGCCGTTCGAGCGACAAGCCGCGAGGCTTAGTACACCACGTCGATCACCGTCAGCGCGTTGCTCACGCTCAGTGCCTGATCCACCTCGGCCAGAAAATCTTCCACGTCCCGCTCCAGGGTGTCGATCTCCCCCTGAGCACCCAGCGGATCGACCAGCTTCGGGGCATTGCGCGCCATGAAGGCCTGGTAGAGCGCGTCGTACTCCGCTCCACGGGCGTTCTCCTTCCCCAGCAGGGCCTGCGCCTGGGTGTCGAGTCGGGACCGGGCCCGTTCCTGTTCGCGTTCGACCTCGGCCTGGGCACGGCCGAGGTCGAGGCGCAGGCGGGTGATCAGGTGCCGCTCGTAGGAGACGCTGCTCTTGCGTTCGATGGCCTCCGCGACGACGTAGGTGCGGTCCGCGACCTGCACGGTGGTGCGGGCGTTGCTCTGCACGAGGGCGCCCTTGATGGCCGCGCGGCGGCGCAGCAGGTCGCGGGCGGCCTGGTAGTTCGCCTGGGCGCGGGCGGTGAATTCGGCGAGGCTGCGGGCCTCACGGGGCGGATCGCTGCCGACGACGAGGGTGACGAAGGTGGTGTCGTCGAGAAGCTTGGTGACCCGCTTGTCGAGCAGCTTGAGTTCGCTGAGGGCCTTGGTGATCGTCATGCGTTCCGTCGTCGCCATGGGGAACCTCCTGGGCGGCGGTGGGGCGGTGAGGTGGGCTCGGCGGTGCGGCGCGCTCAGGCGCGGGAAGAAAGAGCGTATCACCTACCCCCGGGGCCGCCATGCGCGATCTGGCCTACCTGGGCATGCTCCGCCGAACGACCCCTTCTGGATTTGCGGGTTTTGCGGATTCTGCTGTATCCTCGTGGGAAGGAGGCCCAGATGACAACCCACGAACCCCGAGCGTTGTTGACGATTCCGCAGGTGGCGCGGCTGCTGCACGTGAGCGAGGACACGGTGCGCCGTCAGATCCGCGAAGGCGATCTCGAAGCCGTCCGGATCGGGACGACGCCGACGGGACGTCCCCGGTACCGCGTGCCGGCCGTCGTCGTCGAGGCACGTCTGGGCCGCAGCACCCTGCAGCCTCCCTCGGCCGCGGAGCGGTTGCACGAGGCCTTCGCGGAGCTGACCGAAGACCAGCAGGCCCAGCTGCTGGCGCAGGCGGTCGCGTGGGCCAGGAGGGAGTCCAAGGACCTCTCCACCGAGGGCCGACGGCCCGAACCCACCCGTGAGGAGGTCGCCCGGCGCTTTCCCGGCCTGGCGGGGCGGCGAGCCGGCTGAATACCGCCTGCGCCGCGTCTGATCCCCGACATCCAGGTGTTGCTCAGTGGCCTGACCAGTCGGCACGGCCCGTCGCGGGACCTGCACCTGGCCGCCAGGCGGTTCGACGTCATTCTCGTCTTGACCGACGAGCATTTCGTGGAACTGCAGCGGGTGCTGACCTATCCGCAGGTGCTGGCCCTCGGGGGCGGCATCACCGCCGCCGAGGCCTTCGGGCTGGCGACGGACCTGTCCCGCATCTCGGAGGTCGTGAGCCCGCTGCAAACGCTATGACTGGCCGTCATGCCCCGACCCCAAAGACTGGTGCCTGCTGGACCTGCTGATGACGTCGGGCGCCGACGCCATCGTGTCCGAAGACGACCACCTGCTGCGGGTGAGGGCACGGCTGGGCATTCTGGTCTACGAGCCGAGAGACCTCGTGCGTCTCGGTATCGTCTGAGCTGCGTGGGCCCTGCACCGGAGGGACCGCGCCGCTGCAGTCGGCAGTAGGTTCAGGTTTTGCGCTGACGCGGCGGCTTGTAGGGCACAGGCCCATGGCATGGCCGGGACGGTCCTCCCGGAATGTGGCGGCCGTGGAACGCTGCTTGCGCAGTTGACCGTGCCGGGGGGCCTTCCTGCTCTCGCCCGGCAAGCAGGCTGCGGAGCTCGCCGTCCAGGCGGGCCCCGGAGCTCAACCACTGACTGGACGCCGTGCGTAGCAGGCTTTCAAGGGCCAGCTTGGTCGCCTGGGAGGTTACCTCGTCCTGTACAGGCGGATGACGAAGTGCTGCTGATCTGGTCAGAGTTAATCTCCGTTATCTATGGGGTATGACCCTGGCCATGGAGCTCTATCGTCAGACCCCCCTCGACCGGGCCCGGGGATGGGCGGACCTCAACCCCGAGGAGCGGCGGCGCCGGGCAGTGGAGGCGGCGAGAGACAAGGACTCCGAGGCTCTATGGTCCCTGACGGAGGCTTACGTAACTCTGCACGGGGCAAGCGGTACCTCAGTCAGCCCCCGGACGCTGAGGACTTACTGCTGGGCGGTCAGGCGCTTTTGTCGCCTACGCCACGGCCCAGGCGGTCAACCTGCTGCGCGCGACGGGTGGGGACGGTGTGCGCTTCGTCCGGACGGTGGAGGCGTAGGGGCTCAGTCCGGCTAGCAGCCGGGTGCAGCTCGCCGGGGTCCGGCTGCTCTACCGCGCCCTGCGCTGGGCCGTGGCGACCGCCGCGTCGCCCTTCGGCGATGTGCGCGCGGTCCGGGAAAAGACGGCCCCCTGGGACAAGCGCACGCCGTACAGCGAAGCGGAAGTGACGGCTCTCCTTGCCGGGGCCGACAGCCGCATGCGTGGTCTGCTGCTGCTCTGTGCCCATGGGGGACTTCGGATCAGCGAGGCGCTGACGCTGCAGTGGACCGATGTTCAACTGGCAGGGCAGGAACTGCGGGTCGTCCAGGGCAAGGGCGGCAAGCAGCGGCGGGTCGTGTTCGGGCAGACGCTGGGCAGGGCCCTCGGGGAACTGCCGGGGGAGCGCCGTGGGCACGTGGTTGGTGGAAGCTACCCAGCCGCCGTGGAGAGGCTGCGGCGGCTGTGCGGCCGCACCGAGGTGCCGTACCGGGGCTATCACGCCTTACGTCACTACGCCGGCACCCGTCTGCTTGCCGAAGGCGCGACCCTCGACGACGTGGCCCGGCACCTCGGCCACGCCACCATCGAGACGACGCGGATCTACGCGAAATGGTCGGATGCCGGATTGCGCCGCCGCGTGTCCGGCTGGTGACGTCGAGTGCCGGCGAAGTCAATGCCGGGTGCTGCCCTCGACGAAGAAGATCATGTCCATCAACTTGGCTTTAGGGTAGAGACGGGTGGTGGGTCGCCCCGAGCAGAAATCGAGCGTCGGAATATCGCGCTGGAAGACCTCGGAATGGGCTTCGTAGAACGCCCCGATCTGCTCCAGGGAACGGCGGTTGAAGGTCCAGACCCCGAAGCCGGCATTGAACCAGGTGTCGAAGGCGGGAACGTTCCCGAACACCCCCAGCATGATCTTGGTCGACAGGGTATCGCTGACTGGCCGGGTGCCACGTACCGCTTCCTTGATCCGGCGGTCCAGATCGAGCAGGCGCTCGAGGTTCTCGTCGTCATACCGGTCGATGTCGATCGCCCAGACTTCCGGGGGCGTCTCGGCGATCAGCCGGATCAGCGGGACATAGTGACGGACGCTCTTCTGGAGGAGCTCTGTGGAACCGCGCAGCATGCCCCAACTGGCGAGATAGAAGCCGAGATGCAGGCAGCTCAGTTCGAGACTGTCCTCTTCCAAGAGGGTCGCGAGTGCACCGCGTTCCCGCCGGCTCTGAAAGTGGTTGTAGCAGTAGTCGAACGACGCGTACCGGTCGGTCGCGAGCGGAGCTGTGCCCCCTACGCTCCCCTCCCGGAACAGCCGAAGGTTGGCCTCGATGCGCTCGTTCGACAGGTCTCTCATGACGACTCAGCGTAGGACCTACGGAGACGCCTTGCTGGGCTTGACGTGATGCGGGCTTCCCTTGGTCTGTGCAGGCAGGGCTGGGAGGACAGGCCTGTCGGTTACCGCGACCTGGCCCCCTTGTAAGAGGACTGACGGAGCGGCGCACACAGACTGTGACTAGCCCTGGGGCCGGAAGGGGAAGCACTTTTGTATCGGGACGATTTGACGCCCATCTCGGAGATTCGGGTTGACGACCGCACGCTCCGGGCCGGGAGCTGGGAAGCAGCAGCTCAAGACATTGTGGTCGGCCGCGTGATGACGTCGGCGCACCTGCACCGGCGTCGCGACATCGCCCGCCTCGGTCGGAGCATGTACTTGCTGACGCCGGTGGCCCTCTGGCTCGTCTTCGGTCTCGGGCTGAACGTCTTGATCGCAGTCCTCGGCGTCCTGGTGTTCGTCGTGTCGATGACCCGGCTGGCACTGAGTTCGGTGCGCCGGAGTGTCGAGACGCCGGTCCTCGTCCTCACGGTAGAAGGACGGACGAGGCTCGTCCACGCCCCTACTCCCCAGCCCCTGCACGCCCTGGCACGGCAATTGCGCGCCGTCGGGGAGGGCGCGCCGTCGACAGGAATTCCGACGTCCCCTCCTGCCTCCATCCGGAAGGACACGGCGGCGTCTCCGCCACCGGTCGCGGACGCCTATCGCCGGGAGGTGGTCACGCCCCGGAGGCTCGGCCGGCATGACGTACTCCCGGACCGGCCAGCTCCCGTCCCATCCGGAAGCCCTGCGCCCTCCACCGTTACCGGACGCCCGGACACCGTCCGCAGAGGGCCACCGGCAGCGGAGCGCCCGGCCGAGCGTCCCGCTGCCGTCCCGGCGACCTACCGTGTCGAAGCCGTCGTCGGCCGTGCACCGGCAGCGTCGCCCCCGTCCAGGGGCGGCACCGCCATGGGACGTCCGGCTCCGGAATCCGCCGCGGCCGTGGCCACGCCCCCCATATCCCCTCCTGCCCCGGCCTCTGTCCGCGAGGATGTGGGGGGCGGGAATCCCAGGGAGACGGTGCCCAGGCGGCCTGGCGCCGTTCCTTCCGATTTTCGCGTCGAACGGATCGGCGAGAGGCGAGAGCACCCCCATCCTCAGGCCGCTCCGCCCCGGCCTCCGGCGTCCGAGCCGTCGCCGGCCCCACCCGCACCCGAGACACCCCCACTGCCGATCACCTGCTACGCGTTGGTGATCGCCGGCCGCGTCTACGGCGAGGGACGGGACTTCAGAACCACTGCGAGACTGCGCCAGGTCGTTTCCGCCCTGGAGGCGACCTTGCAGCAGGAAGTGTCCGCCCGACCCGGAACGCGCAGCACCGGCAAGTTCAATCCCAACGAGTTGGCCCGGTGGCTCGGAGATCAGGGCTTCCAGGCACCGGGTCTCGTCGGCGACGTCGGCCTGCTCTTCCTCGACGAGTACGCGGAGCCCGGGACGCTGAGCCTGCGGCGTGCCGAGGTCGTGGGGAGCGTGTCGGACAGGCGGACCGCTCCACCTCCCACACCGGCAGGTCCGGTCGCCCCGCCCCGCTCCACCGCCGTTCCGCCGGAGCCGGTCCCCCCGTCGGCTCCGGCGCTGCCCTTCGATCTGCTGATCTTCGACTGCGACGACACGCTCGTCTACACGGCGCCGCTCGAAGCCCACCGGAAGGGGAACCGCCCGTGCCAGGGTCCGGAGTGGGAAGCGGCCCTGCGGCACACCTTCGTGGCGCCCGGTCTGCGCGAATGGCTCAGGACACTCCGCGACACTCCCGGAGCGCCCCGACTGGTGGTGTTCTCACAGGCGCGGCGTCCCTACCTGCAGGCGCTCCTCCGGCACCATTTCCCCGACGTCGCGTTCGACGCCGTCCTGGGGCACGAAGATGCCGTGCAGGCCCGTGGCGCTTTCAAGCCGGATCCCACGCTCGCGAACAGGCTCCTGCGGGAGTACGCGGTGCAGGCTGCCCGGACGGCCGTGATCGGCGACCACCGCAAGGACGTCCATCTGGCCCACGCCCTCGGTGCCACGGCAGTGCTCGCCGGTTTCTACGTGGAGCGCAAGATCGGAGACTGGTCCTACCGGAACGCCTTGGAAGATGTGCCGCACCTTGTCGTCCACGCGGCTGCCGAGTTGCCGCAGGCCCTGTTGCACCCCCGACGAGGTGATCTTCCGCTCGAAGCCCTGTACGAGGGAGTGGCCCCCGGCGACCTGACGCGGAGTTCCGCACGGTCGCGGTACCGCCCGTACGACCATGCGCGGAAGACCAGCTCCCGGCTGACGGTCACCTCCCTGGGGAGGTACTACAAGCAGGGGAGGGATTCCAAGCACCACGACCTGCCGGTCGCGCGCCACCACCGCCTCTCACAGGACGTTCTGGCCAAGGAGCGCGACCAGGCCGACCCGCCTTCCGAATGGGTGACGGGTGTCGCCTGGGCACTGCGGCAGCTGACGACCGCAGCGCCTCACGGCCGGTGGGTCGTGACGATCGTTCCGGCGAAAGCGGGACGGCCGAGGCGCATGGAAGCTCTCCTGCAGAAGGTCGAGGCGGACCTCGGGAACGCCGCTCCCCGACTGTCCTTCGCCCCGGAGGTCTTCTGCTTCACGGCCGCCGCCCGGTCGAACAAGGACCTGCCGACTGCGGAAGAGCGCGCCGAGAACCTCGCGGGCGGGCTGATCCTGCACCCCGGATACACCCCCCGGCCAGACCATGCGTACGTCATCTTGGACGACGTGTTCACCACCGGCGCCACCCTGATCCGTGCCCGCGACCTCCTGGTGACAGCGCATGTTCCGGAAAGGCTGATCCAGGGACTGACCGTCACCAAGACCGTCAGCGTGCGGAAGAGCCAGGTCCACGCGTGACCGCCACCGTCTCCCAGACGACACGCTCGCTGCTCACCCTCAACTTCGTCCGGGGGATCGGCCCCCGGGCCCTGGCACGGCTGTCGGCGGATCCCCGCTTTCCCCGGACCGCCCTGGAGGACATGGACCTCCTGCTGCCGAACGTGCGGGGCAAGCTGACCGAAGAGGCGCTGGACACGGCCCGAAGCCGCGCCGACGAGAACGTGGAGGCAGCGGCACGGGACCGGGCGCACATTCTCAGCACGCTCGACCCGGGCTATCCCCCCCTGCTGAGGGCCACACCCGATGCCCCCCCCCTGCTGTTCGTCAAGGGCGCCCTCCGTCCCGAGCGCTGTCTGGCCGTCATCGGGACGCGGGAACCCACACCCCACGGTGAGGAGATCGCCCGGCGCGCCACACGGCACTTTGCGGAACGGGGCTGGAGCATCGTCAGCGGCCTGGCGCTGGGCGTGGACGCGCTGGCCCACCGCAGCACGCTGGACGTCGGCGGGCACACGGTCGCCGTCCTGGCGCACGGCCTGCAGACCGTCGCCCCACGTCGGCACCAGGCGCTGGCCGAGCAGATTCTCGAAGAGGGGGGCGCACTCGTCACCGAGTACCCTTACGGGACAGCACCGATCCCCCCCTATTTCGCAGCCCGGGACCGCATCCAGGCCGGCCTCGCCCAGGGTGTCCTGATGGTGCAGTCCGGGCTCGACGGGGGCAGCCTGCACGCCAGCCGCGCCGCGGTCCGCTACCGGCGCTTGCTGGCCGTTCCTGTCCCCACGGCACAGGACCGGGCGGTTCCGGCGCCCGAGGTGCAGGCCAACCTGACCCTCCTGGGCACCGCCTCCGGGGCAGCCGCGCTGCTGCAGTGCGCGACGGCGGACCTGGAGCTGCTGGTGCCGCTGCCTTCCCGCGAGGCTTACGCGGTCTTGGAGGCCCGCTTGCAGGGCGTGACGCCCGAGCCGCCGTCCGAAGGCCTGTTCTAGGCCGGTGCGACCGCGAGGGGGCGTCCCGGACGTTCCGCCGGAGTGCGGAGGGGACATGGGGGCCGTCCGATCGACCTACCCGTCAGGACCCACAGTTGCGCCCTGCAGCACAGGCAGAGACCGCTAGACTGCCCCCACTCGGAATTTCTTCAAGAAACCCTCACATTCCAATCTGCTGGCCCTGGGGCCGGTGAGGTCCAAAGGACAGCCATGGGAAGACTGCGTCACCACTACCTCAGCGACATCTCGACCTTCCGCAGCCTGTTCAACGCCGATACGCCGCTGTTCCTGATCCTCAAGGAGCTCGTCCAGAACGCCGACGACAGCGGCGCGGGAGAGATGTACGTCGGCTACAGTGCCGGCCTGCCGGACGCGGAGCACCCGCTCCTGCGCGGTCCCGGCCTGTTCGTGAGCAACGACGGGCCGTTCACCCGCGACGACGCGGAGGCCATCGTGCGGTTCGGCCTGAGCACCAAGGGATCGGACTCGTCGACGGTCGGTAAGTTCGGTCTGGGGCTGAAGAGCGTTTTCGCGGTGGCTGAGGCCTTCTTCTACATCGACGGGGCGCGGGAGCCCGATCTGGTCTGGGATCCCCCGCACTACGACGTCATCAACCCCTGGCACGACCCCATCCCCGAGACGGCCCACCACGCGGACTGGGACACGTTCACGCGGGCAGACCGCGCGGCCGTCCTGGCCCGGCTCGCGGCCCTTGGCGTCCCCCCTGGTTTCACCGTCTGGGTGCCGCTCCGGCGGGCCGAGACCTGCCGCTCGCAGCGCACCGGGGAGCCGCTGTACATCGTCAACCGCGCGCCCGGCGACCACCCGTTCGAGATCGGCGTACCGCTGCAGCGTGAACTCGGGGCCCTCTTCCCGCTGCTCAAGGGCCTGAGCCGCATCACCGTCGTGCAGCCCGACGGCTCGCGTGTGCTCGAACGTCATGGAACGTACCGGACGGCCGACCTCAAGGCCATGCCGCCCGGTCGCCGGCCGCTGGTCGGCCGCGTCCTGACGGTGCCTGGGGGCGAGACGGCGACCTACCAGGGCGTCGAGGTGATGCTGGACCCCGGCGACGTCGAGCCGCTCCGGACGTCGGACTACTGGCCCCGCACGAACGTCATCACCCTGACCGAGTCCCGGCAGGAGCCCGATCCGTCGATCGGACACGGAGCGGCGGTGTGGCACCGCGCACCGGCTTCCGAAAAGGAAGGCCGCCTGACGATCCAGTGGGGCGTCTTCCTGCCACTGCAGAACCCGGAAGTCCGGCCGCTGGCGTCTTCCGCGTTCGACTACACGTTGACCCTGCACGGCTACTTCTTCCTCAAGTCCGACCGCAAGACGCTCTATGCCTGGGAGCCGAGCGACGTGCAGACCCTGGCGATCCGGGACGAGGAGACCCTCCGGCGCAAATGGAACGCCTTGGTCGCGAGCCG
The DNA here is from genome assembly GCF_030271215.1 of Deinococcus rhizophilus. Taxonomy (GTDB): domain Bacteria; phylum Deinococcota; class Deinococci; order Deinococcales; family Deinococcaceae; genus Deinococcus; species Deinococcus rhizophilus. The sequence continues at coordinate 7,425 of NZ_JASNGB010000032.1, read as the reverse complement.
AGCGACCCTGCCCCAGGTGCTGGCCGGTCTGGCCACCCTGGAAGCGCAGGTGGACGATGCCGAACTCGGGGCGCTGACCCGCGAACTGCACGGTTCGGCGCTGTACGGGGCGAGAAGGGCCGAGCTGTGTGCCCAGGCCCAGTGGGTACGCCGCGTCTCGCCGGAGGGCGAGCGCTGGGCCCTGATCGACGCCGATCAGCCGGTGCTGCCGGTTCCGGTGGCGCCTGACCTGACGACCGTGTTCCCCGCCCTCGAGCAGATCTCGCGCGAGCACGTCGTGGTGCGGGCCGGGGCTCCGTCGCTGACGAATCCGCGGCAGGAGGTGGAGCACTGGCCCGCGGCGCTGCTCGGGGCCATGCTTGCGAGTGTGTCGGCGGCGGACGTGGCGACCGACGCCGGACGTTCCCGGACATTCCTGGACGTCTGGCGCAGGGTCGGCCGGCACGCATCCGCCGACGCCCTGGTCGCCTTCGTGCGGCGCGCCTTGCAGCAGGGTGACCTGGCTGCGCTCCGCCGGCAGCCGGAACTGCTCCGGGGACTGCTGGACCGCATCCCGGCCGACCGCGTCCTGGCGCTGCCCGCGGGTCTGGGTAGGGCCTTGGAGCGCCAGGTGGTGGACGCCGCAACCGAGATCCTCGTCGTGCCCGCCGACTTCCTGTCCAGGACGTTCCCTGGACAGGTATCGTTGAACGACGCCCTGGTCCTCGCCGGTTGCCTCGACGGGTCGAAAGGGACCGCGGAGTTGATCCGGCTGCTGCTCGACCGGGTCACCGATGCCGACGCCCTGCGGCAGTTCCTCGACGACCGCCCCGTCCTGACCGTCACGGCGCTCGGTGCCCCGCAGACCACGCAGATGACCCCCAGGCAGGTCCGGGATCTCGCGTCGCAGGGGCGGGCCTTCCGGCACGTCGGCGAGCCGGAGCTGCTGACCCTGCTCCAGAAGGCGCTGGCGGGGGCCGACCTCCTGCTGGTGAAGCCCGAGGTGCTCGGGGCCCTGAGTATGCTCCTGCCCGAACCGACCGGGGACAGCGTCGCTTCCACCGTACTCGCGGCGCAGCAGTTGGGCCCCGTGGAAGCGCGCCGCGCCCTGCTCGAGGAACTGCTGCGCAGCCATCACCAGCACTTGCGACGCCCGGACTTCACCCAGGCGCTGCGGTATCTGTTCCATGGCCGTCCGGAGCGGCGGGGCGCGACCGAACGGCTCCTCGTGTGCGAGAGTCGCGAGGCCGCGACGGACGCGCTGTGGAAGGCGACCCTGAAGCTGGCCGGCCACCTGCCCGACGGTTGGTGTGTGGTCGACGAGCCGGTCGCCTTTCTCAGCCCGGCCCAGAAAGAAGCCTTGAAGGTCGTCGTGCTCGCGGCCGGGAGCTTTCAGGATCTCGTCCGGTCCCGTCCGGAACTGGTCAAGGGAGAGATCCTGGGCAAGGACCTCGCGTCTCAGCTGGTCGTTCGGTTGCCCGACCTCGACCTGCTGCGGCGTTTGCCGATCCATCGCTCGGCCAAGGGGGAATGGGTCACGGTCGGGCCCCAGACCTACCTCAAGGGGAAATTCGAGCTCGACGACTTCGTCCGCGACAGGGTGACCCTGCTGGCCGAGCCCGAGGGGGAGGTCTTCCGAAAGCGTATGGAAGATCTCGTGCCGATCTTCGGACCCAGCCACGCCTGGGACATCGTGCAAGGTCAGGGGTCGGACGCCCACCGGCACTGGGAGACCGGCCTGCGGGCACTGGAAAGTTGGACCGGTTTCATGACGGGGAACGTGAGGACCACCCGTTGGGTGCCTCTCAAAGGAGGTGGGGCCTGTAGCCCGAACGACCTGCTCACCTGGAAAGACTGGGACGAACAACTGGCCCGTCTACGCGAAGCGTCTGTCCTCGAAGCCTACTGCTGGGAGGATCTGGACCCCGTCTTCGCCGGGCACGAACTGGCCGACGTCCTGCGCTCCGTGACGCCGAGGGCCGAGCCGACGCTCAAGAAGGCAGCGGAGCTCTTGGGGCGCGCCCCGGACTATCACGTCGGACGCTTGGAGACGCCGGTGGGCGTCTGGCTGGACGTGTTCGCCGCACACGGTCTTCAGGACTTTCCCCTGGCCGAGCTTCTCAGGACGCTGCCGGAAGACGGTATCCAGGAACCGGAACAGGCGCTGGACCAGCTGTACCGAGCAGCGAAGGTCCAATTGCCCGCCGATCGCCTGGTCGAGGCACTTCGTGTCGTCCACGCCGCGTCCGTCTCCGGAGGCCGAGCCGATCAGCGGACGAAGGTTGCCGAACTCTATACCGAGTATCTCGCCGAGCTGCGCGGTACGGGGGAACGCGACGCGTACCTCCCGCAGCTGCGGCTGCTCAACCGCCTCCAGGAGTGGTGCAGCCCCGACACGCTCTGCCTCGTCGGCGACGACTTCGTGCCGACCGCCGTGCTCGCCGAGGCCCACCGTGACGCGCTCTATACGCCGGACGAGGTAGAAGAGCGTGTATTCCACGAGGAGGCCGGGTCGGCCGAATCCGGAGGAGACGCCGCGGGAGAGGACACGGCGCAGCTGCTCCGGGACTTCGTCGCGGAGTGGGAGCCGTACGTCCCCGAGCGCGAGTACCTGGGTGGATTCCTGGCCCTGCTCGACGGCAACGTGGCCCTGCACCGTCAGGCGCAGCTCTACCTGCCGACCAGCGTCGAGAACGTCCGCATCCAGGCGCTGTCTGGACTGGAACCGGATCAGCTGGCCAACCGCCGGGCCACGTCATTGGTGGAGCTGCTCGAGGACGTCCGGATCGAGATCGAGGAGGTGGTAGGCGAGGTCTGCCGGGTGCCGAACCTGCTCGGTCAGGACATGGAGGTCGCCTTCAAGGACGACAGCGAGCTCGAATCGGTCCTGGTGTTCACCGGCCAGCAGCGCCCGAGCTGGAGCAACCGCGACTACGTCTACCGGTATCCGTTCAGCCTCAAGCGGGTGGATCTCACCCGGGCGGACCTGAACCTGCCTGACCTGTTGCTGCGCTCCGTGAAGGTCGCCTTGAAGCGCATCAACAAGGACGTGCTGCCTCCGGAGCTGGACCGGACCTGGCAGGGACTCGCCAGCAGCACGCAGGTCCAGATCGGGGCGACGCAGCTCACCGTGCTGCGCCGGGCGATCGGCATGTGGGGCCGGCAGCTCGGGCTGGAAAAGGACAGCCCAGTCCGGCGGCTCCTCGACCGGCTCGGCTCCCTGGAGGGTCGTGAGGACGAGGCGACGGAACAGGGCATCGAGGCCAAGCTCGGCGACGTCAGGGAGGAGCTGCAGCACCTCCGCCGAGAACTCCGGACCCTGATCGAACAGGACATCGCGTCTCAGGACGTCCTGCTGGACGGAGTCCGGCGCAAGGTGGACGAGCAGCAGTACGAGCCCTCGTCGGTCCTGTTCGAGCTGTTCCAGAATGCCGACGACGCCCTCAGCGAGTGGCGCGGGATGGGTGCACCGGTCGGGCCGGCCCGGCAGACGGTGGTGGTCCAGGTCGTGGACGACGTGTTGCGCTTCGCCCACTGGGGGCGGGCCATCAACTGCTACACCTACGGAAGCTTCAACGGCCGCGACGACGCGCGGCAGTACGACCAGGACCTCGTCAAGATGCTGACGCTGCTGGCGTCCGACAAGACTGCGGAAGGAGCGGTCACCGGCCACTTCGGCCTCGGGTTCAAGAGCGTCTTCCTGGTGTCCGACGAGCCGAGCGTGACGAGCGGGCGCCTGAGCTTCGACATCCTGGGCGGGGTCTACCCGGCAGTGCCGCCGCAGGGGCGGGTCGACGACCTGCGGCAGGCGCTGGCCGAGCTGAGTCCCGCCGAGGCGACCGACGGCACCCTGATCGATCTGCCGCTGCGCGAGGGCCTCGGCAAGGACGCCGTCCTCAAGCGCTTCGTCACCCTGGCCCCGGTGATGCTGGCGTTCGCCCGCGAGGTCCGGCACCTGAGGGTCGAGGTCGACGGGGAGACCGTTCTCGACGCCGTCTGGGATCCGGCCGTACTCCGGCCGGGTGTGGCGTGTGGCCGGATGACCCTGCAGGGCGAGACGTTCGCCGCCCTGGCGCTGGGTGGCGGCGAGGTCCAGATGCTGCTGCAGGTGGACCGGCAGGGCGTCGCTTCCTTCGGTGCCGGCCTCCCCAGCATCTGGGTCACGGTGCCGACCAAGGAGACGGTGGGCACCGGCTTCCTGGTCAACGGCATGTTTCCGCTGGATCCCGGACGCGCCCAGCTCGCCCGCAACGACGCGCTTCAGGACACCTTGGCGGCACAGTGGGCTCCCGAGCTCGCGGCGGCGCTGGAGCAGCTGCAGCTCCTGGGGGAGGACTGGGAGACGCTGCAGACGGCCCTGGCCCTGGCACCGGACGTAACCCCCTACGGCTTCTGGAAGGGCGTCTGGGAGAGGTTGGCGGTCAGCCTGCAGGGCGGCACCCAGGAGACGTCGGCACCGCACCGGTTGCTGACGTCCCTGCTGTGGACCTCCGGGGGTTCCCTCCGGAAGGTCTACATGGAGCGTCCCCTGCTGCCGACCGGTCTGCAGGGCGCGTACAAAGGTCTGACCGCGGTGCGGCAGACGCTCCGGCCCCTCGACCGGCACCTGGGAGCACCGGCCGTCTTCGGCGCGGTGGCCTCGTGGCCGGAGTTCCAGCGCGCCTATTCCCCCGGGACCCTGATCGCCGCGGAGGTCCGGACGACGCTCGATCGCCTCGGGTTCCCGCCCGGCGCAGCGCGCGTGACCCTGATCGACGCGCTCCGCACCCTGCTGCCCGACGGGCGGATCACCCCGGGAGTGGCCGGGCGGGTGGGCAGCGTACTTCAGGGGGACGTCCTGTATGAGTTGCGGGACGCGGATGCCGGGCGCGAATGGCTCGCCGGCCTCACGTTCCTGAGCGCGGACGGCGAGTACCGCGAGGGCCGTGCCCTGCTGACCCGGCAGGCGGACCCGGGCTCGGACGAGGCGATGCGGGCCCGCATCGCACCGCCCCATGCCCTGCTGGACGACGGGTATGACGACGTGGGGCTGTCACTGTTCCGCCGACTGCGCGGTCAGCCCCGTGAGCGGTCCGACGAGACGCTGGCCTGGGTGCTGCAGGCCCCGGAGGAGCGCCAGGGATCGGCCCTGGAGTACCTGATGACCCTGCCCCTGCGCGACCCGGTCCGCGAGAGCGTCGAGGAAGGGCGCGGGGGGACCTGGCTGGATACCCTGGCACTGGCGAACAACCCGGTTCTGGACGCCCTGGATTCCCGCGAACGTCAGTATCTCGACGCGGTGCTGGGAACCCCGCCGGAAGCGCCGGAACCGGGGGGGCATACCATCGACGACCTGCTGCGCGACTTCGGCGACGATGCTGTGGAGACGGTGGACACCGCCGGGGCCCCGGAGCGCCTCTACGCCTGGTGGGAGGCCAACCGCGAGCGGTACGTCGCCCGGTACGACGAGGCGGTATATCCCGGCGGACATCCGTTCGTCACCGAGCCGGACTTCGACGAGGACGATCAGGACCTGCGGCGGCGCTGGACCGCCCTGCTGGTGCTGGGCACCCTGCAGTCCATGGGCCGGGCCCGGCCGCAGCAGCATGCCGCCTTTCTCGCCATGTGCGAGCGGCAGGGCTGGCTGGACGTCTTCAGCAGTCCCCACGCCAGCGACGGCATGTGGATGGGCGTGGTCCACAGCTTCCTGGAGGGCGGCGTCGACCGGTTCCGCTACTACCACTGGATGCGGCAGTTCGTGGCGATACACCAGGTCTCCCGCTGGCTGCGGGAGTACGCCCTCGCGCTGCTGGAAGCCGACAAGTTCCCGCAGGTCACCTACGACGAACTGCTCGCGCCGCGGACGAATCCGCAGCTACAGGGCACGGACCTCGACGCGCCGCCGCTGCAGGAGGCCCTCGGGATCGGCGGCGTCTTCGTGGTCCGCGAGCTGCTGCGTCAGGGTGTGCTGGGCAATCCGGCGCTCGCCCCGCTGGCCTACGTTCCCGGCCGACGGGTCCGGGCCTTGGTCGAGGCCCTGAGCGGCACGCGCCTCCCCGAGGGGCACGGGGACGCCTCGCGGCGCATCCATGGCTACCTCGCAGCGCAACTCGGACCCGAGAGGGCCACGTTCCTCGGCGACTACGACCTGCCCCTGCTGGTGCTGGCCGGAGCTGGGGACGACGACCAGGAAGCCGTAGGGTTGCAGCGCGAACTGCTGGGGGGCACCCTGCGGGTCGACCTGTCGCGGATCGAGGTGGAGAGCAGCGACTCGGGCTGGGTCACGCTGCCCGACGGCCGCCGGGTCTTCCTCGGATGACCCCGGTGCAGCGCGGCGAGCATGTCGTGCACCCCGCGCATGGGATGGGGCGGGCCGAACTGGACCTCGGGGAGACGGTCATCGTCCGGTTCGGCCACGGGATCGAGGAGGTGCTCGCCTCGGAGCTCAGGAGGCGGCTCACACCCCTGCAGGCCGCCGGTCGCGGGGAGGTGCATCCCCCCCTGGAAGCCGTGCTGCGGCTCCAGGCGGAACTCGTCACCTCCATCAACGACACCTGGGGCGTGTTCGCCCGGTCGCGCATCGCCCTGCTGCCGCACCAACTGTGGGTCTGCCGTCAGGTGCTGCGCGAGTGGCCGCCGCGCTGGCTGGTTGCGGACGACGTCGGCCTCGGCAAGACCGTGGAGGCCGGACTGATCCTCTGGCCGCTCCTGAGTCGCCGGCAGGTGCGGCGCTTCCTGATCGTCTGCCCGGCCGGACTCGTGGAGCAGTGGCAGGAGCGGCTGCGGCGGATGTTCGACATCCGGGTGAGCCGCTACCACCCGGACCTGGACCACGACCGGGCCGACTACTGGAACACCCACCATCAGGTCGTCGCCTCGCTGCAGACCCTGCGCGAGGACCACGCCGGCCGCCACGGGCGGCTGCTGGCGGCCGAGTCCTGGGACCTGGTGGTCGTGGACGAGGCCCACCACCTCAACGTGGACGACCAGGCCGGGGCCACGCTCGGCTACCGTCTGGTGGACCGACTCGTGCAGGCGGGCCGGGTCGAGGGCCTGGTGCTGTTCACCGCGACGCCGCACCGGGGCAAGGACCGCGGGTTCCTGTCGCTGCTCGAACTGCTGCGCCCCGACCTGTTCGACGCGCGGCGGCCGCTGGCCGAGCAACTGCCGGACTTGCCCCGGGCGGTGATCCGCAACAACAAGCAGAACGTCACCGACCTGCAGGGGCGCCGGCTCTTCCACGCGCCGCGGGTGCAGGCGGAGACCTACCGCTACTCGCCGGACGAAGCGGCCTTCTACCGCATGCTCACCGAGTTCGTCGCGAGCGGCCAGGCCTACGCGTCGACCCTCACGGACGCGCAAGGCAGCCAGGCGGTCACGCTGGTCCTGATCGCCCTCCAGAAGCTGGCGTCGAGCTCGGTGGCGGCGGTGCGCCGTGCGCTGCACGGCCGGCTGGCGCGCCTGCGC
>NZ_JASNGB010000319.1 GCF_030271215.1 Deinococcus rhizophilus | reverse complement strand
CGCGTTCCAGACAGCCTTTTCTAAAACTGCAAGATGTCAGTCAAGGCACAGCAGGACAAGCCCGGCGAGCAGGAGGAACTGGACAACCTGGACTTTGAACTCGTCCTGTTCGCCTCCGCCATCATCGATTACGACTACATCATGACCCTGCTGGCCCGTTCCAGCGCCCAGGAAACCCCCGAGCAGCAGCGCCAGACCCGCGACAAGCTCCTGGCCTTGATCGGCTCGGACGCCAAGTTCATGGACGAACGCGAGGAGCTGCGCGAGTACGTCCAGAGCCTGCCCACCGGGGTTGCCCTCACCGAAGAGGCCCTGTGGGAAGGCTACGAGGGGTTCAAGGCCGAGCGCCACACTGCCGAGCTGAACGCCGTGGCTGCCACGCACGGCCTGAACGCCGACGCCCTGCACGCCTTCACGAGCACCACCCTGGAGCGCCTGATTTTCGACAGTCAGGCCCTGGGCGAGTTGCTGACCCCGCTGGGCCTGGGCTGGAAGGCCCGCAAACGCAAGGAAGAAGACCTGATGAGCGACCTGACCCCCCTGCTGCGCCGCCGCGCCGAGGGCCGGGACATCGCCGGACTGGGAGCGTATGACGGATAAAATAGGCGCTATGACGCGCCCGATCTGGCCCTACAGCGAAGCGCAAGCGCACTGGGAAGAAATCATGCAACTCGCCGCAGGCGGTGAGCCGCAGCGGGTGGCCCGCCCCGATGGCGTGACCCTGGTGATTCAGATGCAGACCCCGGACACCGACGCCCCGCCGTTCGTGCCCGCGCTCGCGGCCTTCGAGGGCCTGCCCAATGACGCCGAGCTGGTGACGGAGCGCCCCCGCGACGTTCCAAAGGACAGAGACCTTTGAAGTATCTGGAAGGAACAATGACCAAGACGGCCAGGCCCGTGCCCGCGCCCCGGCTGAGGTTTCCGGGGTTTACGGGGGAGTGGGAAGAGACGGTTATGAAGAACGTCTTTTCATTTCTGGGCAATAATTCTTTGTCACGAGAAAAACTTAATTATGACTCTGGCGAAGTGAAGAACATTCACTACGGGGATATACATACTAAATTTGCGTCGCATTTTTATATCGAATCTGAGAGAGTTCCATTTGTGACAGCTAACGAAGAAGTGAAAAGATTCAAGCCTAACAACTATATTAAGGAAGGCGATTTGGTTATTGCGGATGCTTCTGAGGATATGGCCGATATAGGTAAGGCGATTGAAATCATCTCGCTGAACACTCAAAGGGCCGTATCAGGATTACATACGATTTTGGCGCGTCCAACCACTGGAGTGTTTAGCTCAGGCTATTTGGGCCATCTTTTCAGGACTGACTACATCAGGAAGCAAATCCAGAAAGAAAGCCAGGGCGCAAAAGTTTTAGGACTTTCGGCAACTAGATTATCTGGGATAACTCTACCCCTCTCTAGGGGTCAAAAGTCAGATGGAGGCTTGAGAAGTCGGCT
>NZ_JASNGB010000318.1 GCF_030271215.1 Deinococcus rhizophilus | reverse complement strand
GGTCGCGCTCAGCGTGTGGTCGGCGGCCTCGCCCGTCAGCGCCAGCACCCCGTCCCGCGCCGTCAGGCGCAGTGGCCCGGCCCGCACCTCGCCGCTTGGCACTCCATTCCGCAGGGTGATTCGCCCGGTGACCCGCTCCCCGGCGGCGGTGAGGTTCACTCCCAGCTGCCCATCCGCCCGGTCGGGGTCCAGCCCGGGCACCGTCAGCGAGGCCGTGACCTGCCCGCTCGCCTCCACGAAGGGCCGCAGCACGAGGGCATCCAGCCTCGCGCCGCGCACCCGCAGGTCCCGGCCGTCGTAGGTCAGGGGAATCCGGCTTCCCGGGTGCGTGAGTTCGGCATCGGCCCGCACGCCGCCCCGCCACGACACGGCCCCGCGCAGGGTCAGCGGCTGCCCCAGGTAGAGGCTGCCGCCCGTGCGGAGGGTGGCCCCGTCCGGGGAGAGGTCGGCCAGCAGCCACCCCAGGCTCAGGTCCTGCCGCACCCCTTCCGGCAGGCCCGCCCGCAGCGGGGAGAGGTCGGCCTGCACCCGTCCCCCCAGCGCGGGCAGGAGGTTGACCCGCCCGGTCAGGGGACCCGACGGCAGTGCCGCGAGCGTCCGGCCCCCGCCGCGCACCGCCACCGTCCCCGCCCGTCCGCCGAGGGCGTAGCGCAGCTCGGTGCCTCCAGCCCAGCGTCCCCCGGCGAAGCTCAGGCCCCCCAGGGTGACCCGGCCCGCCGTGGGGGCGGCAGTCAGCGGGAGGGTCTGCGCAGGCAGGGTCAGGCTGGCGTCGCCCGTCCCGAAGCGTTGTTCCCGCACCCGGACCGTCCCGCGCAGGGCGGTGAGGTCGCCCGCCGCGCTCGCCTCCAGATAGGGGCCCGTGACATTCGCCCGCACGTCCGACACGTCGCTCAGGCCCCGCAGCCGCGCGGTCGCGGTCAGGGCATGGTCGGCCAACTCGCCTGTCAGCGTCAGTCCTCCGTCCCGCACCCTCAGGCGCAGCGGCCCGCCACGCACCTCGCCCGCAGGCTGCCCACCTCGCAGTGTGACGCGGCCCGTGACCCGCTCGCCCAGCGCCCGCACGTCCACGCCCAGGCGCCCGCTCGCCCGCTCCGGGTCCAGGCCCGGCAGCGTCAGGTCGGCGGTGACCTGCCCGGTCGCCTCCACGAGGGGCCGCAGCACGCGGGCATCCAGCCTCGCCCCGCGCACCCGCAGGTCGCGCCCGTCGTAGGCGAAGGGCACCCGGCTTCCCGGATGGGTCAGCGTGCCCGACGCCCGCACCCCGCGCCGCCAGTCCACCCGCGCCCGCAGGCCCAGCGGCTGGCCCAGGTAGCGGCCCCCGGAGCTGCCCAGCGCCGCGCCGTCCGGGGTCACGTCCGCGATGAGTTGCCCGGCCACGAGTGCGGCCCGCAGATCGGCGGGCAGGTCGGCCAGGAAGGGGGAGAGGCTGGTCTGGACCCGGCCCCCCAGCGCGGGCAGGAGGTTGACCCGCCCGGTCAGAGGGCCGGAGGGGAGCGCCGCGAGGGTCC
>NZ_JASNGB010000317.1 GCF_030271215.1 Deinococcus rhizophilus | reverse complement strand
CTTTTAATCAGCGGGTTGTAGGTTCAAGTCCTACACGACCCACCAGCAAAAAGCCCCGCCTCAGCGCGGGGTTTTCTCGTCGTCCGTCGCTGACGGGCCTACTGGCCTTCCCGCGCGTCTTGCAGCAGCTCGCCCGCCAGCGTCAGGGCCGCCGGGCCGAGGGGACTGCGGGTCACGCCCAGCAGGGTGCCCAGCTTGTCGCGGCGTGGGCTGCTGAGGTAACTCCAGCGTTCCAGGTCCGCGCGGTGCAGCCGGGCCGCCTCGTCGCGCAGCAGACGCACGGCGCCGTCGTAATACCCTGATTGGAAAGCGGCGCGGGCCCGCTTCTCATGTTCGACCATCCCCAGCCCCCGTGTGGCGAGCAGCACCCGGCGGGCTTCCTCCTCGCCGCCGAAGCCGTACAACTGGTCGAGGTGGTAGACCGCTTTCGGAAAGCGCAGGCCCGCCGCCGCCCGCCACGCGTGGGGCAGCCGCAGGGCGAACTCGGGCCAGCCATGAATGTGGGTCAGCAGCGCCGGGTACAGCAGCTCGACCGCCACCGTCCGGGCCTCGGCCAGCGCGAGCAGTTGCTCCTGCACCCCGTGGCCGGGGCCGGTCAGGGTGCGGCGGGCCGTGTCCAGCCGCTCGGCGGCGCGGCCCAGCAGGTCCTCGCGGTGCCCGGCCAGCCGCTCCTCGTTGAGGGTCCAGAGGGTGCGCTGAATGCGGCCGTAGTGCCCGGTGGGGTCGTACACCACCCGGCTGGTCGCCAGCAGCGCGACCGGGGCCTCCTCGCGGGCCACGTCCCAGGTGCGCCACGCTTCCAGCTTCTCGTAGGGATAGCGGTGAACGGTCACGCCCGCCCGCGTCTCGAACTGCGCCGAGAGCAGGCCACGTTCAAAGGCCACCAGCGTCGGCTGGCTCCCGGACCAGGCGTCGTCCGTGCCGTGGCTACCAGCCTGAGCGACCGCCCGCACCGAGCGGGTGGCGACCAGGCGGTCCTGAACTTTCTCGAGGTCCTGCAAACATGCCTCCACGGTCAGCATAGCGGCGGGGACGGGGTTTCCGGGCCTCGGGACGCCTGCCCGGAGCGTCCCGCTTTCTTAACATGGACTCCCCAAGCGTTGACGCAGTGATTCCATCCGAGCGGACTGGCAAAGCCAAGGAGTGGCGCGTCCCCAGGGGCGTGCGTTCACGCCAACGGCGCACCAGAGCGAGAGGCAGAGAAGCGGGTTCCGGGCCTGGGGCTGGCAGGGCCGGTGTTGTCCCCGTTCGCGAACGGGACGGACCCAATCCGTGGAACGCCAACGGCGCATGCCCGGACCCTTCAGGAGCCCGGAGCGGCGGAAGGCAGGTCCAGCAGCAGCCGGGGCCGGAACCGCAGCCCGTCGGCGGCCACCAGATGCGCCGGAATCCCCGCCCAGTGCCGCAGCGCCCGCTCGGGCGGGACCCCGTGCAGGTGCCCGTACACGATCAGGTCGGGCCGCGCGGCCTCGATCACCTCGGTCAGCGGGTTGGGGGGGTAGGGCGGACTG
>NZ_JASNGB010000316.1 GCF_030271215.1 Deinococcus rhizophilus | reverse complement strand
CGCCGTGCGCCACCACCACGAACGCTGGGACGGGGGCGGCTACCCCCGTGGCCTGCGCCGGGACCGGGTGCCCCTCGCGGCCCGGATCGTGGCGATCGCGGACGTGTACGACGCGCTGGTCAGCGTCCGGCCCTACAAGCCCGCCTGGTGTGGGCGCGAGGCGGCCCGGCTGGTGCTGCGCGAGGCGGGCCGCCAGTTCGACCCCCGCCTCGCCCGACTCTTCGTGCGGGACGTGCTGGGCTTCGACGACCTCCTGCGCTGAGCAGCGGTGCGGACGGGTTCATAACCTTCAGAAACCCGGTGGGGTTTTGCCACGCTGGGACGGCGTTGCAGTCCACCCCACTTACCGCAAGAGGGCAAGGAGAGCGGCGCCGGGGACAGTCCCCTTGGCGCCGCTCCGCGTGTCCCCGCGTTACTTCAGGTAGGGGGCGAACCGTTTCAGGGTGCCCGCGTCGGGTTTGGCGGTGGCCCGCAGCAGGCGCTGGGCACTGAAGGTCAGCAGCAGGTGCCCGCCCGCGCCCGCTTCCAGGGCGCTGCCGCTGGCGCTCAGCCGGGCGGGGCCTGCCAGCACCGTCTGCGCGGTGCGGCCGTCGAAGGCGAGGGCGGCGGCGCTGAGCTGCGGGCTCTGGGCCCGCACGCCCCCGTGGGCGCTCACGAAGCCGGTCCTCACGTTCAGGACCATCCGCTGGGCGATCAGGCCCTTCATGCGGGCGTCGCTGTAGCTCGGCGTGCCGGTCGCGGTCACGACGCCGCCCCTGAGGTCGTAGGTGAGGCTCGCCGCCCGCAGGGTGCCGCCCTGCCGGGTGGTCAGGGTGACCCCCTGGGCGCTGAGGCGCTCGCCGGGGAGCAGTTGCAGCCGCTCGGCGGTCAGCCGCACGCCGCCCTTGCTGTCGGTCACGGTGCCGCCCGAGGGAAACTCGGTGGCCCCGGTTTCGAGGTTGAGGTTCTGGGCCCCGCGCGGGGTCACGTTCAGCCCACCAAAGGTCACGGCGCTGCCCATGCCCACGGTCAGGGCCGCGAGAAGGGGAAGGAGAAGTCGCTTCATCCCCCCACCCTAGCGGCCCCCCACTGAGCCCGGTGAGCGGGGGCGTCAGACCCGCTTCAGCCTGCCAGATTCTTCATCCACTCTCCAAGAAACGGGGGGTACACTCGGGGGCAGTGAAGCGACTTCTTCCCCTCGCGCCGCTGCTGCTGCTCGCCCCCGTCGCCTCGGCGGCTCCCCGCGTGTGGGCGCACGACGGCTACACCCGCGCCGTCTTCGACCTGCCCCGCGTCACCACGGCGGCGAGCACGGTCAGGGGTCAGACTGTCACCGTGAAGCTCGGCCTGAGCCTGCCCACCGCCTCGGGCAAGCTCGCGGTGCCGGGCCTGAGCGCCTACCGCGTCAGCGGCGCCACGGTCACCCTCACCCTGACGCCGGGCTTTTCCGGGGCGCGGGTGGAGGTCCTGCCCGCCGGGGGAGGCCAGCCCGCCCGGCTGGTGGTGGACGCGCTGCGGACCCCGGCGGCGAATGCGGCCCCCAAGCCTGCG
>NZ_JASNGB010000315.1 GCF_030271215.1 Deinococcus rhizophilus | reverse complement strand
AGCCTTCACTTTGCGCTTGGTAGCAGCTTCCTTAAACCACCCCCAGAGAGCTTGAGAATCCGCAGCGCCCCCGAGGCCACCAAGGCGAACACCAGGGCACCGATCACCAGATCAGGCAGCCGCGAGCCGGTCAGGTAGACCAGCACCCCCGCCGCGATGACTCCCAGGTTCACCAGCACATCGTTGGTGGTGAAAATCCAACTGGCCCGCATGTGTGCCTCCTGGCTCCGGGCACGTTGCAGCACCAACAGCGCGGCGACGTTCCCTGCCAGGGCAATCAGGGAAATCCCGATCATCAGGCCGAAGCTCGGCTCCTCCCCCGTCCCCAGGACACGGCGCACGACCTCCAGTGCCCCGAAGGCCGCCAGCGCCAATTGGAAGTACCCGCTCACCCGCGCGACCCGCTTCTTGTAAATGGCCGCCCTGCCCACCGCGAACAGGCTCAGCCCGTAGACCAAGGCATCGGCCAGCATGTCCAGGCTGTCGGCCACCAGGCCCATCGAGCGAGCAATCAGGCCCGTAGTGAGTTCGAGGATAAACAGCCCAGCGTTGATGAAAAGCACGATCCAGAGCAGGCGGCGCTGCTGATCGTCGCTCGCATCCACCACCTCGTCCTCGTCCACCTCAGCACGTTCAACCAAGGACGCGCCCAGCTTCAACTCGCCCATCAGGCGTTCAATGGTCGGGGCGTTGCCGCTGTGGGTGACCATGACCGTGCGGGCGGGGAGGTCAAAGGCAAGGTGGGCGATGTCGGGTTGGCCCTCCAGCTTCATACGGACGAGCTGCTCTTCGGCGGAACAGTCCATCTGGGGCACCTTGAAGGTCAGGCGCTCCATCATGAGAGGCTCCCTTCCACCTGCGGCGTGTCCGTCTCGGCGTAGCGGGTGCAGGCGTAGACACCACGCGCCACCTCGGCCACCATAGTGTCCGCAAGGCCCAGGAGGGTAGTGATTCGCCCGTCGCTGAGCCGGTAATGGACATAGCGGCCCTGTTGCGCCGATGAGACCAGGCCGCACTCGCGCAGACAGGACAGGTGGTTGGAGACGTTGGGTTGTTGCAGGCCGACGTGGGCAGCGAGGTCCCCGACAGTGCGGGGGCCGTCACGCAAGGCTTCGAGGATGGCGAGGCGGGAAGGGTCGGCCAGGCCACGGAACAGCTTGGCCCGCAGGGCGAGCAGTTCGGAGGATACAGCGAGAGTCATCGGAACGTATCATTACATCATGATGTAATGATACAAGTGAGGGCCGCCTCTTTTCCTGCGCTTTCCGCTTCTGACTGCTCAAGTTCCGTCTTCGCCTCAGGCGATGGCACTTTGGGTATGGAAGGTAGATTTCTACGCTGCCGCTCCCCTATCAGCGGCTCCTTTTTCCCACAAAAATGCCGCCACGGGCAGAAAGCGGCACTTCCTCACCAACCTGTCTAATCCTTTTGCGACCAGACGCAGCTTCCCTGACGGACCCCCTCGATGTCGAGCGCTCCGGCGTGCAAGGTGATGGTGGCAAGCGACAGGCCGTGGAGTGAACCCAATCGGGCGGACCGCGGGGCAAGTCACGTCT
>NZ_JASNGB010000314.1 GCF_030271215.1 Deinococcus rhizophilus | reverse complement strand
AACGGCGAGCGGCCCCGTCGGTGCCCCGCCAGCCAGCCCAGCGGATCGGCGTAGGGCGGCTGCCCCCCCAGGCACTCGAACAGCACCGCGCCCACCGCGTACAGGTCGCTGCGGGGGTCACCGCGCACCCCGGCGAACTGCTCGGGGGCCATGTAGGACGGCGTGCCCAGCCGCGTCTCCGTGCCGTGGGGGTCCGGCAGGAACCGGGCGTGGCTCAATCCGAAATCGGTCAGGCGCACCGCCCCGGCCCACCGCCTGCCGCCGCACAGCAGCACGTTCTCGGGCTTGAGGTCGTGGTGCACCACCCCCTGCGCGTGCAGATGGGCCAGGGCACTCAGCAGGCCCCGCCCCACCGCCACCGCCTCCCCCACCAGTAGCGGCCCGGCGCCCAGCGCGTCCCGCAGGGTGCCCCCCGCGCTCCAGGCAAAGATCAGCTCCTCCTCCCGCGCGGCGAGCAGGGGCACCAGGCCAGGGTGCAGGGTGCCCGGACGGCTCAGGTGGGCCGCCACCGTGCCCTCATGGCTGAGGCAGGCCCGCGCCAGGGGGTCGTCGCGCCACAGCCGCTTGACAAACACCGGTCGCCCGTCCCAAGTTGCCCACACCGTTTCCACCCCGCCCCGTCGCCCCAGCACCCGCAGGTCGCGGAGGGAAGGGAACTCGGGGCGGGAACACACGCGGGGCATTCTACGCAGGCCGGGCGCCGCCCATTTGTCCCCTGGCCCCAGTTGCCCAGTGGACCTGTCCGGGGAGGGCCTGTCTGGGGAGGGCCTGGCCGCTCAGTTCACCCGCAGGCTGCTGGCGAGGTTGCGGACCAGATTCTCGTTGCGGCTGTAGTCCTTGACGTTGCTGGCGACCGTCACGACGAGCAGGCGCCCGCCCGCGCTCGTGAGCAGCATCTCGAAGCGGCGGTCGTCGCCCTGGCCGGGCGTGGTGAAGATGATCTGGCCCCAGGGGTGCCCGCCGACCTGCACCGCCGCCGACCGGATGGTCTTGAGGTTGGGCACCTGGGCCCGCAGCCCCGTGGCGAACTCGTTGGTCAGCGAGGCGACCCCGGCGGGGGCCAGGGCCGCCTCGCGCCAGTCGAAGGCGATGGTGACCTTGCGGTCCTCGGTCAGAAAGACCGCCTCGGGGCGGCCCGCCGCCGACGGGAAGGCCCTGGCGATGCCCGCGTCGTTGAGGACATAGAGCCTGGGATTCGTGTCCACCGTCACAGGCACGTTCTGGAGCTTGAGGGGCGCGGCGAGCGCGGCGGGGGCGCCCAGCAGGGCCAGCACCGTCAGGGTCAGCAGGGACGTCTTCATGGCCTCTCACCATATCCGCATCCGGCTGCCCCCGCCGTGAAGACCCGGTGAGGATCGTGGCGGCGGCGTCATCGGGGGGTCAGGGGGTCGCCGCGCCCGCCCCGCGCCCCGGCCTGCTCTAGCATGGCCACCATGACACCGCCCTCCCTCACCTTTCCCCAGGGCTTCCTGGCGGCAACCACGGCGGCGGGCATCAAGCCCAGCGGCCGGACCGACCTGAGCGCCGTGGTCAGCGACGCGGACTGCACCTGGGCCTACGCGGGCACCCGCAGCACCGCCGCCGCCGCC
>NZ_JASNGB010000313.1 GCF_030271215.1 Deinococcus rhizophilus | reverse complement strand
GCTGGAGGCAGGCCCCGCGACCCTGCGCACCGCGCCCGATTTCGCGGCCTACCTCGCGGACCTCGGGGCAGCGCAGGAGCGGCGGGGGCTGCGGCCCGACAGCGTTCAGGCGCTGATCTCGGGGCTGGCCGGGCTGGAACGCGGCTCACTTCCGGCGGTGGACGCGGCCTCACTCGCGGCGACCGGGACCTTCGGCGGGGGCCTGCGGGCGGGGCTGCTGCTGCTGCTCGCGCTGCTGGCCCCCGTGCCGCTGTACCTGCTGGGCCTCGCCTTCGGGGGGCGCAACCCCTTCTGGCGGGCCATCACGGCCGCGCTGGCGCTGCTGCTGCTGCCCACCCTCGTGGAGGGCGTGCTGGGCGCCGCAGGCTGGCTGGGCGACCTGCTCGGCGCCTCGGCGCTGCGGGCGGCTCCGGCCCTCTCGCCGTGGTCGTCACCCTTTGGATTGCCCATCCGGGCCCTGCTCACCGCCGCCGCGCTGGGGCTGGCGATCTACGGCTTCCGGGGCCTGTGCGTGCAGTTCGGCCTGCTGGGCAACCGCCGCGAGGCGACGCTCGCGCCCGCGACCACCGTGGAATGGGAGGAAGCCCTGTGAGCCGCCCTCCATCTGTTGCGCGTCCGACACTCGCCCCCCTCCTGCTCCCTTCGGCCGGGGTTCATCCCGCTGAAGGCAGGCTTGCACCGGAGTTCCCATGACCCCCGACACCGCCGCCCGTCAGGAACCCCTGCACCGCCTCCCCGTGCGGCTGCTGGGCGACCTTGTCTCGCCCCGCGCCCTGGAACGCATCCTGGCCGACGCCGCGCAGAGCCGGGGCAAGACGCCCGAGACGCTGGGGCCGGGCGACCTGGAAGACATTCTCAAGCGCGAGGTCTTCAAGCGGCTGCAACTCTCGGTGCCCGCTGCCCTGGCCAAGCGCCGCGTCTCGGAGGTGATCGGGGCGCTGCTGGAGGTGTCTCCCGGTGCCGGCGCCGGTGCTGGTGCCCCCGCCGCGCCCGGTGCCGATCTGGGCACGCTGGAGGAGAGCGCCCGGAGATTTACCCTCTACTTCGACTGGCCGGAAACCCAGCGCCTGCGCGGCATTCTGGGAGTCGCCCGGCAGCAGCAGGCGGCGGGGGCCGACCTCGGGCCGCTGGTGCGCGAGGGGCAGGACCTGATCGCGCTGATGGAGCGCCGTCTCGAAGAAGGGCTGGTCGCGCAGGCGCAGGACCTCGCGGAGCTGGGAGCCGCCTTCGGGCGGGTGCAGGGCATGGGCGGCAAGGACGTGCGCCGCCTGGAGAGCCTGATCGCCGAGATCGAGGAGGCCCAGAAGGGCGGCGTCCTCCAGCCCGCCGAGGTCGAGCGGGCGCGGTCTATCACCTTTACCCTGCGGCGGCAGCTCGAATCGTCGGTGGTGCAGCCGCTGGCGTCCGGCGACCCGGCCAGCGGGATGCCCGCCCCCCTGGACCCCGAAGCCCAGGCCCGCGTGCTCGCGCTGGAGCAGGAACACGCCGCGCGGCAGCTCGCGGACCTCGCCCGCGATTCCGAGGCGCTGCGCCGTGCCCGCCCGGAGCTGGAAGCCCGCTTGCAGGCCCTCCGCGCCCAGGGAGCGGCCGGGACCCTGAGC
>NZ_JASNGB010000311.1 GCF_030271215.1 Deinococcus rhizophilus | reverse complement strand
CGCGGGCGGGGGCGCGGCCCCGCGTGGCCCGGCTGGTGGCCCGCCACCACCACGCGGGGGGCGACCCTGAGGCGGCGCTGCTGCACCACTACGACGACCTCGAGTAACGGGGGGCCTTGACTTCCCGCCGCCTTCCCGCCTACACTCTCTCTTCGCGCCTGACCCCGCCCCCGGGCGGACCTCCCGCACTCCCCGGACGGCCCCATCGTCTAGCGGTCAGGACAGCGCCCTCTCAAGGCGCAGACACGGGTTCAAGTCCCGTTGGGGTCACCACTACGCCGCCGCCTCCCCACCCGGAGACGGCGCGTTTTCCTGTCTCCTGCTTTTGTCTAGGCTGCTGGGTATGGCCCCCTCTCTGTCCCCTGCCCTGGCCGATCTCCTCGCCTACTTCGGGCCGCTCGCGTCTGGGCGGGAGGAGGTCGCGGGCGGCCTGGCCCTCCAGACGCCGGGGACGAATGTGCTCGCCCTGAACGCGGTCTACCTGCCTGACGCGGCGCCTGAGCGGGTGCGCGAGGCGGCCGGGTGGCAACAGGTACGGGGTCAGCCGCCCCTGGTCGTGGTGGAGGGCAGCCAGGAGCAGCGGGAGGTGGCCGCCCTGCGGGTCGGGGTCTACCGGGCGGGGGCGGTGCTGTCCCCGTTCGTGGTGGAACAGGTGTCGCGCCTGCATCTGCCGCAGTGGGCGGCGGTGCTGGCCGAGGCCCACGGCACGCCGGAGTGGGGTGCCGCGCTCGCCCGGCATCTGGCGGGAAGGCTGGAGAACAGGCGCGAATACGCCCTGCTGCTCGCCTACGCGGGCGGGGAGGCGGTGGGGGCCTTGCTGTGGCAGGCGGCTGAGGTGGGAGGACGGGCGCACCTGTGGGGCACCCTCGACCCGGCGGTGGACGCTCCGCTGCTGGATGCGGCGGCGAGCCTCGGCGCCCCCCTGTCTGCCAGCCTGCCCTCCGGCTCCCCCGCGCCGCTCTCCCAGGTGGCCCGGGTCTCGTTCCTCCTCATGAACGGTGATGAAAATTCGTGACTTCACCCCTGGACAGGGCGGAAAGGTCACACTTCTGGTGAGAAGTCTGGAGATTCCTTAAGGCGAAACAACTGGCGTGGGGTCGCCTTTGCTGTGGGGGACGCCGTTGCTCCGGCATGAGAGATGAGAGTCCCCGCCTCACGTCCTACCTCCCCGGGTCTGGTCTGATGGGGTCCATGTCTGCACTCAAGCAAGTTCTGCTGGTTGGCGGTCTCCTGACTCTCGCGGCGTGCGGTTCGGCGCCCTCTGGCTCCACCGTCCCCTCCGCGACCGCGCCCGCCGTGGCCCCGGCCGCGGACCGGTTGGAGGCCCAGGCCAGCGCCGGGACCCTGGTCGTGGGGCAGACCCGGCAGCTGAACGTGACGGTGGGGGGTCGCCCCGCGCAGCCCGGCGAGCTGACCTGGACCAGCACCAACGCGGGCGTCGCTGGCGTGTCCCAGACGGGCCTGGTCACGGCCACGGGCGCCGGAAACGCCGTGATTCGCGCCGCGCTGACCACCTACCGCAGCGCCTACGTGGACTTCACCCTGACCGTGACGGCGGCGACCGCCCCGGCCCCTGCGCCTGCTCCGGCGCCCGCGCCCACCACGCCGGGCGGGTATGCCGGGCGCGTGCTGGAGCTG
>NZ_JASNGB010000310.1 GCF_030271215.1 Deinococcus rhizophilus | reverse complement strand
GAGCCGGGGTCGCCGCCCGCCAGCGCTCCACCCGCCCCGGCCCGCAGCAGGGCGCGGCGCATCGGCGGGGGAGGGGGGCGCATGGACCGACTGTAGCGTGCCTGTTCCTACGCACCTCTCATGCGCGGCGGCGTATGCTCTCGTTCAGCGATGCTTGAGCCTCTTCTCAGCCAACGGGTCCGCGGGTGCGGCGCATGAGACCGCTCCGCATCGGGCTGTTTACCGATACCTTCCTTCCTGACCAGAACGGCATCGTGACCAGCGTGGGGCTGCTCAGCGACGAGCTGCGGGCGCGGGGGCACCACGTGGAGGTGGTGGCTCCCTTCTTTCCGGAAGCGCAGGACACCCGTCCCGACGTGCGGCGGGCGGCGAGCGTGCGTTACGTGTTCTTGCCGACCTACCGGCTGGCGTGGCCGACCCGGCGCAGCTTTTCCCAGCGTTACGACCTCGTGCACACGCACACGCCGCTGACCCTGGGGCTGGCGGGAGCGCGGCTGGCCCGCAAGTGGGGGGTGCCGCACGTGGCGACCTATCACACCCACCTGGGGGCCTACACCCACTACGTGCCGGGCCTGACCGCCCTGCAACACCACACCCGCGTGGTCACCCGCCTGATGGGCCGCTACTACCGCCGCGCCGACGCGGTGATCATGCCCACCGCCGCGATGCTGGACGTGACCCGCGAGATGGGGGTGCGCAGCCCGGTGGTGATTCCCACGGCGGTCGAGCCGGAGGTGCTGCGCGGCGCTCCCCCCATCCAGAATCCCTGGCCTCCCGGACGGCGGCGGCTGCTGACCGTGGGGCGGCTGGCCCGCGAGAAGCGCTTCGACCTCGTACTGGACGCGCTCGTGGGACTGCCCGACGCGCACCTCGTGGTGCTGGGGGAGGGCCCCGAGCGCGGGCGGCTGGAGGAACACGCGGGGCGCCGGGGGGTGGAAGGCCGGGTGAGCTTCCTGGGGGTGCGCCCCTGGACCGAGATCGGGGCGTACTACCGCCTGGCCGAGCTGTTCCTGTTCGCCAGCGACACCGAGACCCAGGGGCTGGTCTTGCAGGAGGCGCAACTGATGGGCGTGCCCGTCGTGGCGGTGGGCGCCCGCGGAACGCTCAGCGGGGTGGCGACGGGCCGCAGCGGCTACCTGGTGGCGCCGGGGGACGTGCCCGCCCTGACCCGGCACGCGGCGGCGGTCCTGGGAGACCCGGCGCTGTGGGCGCGGCTCTCGCAGGGGGCGCAGCGGCACGGGGCCACCTGGACGCCGGGAGGCGTGGCCGAGCGGGTGCTGGACGTGTATTCCGGGGTGCTGGGGGTGGCGCAGGAGGTGCCCTTCGCGGAGGGCGCCGCGCCCCTCACGGCCCGAAATACCCTCGCGTATGACCGCTGAGGTTGAGCAGGTGCCGCCACAGAAAGGGAAGGACGCCCCCCGAGAGGCGCCGGGCACTCGTCCCGACCCCCGCGCCGGGCACGTAGGCGACCTCGCCCAGCCGGGCCAGCGCGAGGCCGAGCCGCACGTCCTCCAGCGCCTCGACATCCGGATAGCCCCCGGCCAGCCCGGCCGCTGCCCGCGAGTAGGCCATGTTCGCCCCGGCGAGGTTGGGCCGCCCGGCCGCCTCGCAGACCCGCAAAAAGGCCCCGTAGCCCGCCCCCGACGCCGCCGCGACCAGGGGCGGGACGCCGCAGAAGCGCAG
>NZ_JASNGB010000031.1 GCF_030271215.1 Deinococcus rhizophilus | reverse complement strand
CGCACTTCTCGCCCTCTCGACCTAAACTGCAAGATGTCAGTCAAGGCACCAGTCAGAGCCAAGGCGAAATACTTGAATCCCGTCATATGCTGTCTCCCTTGACGGCCATCCCAGCGTGCAGACACACCAGAGGCCGCTGCGAAAACCCGTGTTCGGGTTACCGCTTCCTGTAGTTCTGATCTGAGGTCACACGCCCCTACACCAACAAGACAAGGCAGGGACCGAACACCACTTCTCTCTCAGAGGAACGCACGCCACGCATCGCCAGTCACTCCAGGGCACCACCCCCGCTCACGAATGTGGGATTTCTAACATCAGAGTAACTTCAAACCCACCCCTCATGTTAAGAATTATGAAATCATGTTAAATTTCATACAGAAGTTTGGGGCAATTTGCGCTAGTTGCCCTCTGGGACGAGGAGAATCAGACGCGGGTTGTCCTTGGGCTCGGCAGGGGAGGGGTCAGACTCCCCAAGACCCCAGGGACTCGGCTGGACACTTATCCGGCTCATGGTGAAGACTCATCAAAAAGTGAGGGAGTAACCCTCCACGCGGACGGGACAGCAAGACCCCTAGGACTCCACTGGGGAGGGGACCTGAACCATGACCTGACGTCAATCGAACCCCACGTGATGACCTGCCTGTCGGTGCCTACCGTGCGGCTGCCGGTGGTTCCCCCAGAGACACGTACCTCCAGAGGTTGTGGCATGAACCAGGATCAGCGCCCATACCGTCCAGTTCCTTCCCTCCCGCTTCTCGGTTTCGTGCTCGTCGGCGCCCTCCTGATGGGCTGCGCGGAGAAGCCAGTCGCGCGTGCCCCGGCCCCGCCCCTTCCAGCCGCCGACCGCGAGCGCCCAGAGGCTACGCTGAGCATCAGCCGAACGGAGGTCACAGGCGCCAGTCCTCAAAAACTGACTTATTCGGTGACGGCCCGGGACAATGTGGCCGTCACCCACCTGGAACTGCACGACAATGGGCGCCTGGTGCAGCAGCACGCTGGGCCAACCCTCAGCGGTACCATCAGCTATCAGCCGGCCGACAATGGACCCCATACCCTGGACCTGCAGGCCAGGGACGCCGCAGGCAATGTGCAAACCCAGCGTCATGCCCTCCAGGTCAACGTGACGCCCAACGCGTCTCAAAGCCTGGACCGCTGCCAGCTGACCCGGGTCTCGCTGCCGGCCGAGGTCCGCATCAATGCCGGGGAGCAGCTGTGGCTGATGGCCGACCTGCAGTTTCAGGCCCAGCCGTGCCTTCCCGATGCCTCGGCGCTGGGAGCGACCTGGCGCGCCCAGGGTGGAGCCACGCTCAGTTCAAGCGGCTGGTCCGGACAGCATCAGGACGCGCGCCCCAGCGTGCTGGTGCGCAGCGGCACCACTCCCGGGGAACTGACCCTGACCCTGGGAGGCCTGAGCGCGAGCACGAAGGTCCACGCCCAGAGCCCCGGTGGGGATCCCTTCAACCTCACCCTGAGGTGGATGACTCCACCGCCCAGCGCGGAGTACCAGGCCACCGTGGAACAGGCGGCGCGCCGCTGGGAAAGCGTGATCACCCAGGGTCTGCCCTCTTCACGGGTCCTGATCGGGGACCAGGAGGTTGTGGTGGACGACGTGTTGGTGAGTGTGTACGTCGAGCCGATGACCCCGGTGATGGCGGGCTATGCCGGACCCCTCGCGATGCGGGAGGTGCCTGGAGGGAAGTGGTTGCCCGCGACGGGTGAAATGCGCCTCTCCCTGTCCAGCATGGATCACCTCGAGGAAGCGCCGCAGCTGCTCAGTAACCTGGTCACCCACGAGCTCGGCCACGTCCTGGGCCTGGGCACCCTCTGGGAGGGGTACGGCACGCAGTGGCCTACCCTGCTCGACCCCCCCAACTGCAGCCAGACCACGGGACCGGTGGCCTATATCGGGGCCCAGGCGGTTCAGGCCTACCGGGCCCTGGGAGGCGGCCACCCCGGGGTTCCGCTCGCAGAGACGGGCGGCCGCAACCGCTGCACCCACTGGCATGAAGCCCAGGTGGCGGGTGAGGTCATGGGCCCGTCTCTCAGCCGCAGCAAGAGGGCCCTCTCGGTGATGACCCTGGCCGCCCTCGAAGACCTGGGGTACCAGGTCAACCGTGCCGCGGCCGATCCCTACCAGTTGCCGACGGGGATGCAAGCCGCAGCGGATCCACCTGGCCCGGCAGCTGCAGAATCCGGGAACCTGCTGGTGGAACGCCTCTTGTTCCCGGACGTCCTCCCCACAAGGCCCTGAACCCCCCCTTCACCGCCAGCACGGGACTGCCAGAGGAGCCCAGGCTCCGCGAAGTCGTCCCGGGAAGAGAAACCCAGAGCTTCGTAGAGCGGCACCGCTTGTGGGCGTACCTGCCGGGAGAACGGGGCCAGGCCACCGTGGGTCAATCTGCTGCCGTTGGCGAGGGCTGACCTGCACGGGGCACTCCTCGCCACTGGACAGGCCTGAAGACTTCGCCGTGCCAGCCCCAGGCGCTGGCCTTTGAAGCCCCCGCGTGTGGTGTAGAGCAGGCCAGGGCCTGATCCCATGGGAACCGCCCGCCCCTGCCGCCGGCCCGAGCA
The DNA here is from genome assembly GCF_030271215.1 of Deinococcus rhizophilus. Classification (GTDB taxonomy): domain Bacteria; phylum Deinococcota; class Deinococci; order Deinococcales; family Deinococcaceae; genus Deinococcus; species Deinococcus rhizophilus. Next base: position 19,028 of record NZ_JASNGB010000031.1, on the reverse strand, counting down.
TCCTTGAGGAAACCCACAGAAAGCCCAGGAAGGGCCCTGAAACCTGCCGCCTGTCCTTGAGGGCGTCTCAGGCTTTGCCAGGGGCTTGACGGCCTTGCTGTGGCCAGCATGGGCCATGCGTACGGCTCACTGCCTTCATCCAGAGCGCAGGGCCGCCTTGAGGTCATCGACAAAGCCTTGGGCCTCCAACGAGGCTAGGCGTCGGTACGCGTCATCAAGGAGGACCCCCGCCTCCACCTCGCCCTGGAGGAGGCGGTACCGGAGGGTGTCAAGTTCCATGGGCGTGAACTTGCGGTGGTACAGCAGCGAAATTCGCTTGACGGCGAAGCTGGCCCGCTGTTCGTCATTGAGCTCAGCCAGCTGCGCGGTCAGGTCAGGCGCTGGACCCACCTCGTGGACGTCCGCGGGCGTAGGCCGGGCCGGCAAGGCGAGGCGCTGACCGGCCCGCTCCTCTTCCACATACTGGTCAGGATGCTTGATCAGGTGCACCAGGGCGTGCGCGGCCGTCTTGCGCAGGGTGAGCTTGCCAGATTTCAGCAAGCGCTCGAACAGGTCGATGCGGCCCATCAGCACCGACGTGCGGTACTGGCGGGCGAGTTGGCGGGACACCCCATCCGCGACCCCATGGAGGCGCAGGCGGTGCAGCAGGGCGGGGCTGACGGGGGTGAACTCGGGCGCGAACACGTACCGCAGGCGTTGCTGCCGTCCCCGGCCACTGAGCAGAACCTCCTGGAGGTAGCCCCGGCGCAGGAGTTCCTCATGCGGCCCTTCCAGGGCGCGCCGAATGACGTCCGGCCGGGTGTTGGGCAGCTTGCACTGGTCGGCCCACTCGATCAGGCCCACCTCGTACTCGTCAATCAGCTCGTCCGGGTCTTCAGGGTTGTAGCGCATGGCGTCGAGCAGCCGGAAGATGATGCGGGTGCGGGGCCGCGAGAGTGAGTGCATGAATTCGAGATTCAGCGGCTTGGTGTAGCCGCTGCGCAGGGACGCGACGAGCGGTTCAGCGAGACGCAAGCGCAACATAGTGCGTTCGTCGAAACGCCCCGACTCACCCTGGTGGGTGTACTCCAGCAGCTCGATGAAGTGGAACTTGGCAGTGGTCCAGCGGCGGTTGGGGTGATCCCGCCAGCCCCCACTGATCTCGTAGGAGCTGGTGTGCAGGCGGTCGAGGCTGGTGGCGAGCATCTCGCGGTATTTGCCACTGCGGTGGAAATTGGCCAGCTGCATCAGCTCGGACACGGCCATGATCATCTCGCCGTCCTCGGGGAGGCCGATACTCATGTAGTGGTCCAGCAGTGCGCTGCTCACGTCGTTGTCGACTCCATGCGGTACCCCATAGTCGGGCAGTGCCCGGCAGGCCACCTTCACCACCCGGTCCCCGTGCTGATAGGTCACCCGCCAGCTGTGCTGCTGGACCACCTGATCCTGGGCTGAGACCAGGTTCAGCCGACCCCAGTTGAGGTCGTCGAAGCCTGCCCGCTTGGTCTCGTCCATGGTCCCTGGTGTTGGATTCTAGTTCTTTCTGGAAAAGATCTTGTAAACATATTGGTGAAAAAACACCACCAAAGCGCTCCTATACATGGCGTTCCAGACGGCGTTTCTGGAGATTTCACCACAGGTGTGTCTCAGCAAACGCCACAGGTGTGTCTCAGGCAGGAGGCATTTATGCCACAGGTATGTCTCAGTCCGTAAAAAAAACGCCACAGGTGTGTCTCAGCAAACGCCACAGGTGTGTCTCAGGAGGCTCCTGAGACATACCTGTGGGATTGAGCGCAAACGCCACAGGTATGTCTCAGGGGAAAGGCTCCAAACGCCACAGGTATGTCTCAGGCAAAACACGCAAACGCCACAGGTATGTCTCAGCAAACGCCACAGGTATGTCTCAGGGCCTCCCTGACGACCACGCCCAGCACCAAGAGGTTGAATTCAGCTTGGCCGTGCTACCAGTTGGTTCGGTCCAACGCGAACAACTTCCCGGGGGAAGGAGCGGGAGGATCACTCGCAACACGTCTTCACCTTGCTGTTGAGGATTGTGCAAGCAGCGGGCCACACGGCGTGGACTGACCCCCCAGGAGCGGACCAGTAAGCAAGGCACTTCGCCCCCGTCAGCCCGTAGGCTGACGGGGGCGAAGGAGCCTCTATGCCCGGACGTACCCACAGCCGCGAGTTCAAGCTGGACATCGTTAACCAGGTCGAACGCGGCCAGAAGACCACCGCGCAGCTCAGTCGCGAACACCACCTCTCGCCCAGCCTGATTCATCGCTGGCGCAAGGAGGTCGAGGCCCGAGGGGAAGCGGCCTTCACTGATCAGGCCAGACCCGACCAGTCGCTGGAACAGCGGATTGCCGAGCTGGAGCGGTTCTGCGGACAGTTGTCGCTGGAGAACACGATCCTGAACAAGTCCTTGGTGACGTACCGCTCGAAAATCGGCACCAAATGATTCAGGATGCGCAGAGCGCGCATCCTGAGGTGTCGGTACGTCGCTTGTGTGAGCGGCATAGGGTCAGCCGCTCGTGGTTCTACGAGCAGCAGGGTCAGGAAGAACCGGATGCCGACCAGGCACTGGTGGGCGATATTGAGGCGGTGGTGCAGGAGTTCGTCGGCTACGGATATCGGCGCGTGACTCGCGAGTTGGCCAGACGAGGCCGTCCGGCGAACCACAAGCGAGTCCTGAACGCCGCTTGTTGTGCCGCCCTAGGCGCCGCTACCGAGCCGCCACAGACTCCATCCACAACGAGAAGCGCTTTGGAGCGCACTCTTCCGGTGGAGGGTGGACTCGGCCTGAAGAATCCCGAACAGAACTTCGGCCTCGCGGCGGTGATGAGCGAGACGCTCTTTCAGGCACTCGGCGAGCGTGTCAACATGCGAGCGGGCGGCACTGGGACGGATCACACCCCCTTTTGCCGCCCTTTGCTGTTCCCTTTTGCGTCCTGGACGCCATTTCCCTCAACCTGTCAGGGACTGTCAGGTACTGAGCCCATGACCACATCCGCGACACGTTGCACTGTGCCGCTCCCCAGGTGGGGCAGGCGCATGTTCAGCTGTTCAGCCAAGGTGGGAACGTCAGGAAGAGCGGCATGCTGGGGTCGCCACGACCCCGAATGTTGCTCTCGTCATTCCTGAACGTCCCAGTCCCAGGTTACTCCGAGGTGTCCGGGACTGAGGTGCAGACCAAGATCCTCACTTTTCCCCGCTGCCGTACAGTCCTGGCTATCACTTCTGTCTATGTATAAACAGAATATAATAGCGCTTGAGAACCCGCATTACAAGTCCTAAGCCCCCAAGACGTGAAGGATACCACCAACCTGTTTAGGTCATGAACCACGCACAGCACAGCGCGGTCAGATTCGGGTCAGTTTCATAAAGATGGGAGGGGTCATTCAAGAGTAAAAGTTGTATTAAAGAATCAGACGTGAGATGTACTGACGAAAAAGATGAGAGGGCACTAGAGTGCGTCTGTCCGCTTGATCTTACTGGCGTGTGGAATCACTTTGCTCTATATGCGAATTTCCACAGTTGGTGGTCTCGTTTTCAGGATCTACGCCAGTGTCAGTGACACTGAGCACCGGAGGCTTCATGAATTCAAAGCTCGGTTTACTTGCTCTCTCCAGCGTGTTGTTCCTTGCCTCCTGCGGTGGTAACACCCCCGTCCAGCCCGGTCCCGGCACCGGCACCGGCACCGGCAACACCCCTGCTCCCAAGCCCGGCACGGTCACCAAGACCCCCGGTGCTGTCCAGCCCCTCGCTGCTCCCACCAGTGCGTACTACGTCCGTGCTGACGGGACCCAGGTTGCTCTGACCCAGGCTGACATCGACAACGCTGGGAACCGCTTTGTGTTCTACGCCTGGCTCGAGAACGAGGCGAACACCGCGATTCCCGCGGAGCGTATCGCTGCGGGTCAGAACTTCGCCTTCACCGACCTGACTCCCGCGCAGACGGTGGATGAGCGGACCGAAGTGGCCCCCATCGCCAGCCAGAACGTCATGGCCGGCTACGTGGGCTACCGCGCTTCCGACGGCAACGTCTACCCGGTTGTCGGCGCCCAGGTTCGCTGGGACATCTACCGCCCCGAGGAAACCGACGTGCGCTTTGCCACGGCGGACGATGGCGGTGCGCCCACCGGCGCGGCCAAGCCGCTGGACGTGAATGACAACGCCACCAGCGCGTTCACCTACACGAACGACGCCGACATGCGCAACGCCGCGTTCCCCAACAGCCGGAACTTTCCTCAGTACAACGTGACGGGCGTCAACAGCCCCAACGTCGACGGCTTTACCTGGGCCGCTGTGTGGCTCCCCAGCCAGCAGCCTGGCGACCGCGCCAGCACCCAGATCACCGCTGTGGCGATGATCGGTGAAACCGAGATCGACAAGACCACGCTGGCCAAGTTCTTCGCCCCGACCGCCAACCTCGAGATCGAGAAGACGGTCATTGACGCCGATGGCGCCAACAACGATGGCTCGCTCGGCCTGAACGAGGACGCCACCATTCGCGTGACCGTTCGCAACACCGGCAGCGGCCCGGCGACGGGCGTTCGCCTCGAGGACCGCCTGACGGGTGCGGGCGCTGCCGCCTACAGCATTGGCCTGCCTACGGGCGGCACTGCGGCCCAGGCCAACGACGGCTTCGACGCCACCTTCGACCTCGCTGCTGGCGAGAGCCGCGTCTTCGAGTTCCCGGCCCGCGCCAGCGCGACCGGCGTGTACTGCGACATGGCGACCATCCGGCAGTTCACCAATGGCCAGTTCGGCCTGGTGACGCCCAACGGCCTGATGGACGACGCGTGCATCACCGTGACGGCGCCCCAGCTGAACATTGTCAAGAGCCTGGTCGACGCTCAGGGCAACCCCATCTCCGGCAACCGTCAGGTCGGCCCGAACCAGGAAGTGTTCGCCCGGATCACGGTCAGCAACAGCGGCACGGCAACGGCCACCAATGTCGTGGTCACCGACCAGCTGACGCAGGGCAGCGCGGCAGCCTACCGCATCACGCAGCCGGCGACGGGAACGACCGCCCAGGGTGATGACGGCTTCACCACTGCCCCCTTCACACTGGCTCCCGGCCAGGAGCGCTTCTTCCAGTTCGCCGCCTCGGCGAACGCGGACGGCACCTACTGTGACCAGGGCCTGATCAGCGGCACCTACAACAACGGCGGCACCTTCCAGGGTGGCTCCGGCGAGGTCTGCTTCACCGTGACCAGCCCCCGTCTGGCCATCACCAAGCAGAACTACAACGCGGCGGGCACCGTCGAGGATCCCCAGAACCTCTTCCCCGGCAGCAACTACCTGAGCGTGATTCGCGTGAGCAACACCGGCAGCGGTGTCGCCAGCAACGTCAACATTCAGGACATCTTGGGCCGCCTGGGCACCACCAACAACTACGCTCAGTTCCAGAGCGGCACCTACACCATCACCGGCACCACCCAGCCCGGTTCGGTCGCCGCCACCGGCAACACGGTCAATGTGCTCCCGGCGAACCTGACGCTGGCCGCTGGCCAGACGCTGGAACTGCGCATCACCAGCACCATCCCCGCGGGTGCGCCTGCTGGGCAGTACTGCAACGTCGCCAGCTTCACCAGCACCAACGGCGGCAACGGCCAGGCCACCGACTGCGTGGGCGTGGAGAACTTCGTCTCCGAGCAGATCCAACTCGTTGACAGCTTCGACCCCCTCCAGGCAGGCGGCAACGGCACGGTCTACACCGGCAGCTTCCACGTCGAGCAGGGCTCGAACGAGGGCGCCACGAACAACTCGATCACCTTCTACATCGGGACCGGCGAGGCGACGCAGGAAACTGCCGGCAACTTCAACTTCAACAACGTCACCGTGCGTTATGATCCCACCCCGGCTCGCGACGCGTCTGGCGCGGTCATCTTCAACCCCGCGAACAGCACGGCCATCGACCCGGGCCGTTACACCACCGTTCTGACTGGCCGCGGACTCCTGAACGTCGACTTCGACGACGACGTGGTCTTCGTCCCCGGTTCGGTGCTGTACGTCCAGTTCCAGGCGGGCGCCGACGCTACTACGGCTGCCGGCACGTACTACACCAACGTGCGCTGGGCCAACCAGGGTGCCAACAGTGGCCGGACGCTGCGCCCCTTCAGCAGCGAGCCCACCACGGTGATTGGCCGCTAAACTCTCCTCAGTAAGTGATGGTGCCCCCAGCGGGGGCACCATTCTCTTTGGGCCGGCGCAAACTGAAAAATCGGCATATTCTACGGCCCGCACGACGTCTGTGAGCCGCTGGTGAGCTATGCTTTGCCGGGAACGACGCTGGCAGCCTGTCCCGGCTCGGGAGAGGAGACCGTCACGTCGACAGAGGTCTGGCACATGAATGAACGCTCAGAAGCGGGACTGGATTTCACAGTCTTATGGAATGGATTACGGCGCAGGTGGCTCTGGATCCTCTCGGCAGCGCTGCTCATTGCGCTGGCTACCTTCTTATGGTCGAGGGCGCAGCCTCCGGTGTACGACGCGACCGCCAGCCTGATCGCCGCCAATACTCAGGTACAGGATTCCACCCTGGGGGGCGCTGTGGTCAAGGCACCACCATTGCCCGAGGGGGCGATGGCCCAGGCCCTGCAAAGCACCCAGGTCATTGCACCTTTGCTGCAGGAAATTCAGGCATCCGACCAGATTCCGGCGGAGGAAAAAGCGCGGCTCGTTACTGATCTCAGTGACGAGCTGCGTCGTCAACGTCTGGAGACCCTCGTCCTGGTGTCACGGCTGGACCTGAATGGCAACGGCATCTACACCCTGCGGGCCCGGGCCCGGACGGCGCGGGCCGCCCAGGAACTGGCCAACCTGACGGCCACTTCCCTGCTGGAATGGGACCGTGGCCGCGCCCTGGAGAACGTCCGGCGGGCGCAGGCGGGCTACCGGGCCCAGCTCGCACAGGTGGACCGGGAGTTGCGGGCGGGGGACTTGTCGGCGCTGGAACGCCAGACCCTGATCACCCGGCGTGCCAACATCGACAGCAATCTCACCCAGGTGAGGCTGCTTGAAGATTCGATTGCCGGGATCCTCAGTCCACTCGCGACGGCAGTCGAACCGCTGGGCCCGACCGCCCCGCGTCCGGTTCGGAATGCGGTTCTGGCTGGCCTCCTGGGGTTGATGCTGGCAACGGCCCTGGTGATCCTGCTGACGGTGACCGACCGTACCATCCGTACGGAGGATGATCTCCTGGCGCTCGGCGTTCCGACCCTGGCCGTGATTCCCCGGTTGAGGCAGCGTGACGTGGTCTTCTCCGGCATCGTGCGCGCCGCGCGTCAGGCCGGGCTGTACGAGTCGATCGGATTCCTGCGGGTCAACCTGATGACCCACCTGGCCAGCCGAGCCCATCCCGTGGTGATGATCAGCTCCACAGCACCAGGAGAGGGAAAAAGCAGCCTCACCGCCACCCTGGCCGACGGGTTTGCGTCCAGTGGACAGCGGGTGCTGATCGTGGATGCCGATTTGCGGCGCGGCACCCAGGCGGCTGTCTGGAAGAAGTACGACGAAGGTGGACAGTGGTATCAGCTGACCGGGAACGGCGGGGCCCGGACGACCCGCGAGGCCTTGCACAATCCGCAGAATGTTCAGGTGCTGCGGGTCGAAGAGGGAGTCGACATGCTCCCGGCAGGCCCGGGGGTGCAAGACAGCCTCGCGGTCTTCAACCAGGCAGACATCCCGGCCGCCCTGAGCCTGTGGCGTCAGCATTACGACGTGGTGCTGGTTGATAGTGCGCCGCTGCTGGCCCTGGCGGACGGCCTGGTCCTCGGTGTGCACGCGGACGCCGTGCTGATGGTCACCGAGTATGGCCGCACCAACGTTCAGTCCGTACGGGCAGCCATGCGCCGTGCAGAGCGGGCGGGGCTGAATATTCTCGGCTTCGTGATCAACAAATCGGACGCCCGCGAGGGGCAGAGCTACGGCTACTCCTATTCGTACGCGCCGCGGGAAGGGGCAAAAGCATGAATCTGCTGATCACCGGAGGATGCGGCTTTATCGGCAGCAACTTCGTACGTTACTGGCTGGAACATCATCCTGGGGACCACGTGGTGGTCTACGACAAGTTGACCTACGCGGGTCGCCGGGAGAACCTGCAGGAGCTGTGGGGCGATCCAAGGCTGCGGCTGGTCCAGGCCGATATCGCAGATCTGGAGACCGTCCGGCGCAGCTGTCAGGAGCACGGGACCGACCTGATCGTCAACTTCGCAGCCGAGACGCATGTCGACCAGAGCATCCTGGGGCCCCTGGTCTTCACGGATACCAACGTGCGTGGCACCCACGTGCTGCTGGAAGTCGCCCGTGAGTTGGGTATCCGGCTGCATCACATCAGCACCGATGAGGTGTATGGGCACATTCCTGATAGGCATCAGAGCATCGAAACAGACCCGCTGGCACCCCGCAGCCCCTACGCCGCAAGCAAGGCGGCCGCAGATCAGCTGGTCCAGGCCTACCACATCACCTATGGGCTGCCCGTGACCATTACGCGGGGAGCCAACAATGTGGGTCCGTACCAGTACCCCGAAAAGGCCGTGCCACTGTTCTCCACCAACGCCATCCTGGGTGAGCCCTTGCCGGTGTACGGGGACGGACGGCAGATGCGCGACTACGCGCATGTCTTTGACCACTGCACCGGGATCGAGACCGTGCTGCTGAGGGGCGAAATCGGGGAGGTCTACAACGTTGGGACCGGGCGTGAGATGACCAACCTGGAGATGGTGGGCATCGTGCTGGACACCCTGGGAAAGGGCCATGACCTCGTCCGCCACGTGACCGACCGCCCGGGGCACGACCGCCGGTATTCCATGAACGTGCACAAGCTCAGGGCGCTGGGCTGGGAACCACGGTATGACCCCAGACAGGCTGTGGCCGAGGCCGCGCGCTGGTACGCCGAGCACCGTGGGTGGTGGGAGCCGATCCGCAGCGGTGAATTCCGGGAGTACTATGCCCGGCAGTACGCCGAGCGGCTTGCCGATCAGGAGCAAAGGTGACTGGGCCGCAGCCATCTCGTAAGGGCATCATCCTCGCCGGGGGAAGCGGCACCCGGTTGTATCCGGCCACGTTGGCCGTCTCCAAGCAGCTGTTGCCGGTCTATGACAAGCCGATGGTCTATTACCCACTCAGCACGCTGATGCTCGGCGGTCTTCGCGACATCCTGGTGATTTCCACTCCGGAGGACACGCCGCGTTTCCGGCAGTTGCTCGGAGACGGGTCACAGTGGGGGGTGCGGCTGGACTACGCGGTGCAGCCCCAGCCCGGGGGCCTCGCGCAGGCCTTTTTGATCGGAGAGGACTTTCTGGCCGGGGAGGGCAGCACCCTGATCCTGGGGGACAACATCTTCTACGGCAACGACCTTTCCGATCTGATGCAGGCTGCGCACGGGCGCCCTGAGGGGGCAACGGTCTTCGCCTACCAGGTCAGTGACCCGGAGCGGTACGGGGTCGTGGAGTTCGATGCACAGGGCCGGGCGCTGTCGATCGAGGAGAAGCCCGCGGTGCCCAAGTCCGACTTTGCCGTGACCGGACTGTACTACTACGACCGCCAGGTGGTGGAGATTGTCCGGAGCCTGCGGCCTTCCCCACGGGGGGAGCTGGAAATCACGGACGTGAATAATGCCTACCTGGCCGAGGGACTGCTGGACGTGCAGGTGATGCGCCGGGGCTTCGCGTGGCTGGATACGGGAACCCACGAGAGCATGCTGGAGGCCAGCCTCTTTATTCAGACCATCGAGCACCGTCAGGGGCTCAAGGTGGCCTCGCCGGAGGAAATTGCCTGGCGCAGCGGGTGGATCACCACCGACGCCCTGCGCGAGCAAGCCAGCCGCCTGTCCAAAAACCGGTACGGTCAGTACCTCCTCAAAATCAGTCAGGAAGGTCATCCCCCCCGATGAAGATCGAACTCGCTCACGACTATGCCACCGCGCTGACCTTCGAGAGTTACCCTCCGGCGCCTCTGATCGAGGGGGTCTGGACGCATCCTCTGCGCAAGAACCGCAGCGAGAACGGGGCCTTTATGGAGTATCTCCGGCTCGGAGAAGAAGGAGTGCAGGCCCTGCCCGGCGCCCTGGTGCCCCGCCAGATCAGCGTGTCCTGGGCTGCCCCGGGCCGCACCAATGCCTTTCACATTCACGTCAAGGCAGAGCAGAACGAGATCTGGTGTGTGATCGAGGGGCAGCTTACGGTATGGCTGGTGGACTGCCGGGCCGGCAGCCCCACCCTGGGCGTTCGCCGCAAGCTGGTGCTGAGCGGCGAACAGCCCACGCTGGTGCACATTCCCAGTGGCGTCGCCCACGGGTATCAAGCCGCAGCGCAGGGGGCGACTCTGCTGTACAGCATGGACGCCCAGTTCAACCTGGAGGATCCGAACGAGGGCCGCTTGCCCTGGAACCTCTTCGGTGAGGCGCTGTGGGCACCGGACATGGGCTGAGCGGCCGTGCGTCGTCTGCGTGGACCGCTGCTGGGAGATCTGCTGTCTCTCTACGGCCTCCAGATCGGCAACATCTTGATTCCACTGCTGACCTTTCCAGTGCTGGCGCGGAGCTTGAGCCCGGTGAACTGGGCTTCGCTGCTGGTGGCTCAGGCACTGGGGGTGGCCGTCGCCACCGTCGTGGATTACGGACACACGGTCACGGCCACCCGCCGCATCGCGTCGGGTGAACCGCCGCGGCGCACCGCCGAATTGGTGTACGCGACCAAGGGACTGTTGGCCCTGCTGTGCGTCCTGACCGCCGTGGTGGCCTGGTGGGCAGGCTGGACCGGGGGGTACGGAGCCACGCTGCTCCTGGGGGGACTCGTGTATGGCCTCCTGCAGGGGAGCCTGCCAAGCTGGTACTTCCAGGGACAGAACCGGGCCCGGGTGGCGGCCAACGTCGACATGGGGTTCAAGCTGGCCGCGGGTCTGGCGATGGTCAGTGCGGCGCTCCTGTGGCGTGATCCGGCCGCGGTGATGTGGTCGCAGGCTCTGGGCGTGGCCCTGACCTGGGGGCTGCTCACCGCCCGGCTGGGCCGTGAACTGCCGCCCGGTAGGGCGAGATTGTCGTTGATAGACGTCTGGCGCGACCTGCGTGAGGGATCGGCCGTCTTCCTCTTCCGGCTGCTGGGCAGTTCCTACACTTCGGCGTTGGCGCTGCTGCTGGCCGCCACGGTCTCGCCGCTGAGCAGTGCGCTCCTCCTGGCGGCGGACCGCATTGCGAAGGTGGCACCCACCTTCACGGTGCCGCTGTGTCAGGCGCTGTACCCACGGGTGGTGCAGTCAGGAGCACACGCGACCCCGCGGGGGCGTCGGCAGCTCCTGGGGCTGGCCGGTTCGGTTCTGGCCGGGTTGCTGCTGGCGTCGTTGTTGCTCTTCTGGTGGCGTGACCCGCTGGTGACCCTGCTGCTGGGCGAGACCTATGCTCCAGCCGCCGATGTGCTCGTCTGGACCCTGTGGCTGATGCCCTTTATCGGCTGGAACACGGTCCTGCTGCAGCTGTGGATTTTTCCGCAGCGTCGCGACGGCCTCGCCAATGCGCTGCTTCTGCTCAATGCCCTGATCTCGGTGGGCTGGGTGCTTGGCATGGCGGGCCGGGTGCCGCTGCCGGTGTATGCCGCCGGGATCTCCGCCGCCGAGGTGCTGGTGGCGGGGCTGCTGCTGCTGCTGCTGCTGGGCACCCGTGACGGGCCACACGGGGAGGTGGCCCGTGCTTGAAGTGGTGACCCTGCTGGTGGCCCTGGGACTGCTGCTGCTGTTCAATCACCTGCTGGTGGGGGACGTGCGGTATCCCGCGACCCTGCAGGTGCTGGTGTGGGGCTTCACACTGGTGCTGTACCTGCTGTCCGGTGACCGTTTCCTGGACCTGAGTGACCCGGTGCTGCTGTTGATCGGGCTGAGCGTGGCGGCGTTCACCCTGGGGGGGGTGCTGACCTTCCGGGCCATGGGAGGCGCCGCCGTGTTGCGGCAGCGGTCGAGGCCGGTCCAGTTCCAGCGCCTGGGCTCCCCACAGCTGGTGGCCGTCGTGGTCCTGACCCTGCTGGGAGCGGGGGGGGCCCTGATCTACTCCCAGCAGGCCACAGCCTACGCCCTGACGGGGCCTACCCGTGACCTCGCCTTCAACCTGCGGTACCTCACGAGCGTGCAGGGAGAGCCTCCACCTCTGTTGATGCAGCTGACAGGGTACGCGCTGCCGCTGCTGAACACTGTGGTCGGCCTGGGGCTGATCTACTTCCGCATGACGCGTGACCGCCGGATGCTGCTCCCTCTGGGGTTGGCTTTCATAGCGGCCCTGGCGATGTCGGTCTTTTCCAGCGGGCGCGGCATTGTGCTGTTCCTGCTGATTGAGGTGGCGGTGATCTACGCGATGACCCGGCGGCGGGTGGGCCTGCGGCTGATGCTGGTCAGTGTCCTCACGTTTCTGACCGTGTTTTATGTGGGCGCCAGTCTGCTGGGCAAGGGGGTCAGTCGGGACGCCTCGCTGCTGCAGAACCTCCCCAGTCTGTTCGAATCGCTGACCGGCTATCTGGTGAGCGGAACGGTGGCGCTGTCGGTGCAGCTTCCCTACCTGCAACTCGACGGAGGGGGGAGGTACGTCTTCCGGACCTTCTACGCGGTGGCCAATGCCCTGGGCTATGAGGCTCAGGTGGTGCCCCTGGTTCAGTCCTATGCCTATATCCCCGAGCCGACCAACGTCTACACCATGTTTTTGCAGTATCTGCGGGATTTTGGCTTCGCAGGTGCCATCGCTTTCCAGTTCGCATTTGGGCTGCTGCACGGGGCCGTGTACATGGCTTACCTGCGGACCCGCCGTCCACTTCCCCTCTTCTGGCTGTCGGTCCTCTCGTTTCCTCTGCTCACCCAGGCGTTCACCGACAGCTACTTCAGCCTGCTGACGTCCTGGCTCCAGTACCTTGTCCTGGCCTTCTTGCTCAGCCAGACCCTCTTCCGGGTGGAGCCGCAGTCGGGTAGGGGAGAGGCCATCAAATTCAACTACACCTTCCCGGACAGTCTGGGGAAGAGAAGGAGTACGTCATCGTCACGCTGATTGTCGTTAACTGGAACGGCGGCGAACTGATTCTGCGGCTGCTGACCAGCCTGCGAAACTGCCGCCCGGACCTTCCCTGGCCCCTGGAAGTCGTCGTCGTGGACAACGCGTCTTCGGACGGCTCGGCAGACCGGATTGCCCAGGACGCGCCTGAGGTGACCCTGATCCGTTCCGGGGTCAACCGGGGCTTCGCGGGGGGGTGCAATCTGGGTGCCCAGTTTGCCCGTTCTCCCTACCTGCTGTTCCTGAATCCGGATACCGAGGTGAGTGCCCTGACCCTCGTGCGGAGCGTCGAATTCATGGAAGCACCTGAACAGAGTCGCGTGGGCATCGTGGGAGTGCAACTGGTGGATGAACGGGGACAGGTGACCCGGTCGTCGGCCCGGTTTCCCCGTGCTGTGATGTTCCTGGCGCAGAATTTCGGGTTGGACCGCGCCGTGCCCCGCTGGGGGCACGCCATGCGCGAGTGGGCGCATGACGAGACCCGCGAGGTCGATCAGGTGATCGGGGCCTTTTTCCTGACCCGCCGGGGCCTCTTTGAGCAGCTGCAGGGCTTTGACGAGCGATTCTTCGTCTACTTCGAGGAAGTGGACTTTGCCTACCGCGCCCGGCAGCTCGGCTTCCGGAGTGTCTATCTGGCGGATGTCCAGGCATTCCACGAGGGAGAGGGGACCACGTCGCAGGTGCGGGGGCGGCGGCTGTTCTACCTGCTGCGCAGCCGCCTGCTCTATGGCCGCAAGCACTACGGCCCGGCAGAGAATCTGTTGAATTTTATCAATACCCTGCTGCTCGAGCCGCTGTCGCGCGCGGCCTTTCTGACCCTGACGGGCCGCCGGGAGGAACTCCCTCCCCTGCGTGAAGGATTCGCCCTGCTGTACCGGGACCTGCCGAACATCATGTTGCGGAGAATGCGCCCATGAGTCTGCGTGTCCTGGCCCTCTCGCCCTACCCCCTGGCAGGACCCAGCCCGCGGTACCGGCTGTACGCGTTCCAGAACCCGCTGCGGGAGCGGGGAATCGAACTGGACATCCGGCCTTTTCTGACCGAGCGTGCCTTTACCCTGCGGATGAACGGGGCGAAGAACCATCCTCTGGCCCTCGCGCGGGTGGCCTTCGGGCTGGCTGAGCGGGTGGCCCAGGCCCGGTCCGTACGCGGGGACTACGACCTGATCTATGTGCACCGGCAGAGTGCGCCGCTGCTGCACGAGCACTTTGATCGCCTCTTCCTGCGCGCCGGGGTGCCCGTGGTCTTCGACATGGACGACGCGGTGTTCAACGATTACCCGATCGACCGGCTGCTGCGCGGCAGCGTCGCTGCAACCGTTGGCAACGAGTACCTGGGCGATTACGTGCGGCAGGTTTCGCCACAGACGCGGGTGACGTGCGTGCCGACCGTGGTGGACACCACGCAGTATGGGATTCGTCCGCCGCGGCTCCCAGGAACACCTCCGGTGGTGGGCTGGATCGGGACGGCCTCCACCTTTACCCATTACCTGGAACCGGTGCTGGCTGGCCTGCTGCGCGTGTGCCGGGACCATGGAGCCGAGTTCCGGGTGATTGCCAGTCCAGATGTCCGCGGACGGGTGGAGGCTGCGGGCGCGACCTTTATTCCCTGGTCGATGGAGGGTGAAATTCAGGCCCTGCAGGAGTTCGATGTCGGGGTGATGCCCCTGCAGGACAATGTCTTCGTGCGGGGGAAATGCGCTTTCAAGTTGATCCAGTACGGGGCCGTGGGGATTCCCAGTGTGGGATCCGATATCGGCGCGAACGGGGAAGTGATCCGGCACGGCGTGACCGGGTTGCTGGCAGCCGATCCGGTGGACTTCGAGACGCAGCTCGCCGAACTCCTGCGGCGCCCCGACCTGGGCCGCGAGATGGGGGCCGCGGCCCGAAGGGTGATCGAGGAGCGCTTCAGCCTGCACTCGCAGGTGGACGTGATGGAACGGGTCCTGCGAGGGGCCGCACAGGTGGGGGGACGCCCGTGAGCTGGCGCCGTCCCCTGAGTCGGCGCATCGCGTTCGCGGTGACGTCGTCGGTCAGCGTGGACTTCTTCAAGGGCCAGCTCGCCCTGATGAGAGGCCGGGGCTGGACGGTGGGGTTGATCAGTGCACCGACCGTTCCCGGGGAGCTTGAGGGGCGTGCCGCAGAAGAGGGGGCACAGGCCTTCCCCGTGCCGATGGAGCGGGAGATCTCCCCGCGGGCTGACCTCCGGAGTGTGTGGCACCTGTACCGGGCGCTGCGTCAGTTTCGCCCGACCGTCCTGAATGTCAATACGCCCAAAGCCGCCCTCCTGGGGGGGCTGGCGGGGGTGGCCGCCGGGGTCCCGCTCCGGGTTTATACCCTGCACGGGTTGCGGCTGGAGACGGCCACGGGTCTGAAGCGCCGGGTGCTTGTGGCCGCTGAGCGTGTGGCGATGGCCTGCGCCCACCGGGTGGTCTGCGTGAGTCCCAGCCTGCAGGCGCGGGTGCATGAACTGGGCCTGACGGCTCCCCACAAGACGGTGGTGCTGGGTGCCGGGAGCGTGCGGGGTGTGCGTCTTCCCGATCCGGTGACCACAGCCGAGGAGACCCGCGCTCTGCGCGAGGCGCTCGACCTGCCGGAGGGCACGCCGGTGGTGGGCTTCGTGGGCCGGCTTGCCCGGGACAAGGGCCTACCGGAATTGGTGTCTGCCTATCAGGCGTTGCAGTTGGAGGTTCCGGAGGCCCGACTGCTGCTGATCGGAGGGGAGGACGCGGGAGACCCGGTACCGCCCGGAGTAATGGAGACGCTTGGACGGTTGCCCGGTGTTCTCCGTACTGGACTGGTGCCGAGTGCGACACCCTATTACCCGCTGATGAGTGTGTTGGCACTTCCCACCTACCGTGAAGGATTCCCGGCCGTGGCCCTGGAGGCGGCCGCAGCTGGATTGCCCGTGGTGACCACCACCGCTACGGGCGCGCGGGACGCCGTGCAGGATGGACGGACTGGCTGGCTCGTCCCCGTGGGGGATGACAGTGCCTTGGCGCGGGCGCTGCGGGAAGCCCTGACACACCCCGGACGTGCTCAGGCCTATGGCGAGGCCGGGCAGGCCTGGGTCAGAGACGCGTTTGACCCGGTCAGGGTTCAGGAAGGCTGGGTGGCCTACTGCGAGACGCTGCTGGACTGGCGCCGTGCCAGCACGCTGCATCCCTGGAAACGGGGCATGGACTTGGCGCTTTCCGGCCTGGCGCTGACGGCCCTGGGGCTGCCAATGTTGGGGCTGGCCCTGGCGGTGCGGCGCCGGCTGGGCAGCCCGGTCTTGTTCCGGCAGGTTCGGCCTGGACTGCAGGGGCAACCCTTCACGATGTACAAGTTCCGGAGCATGACCGACGAGCGGGGGCCGAACGGTGAACTGTTGCCCGATCGGGTGCGGCTGACCCCCTTTGGGCGCTTCTTGCGTTCAACCAGTCTTGACGAGTTGCCCGAACTGTTCAACGTCCTCAAGGGGGACATGAGCCTGGTCGGGCCGCGGCCGCTCCTTACGCGGTATACTCCATTTTTCACGCCAGAGGAGGCGCAGCGGCTGGACGTGCGCCCTGGCATCACCGGATGGGCTCAGGTCAATGGGCGTAACACAGCGTCCTGGGACGACCGCCTGGCCATGGATGTCTGGTACGTCCGCCACCTGGGCCTGTGGCTTGATCTCAAAATCGTGTGGTCGACTGTCCGGAAAGTGCTGGGGCGGACAGGGGTTGTCGACGTGCCCAATGAAGCCATGCTCGATCTGGATGCCGAGCGAGGAGTGAGAGTGTGATTCGTTTCATGCGGCCTGGGGACGCTGTAGAGGTCAGAGATGTGTTCAGGAGGAGCTTTCCGCTTCACTTGCAGCAGTTCATGGTCTATGGCCAACCTGGGCTTGACAAGTATCTGGTAGATATCCTGAAGTACCCGGGGCTCTTTCCAAATTTCAAGCTGTATGTGTTTGATGACGCCCTGGGCATCGGATATGCCGAATTTCGTATCGATGACACAAAAAACGAGGGTTTTCTCTCAAATATCTTTGTGGATGCCCGTTTGAGGGGAAGGGGTGCAGGAAGTCAATTGATCCGTCACTTTCTTGGGCGCCACCCTGAGCTGACACGCGTCAGTCTGGACGTCTTCGAAAGTAATCCAGCGGCGCAGCGGCTGTACCAGCGGCTGGGGTTCAAGCCTGAGAGCTGTCGGCATTGGTATGTTAAGCCGCTGCGTCACCTGGAAGGGCAGGAAGCCCCTGTGCCTGTGCTCCAGCAGCCGCTTCCGAGTGTCGCTATGTTTGAACGGTACGGCTTCAGTGAATTCCAGCTGGTCGGTTCTGGGCTGAAGTTTGGAAGAATTGGTCCGGGAGTCCTGCGGTGTCATCATCCAGTGGACGCGGACAATGAAGCTCTGCTCTTAGTACTGCAGCAGCATTTTCCTGAGGTTGCCCAGGCGTTTTGCATCACGTCTGAGACGTTGCCTGAGCCCTGGCAGAAGATAGATACTTCTTGGAGGATGGTTCTGCATCGTGAGGGCTGTCGATGAGACTGCTGACTCTCAGCGTCCGGGACGAATGGCTGGCTGTTTGGGAAAAGACGGGGCGTGAACCGTTCGCACACCCCGACTATGTGGCGCTGTTTGCTGAGGATGGCGAGGCCGTGGCGCTGCACGGTCATGGTGGGCTCCTGCCCTTGGTGTTGCGAGACTTGGACGGGGGATGGCGCGACGCGACCTCACCTTATGGCTACGGCGGCCCTTATGGGGATCCGGACGCAGACTTTTACCCGGCGGTTCTGGCCTGGATGGAGCAGGAGCGCGTGGTCACAGCGTTTTTGCGCGTTGCATTGGAGCAGCAGCCCCCGGAGTTGGCCTTGTCCGGGTACGCGCGGGTGGCGCTACGCGAGAATGTGGTGGTGAACGTGACGCGTCCTGCCGAAGAGCAGTGGCGCCACTATGAGCATAAGGTCCGTAAAAATGTCAACAAAGCGGAACGTGCGGGCATGACCGCACAGGTCTCGCCCGAATTTGGTGACCTCGAGGGCTTCACTCGAGTCTATCTGGACACCATGCGGCGGCGGGGTGCGGAGCAGTGGTACCACTTCGGGCGTGATTTCTTTGCGGCGATGGCCAATCTCAAAGGGAGCTTCGTGGTGGCTGAGGTCCGGTCGCGGGAGGGCAGCTTGGCTTCGGTCGAACTCGTGATGCAGAGTGACCGCTTCCTGTACTCCTTTCTAGGGGGAACCTGCCAGGAATTCTTCGCAGATGCGCCCAATGACCTGCTCAAGCATGCGGTCATTGCCTATGGGCGCGAGACAGGGCGGGAGGGGTACGTCTTAGGTGGTGGCTATACAAGTAACGACGGCATCTTCCGATACAAACGCACGTTTGATAAGGAGGGTGTCCGGCCCTACTTCGGGGTGCAGCTTACAGGTGCCCCAGAGGCTTACCGTGAACTGACGGCTCTCCACCGGAGTGTCGTGGGTGAGTTGGCCCCCGAGTTCTTTCCCGCATATCGCGCGCCCGCTGCAGTCTCAGTAAGTTCGGCAAGCTAGTGGAGTATTCAGAGGAATGCCGGGAGATAGAGGGGTACGCTGGTGTGGGAGGTGGACAATACACTGTGGCCCCTCATCCCCCGTGCCTATCCTGACCGACGAGGAACGGCAGTTGCTTACCGCGCTGGTGCGTCGACGCCAGACCCCCCGGGGTCTGGCGACCCGGGTCAGGATCATCCTACTCAGTGCTGATCAACCCACGGCAACGCTCAGCCAGATCGCCGCGCAGGTCGGGCTCAGCGACGACACCGTGGGAACCTGGCGCCGACGGTTCGCCACCGAGGGACTGGCTGGGTTGAGTGATGCTCCCAAGAGTGGGGCGCCCAGGACCATTCAGGATGCCGACGTCGAGCGCGTCGTGCGGCTGACCCTGGATACGCTCCCCGAGAATGCGACGCACTGGAGTACCCGCACCATGGCCCAAACGAGCGGGATGACCCAGAGTGCGGTGCACCGGTTCTGGCAACTTAACGCTGATAGGCTGCCGAGCTGTGACTG
>NZ_JASNGB010000309.1 GCF_030271215.1 Deinococcus rhizophilus | reverse complement strand
CCCGGCGTGACCCTGCGGGCGGTGGAGGGCTCGGCCGCCGCGCTGGCCGCCCTGCGGGAAGCCGGACTCGACTGCAGCGCCGCCGTTCCCGGCGACGACCTGCGGGAGAAGTGGCCCCAGCGTCCGCGCACCGTGACCCTCGTGCTGTCGGGCGACCGGGGCAATGCCTACGCGCTCGCGCAGGTGGCCTGGGCCCACGCCTGCACGCCGCCCGGCGGGACCCTCTACCTGGCCGGGGACCGGGACAAGGGCTACGACCGCTATGTCCGCGCGGCCGGAAGCGCCTTCGGCAGCGGCGAGACGATCGCCCGCGACGGTGGGATGCGGGTGGGCCGCCTGGTGCGCCGTCCCGGCCCCACCCCCGCCTTTCCCGAGCCGGAAGGCTACGAACTGGGCGGGCTGCGCGTCGTCGGGCTGCCGGGCGTGTTCAGCGCGGCGAAACCCGACCGGGCCACCTCGCTGCTGCTGGGCACCCTTCAGGACCTCGACCTGAGCGGACGGCGGGTGCTGGACCTGGGGTGCGGCACCGGGCTGATCGGGGCGTGGGCCGCGCAGCGGGGAGCCGCCGTGACCCTGGTGGACGGCGACCTCCAGAGCGTGCGGAGTGCGGAAGCTACCCTCGCCGCGAACGGGCTGCCCGGCGAGGTGCTGCACAGCGACGTGGACGCCGCGCTGGAGGAGCGCACCTTCGACGTGGTGCTCACCAACCCGCCCTTTCACGTGGGCCGGGGGGTCGTGCTGGACGTGGCCCGCGAGTTCATCGCGGCGGCCGCCCGGCGCCTGAATCCCGGCGGCACCCTCTACGCCGTCGCCAACGAACCGCTGCCCTACGAGGCGGCGATGGGCGCCCTCGGCCCGGTGCGCGAGCTGCGGCGTGAGGGGGGCTTCAAGGTGCTGGCGGTGACGCGGGTGGGATGATACGGATTCCAATTGAACAGTTACACAAACTGTTCGATCCGAGCAGAGCGAGCAGGAAAGAACGGTTGCCGGGAGAGGAGTTCTCAAATCGGCGCTCTCCCGATTTGAGAACGGATTGGACGGGAACCGTATGAGCTAGCGTCCCAGCGTGGCCCGCACCGTCCCCGACCGGGGGTTGAGCTGCACCGTCGGCCAGGGGTTGACCGTGCGGCGGGTCCTGATCTGCACCGTCAGCGGCAGCGCCGCGTCAAAGCGCAGGGGCGTGAGCCGCCCGGCCCTCAGCAGGGGCTGCGGGGCACCGCCCGGCACGCTGACGCTGACCTCTATCCCGGCGATCTCGTCGCGCAGGTTCTCCGGCAGATCGTCCGGGGCGTCGGCGCTCACCACACCCGGCTCGGGCAGACGCACCCGCAGGTCAGCGTAGTAGGCCAGCAGGAAGGCGTCCTCGGAAAAATAGGCCAGGGCGCCCGGCAGGGTCGCCGCCCGCACGGTGACCTCGGTCCCCGAGTGCGTCAGCGTCACGTCCGGGCAGGTCACCGCGTAGGGACCGGGCAGCGAGGTTTCCTCGTCCGGCGGCCCCCACAGCAGCAGGCCCCGGTCGCCCACCCGGGGGTGGCCAGCGCACAGGGCCTGGGTCTGTTCGGCACCCAGGGCCGTGGGTTCGGCCCCGGGGGCCGCAGCGGGGGCGCAGGCGGCGAGCAGCAGCAGAGGACCGGGAAAAAGCCGTTGGAAGTTGGTCATCTGACATCTTTCAGTTTTAGAAAAGCACGTCCAGCACGGCTTCCT
>NZ_JASNGB010000308.1 GCF_030271215.1 Deinococcus rhizophilus | reverse complement strand
GGGCGGCCCCTGGGGGTGGTGCCGCTGGGCACCGGGAACGACTTCGCGGGGATGCTGGGCCTGAAACCGGGAGACTTCGGGGCGGCCCTCTCGCGGCTCGCGGGGGTGCCCCGGCCGGTGGACGCCCTGCGGGTGACCGTGCGGGGCGGGGACTGCGCGGACCAGACGCGGCTGCTGCTCAACGGCCTGGGCATGGGCTTCGACGCGCAGCTCACCGCCCGGCTGCCGCTGGCCCCCGCGTGGCTGCCGGGGATGGGGCGCTACGCCTGGGCTGCGCTGACCACCCTGCGGCACCTGACCCTGACGCCCGTCACGGCCGAGGTGGACGGCGAGCGCCTCTATGCCGGTCCCAGCGTCCTCGCCGCCGCGATGAACGGCACCCGCTACGGGGGCGGCTTTCACATCAGCCCCGCCTCGGACGTGCGCGACGGCGTGCTCAACGTGGTGGTCAGCGGCCCGCTGGGGCGGCGGCAGGTGCTGCGGCTGATGGCACTGGTGCTGCCGGGCCGTCATCTGGGCGACCCCGGCGTCCACCACCGCACGGGCCGGGTGGCCGAGCTGAGTTGGGCGCGGCCCACCTGGCTGCACCTCGACGGCGACGTGGTGGGGCAGGCGTCGGGGGTGCGGGCGGAGGTGCTGCCGGGGGCGGTGGCGCTGCTGAGAGGGTAGCCGTCAGCAACAAGCCCCAGCCGGAGCCGGGGCGTCTGGGTGTGAGAGAGCTTTACAGCCCGGCCAGCGTCTTGCGTGCCTGCTCCAGATCGCGCTTTTCCCAGAAGGTGTCGGCGGGCAGAGCCACGGCCCTTTCAAGCTGGGCGCGGGCGCCCGCCTTGTTGCCCTGAAGGAGCAGGGCATTGGCGTATTCGATGCGGTGCACGGCCTGGTTGGGTTCCAGCGCGATGGCCTTCTCGAAGTTGGGGTTGATCTGGTTGCGCTTGGCCCCCGTCGCCAGCGTCGCCACGGTGCCCTTGGAGACGAGGTTGGCGTGCCACAGCCCCAGCGCCACGTAGGCCGAGGCCATGTTGGGCTTGAGTTTGATGGCGGTGTCGAGGTTCTTCTTCATGTCGCCTGCCAGTCCCAGGCTGTTCAGGATGCCGCTGTACTGGGCCAGCCGGCCCTGGGCGCGGGCGAGTTCGAAGTAGGCGTCGGGGTTGTTCTTGTCGGTGTTGATCGACTGACGGGCGTACTCCTGCGCCTTCTGGAAGAGGCCCTTCTTGGCACTCTCGGCGCTCAGGCCCGCGCCTCCGGTGGTGGCCTCGGCGGCGAGGGCGTAGCCCGCGCTGGTCTTCAGGGCGGCGGCGGCACTGGCGGCCTCCTGCCACTTGCCCTGGTCGTACATGGACTGGGCGGCGGCGAGGGACTGCGCGGAGGCGCTGCCCGCCACGGCGAGGGCGAGGGTCAGCAGGACGGGCACGGCAAACTTCTGGGACATGGGGTTCCTCCTGGGGTCTGAACTGTGGGAAAACTGGACCGAGTATACACAGGCACCCAACGGGAGAACCTGACCGCCTCGTCAGGTGCCAGGGGGGGTGCTAGGCTCGCCCCACCGTGAACTGGAAGGCGACCCTGGCGGACCTGCGCGCCCACCTGCCCCCCCAGCCGGAGCCGGGCCGGGGCGTGCGCGGCAGCCTGCGCTGGCTGGAGGCCGAGTTGCGCGTGCGGGGCGGCAACCCGGCGTCGGTGCGCAACATCGTCTACCGCGACGTGGG
>NZ_JASNGB010000307.1 GCF_030271215.1 Deinococcus rhizophilus | reverse complement strand
GCGAGGGCCATGCCCAGCCCGGCCAGCAGCAGCAGCCCGCCGCGCCGCAGGCTCACTCGCCCTCCTCCTCGGGGGCGTCCGGTTCGTCGGGGGCGTCCACGGCCGTCTTGGTCAGCTCGCGCAGGACACTGGTGGCGAAACTGCCCTTTGGAAGCGTGAACGCGGCCGTGTAGCCGTCCTCCTCGGGGCGCACCTCTGCCCCCTCCGGAAAGACGCGGGTGAGGCGGCGGTCGCCCCGTCGGGAGGCGAAGACCTCCGGGGTCAGGCCGAAGGCGGCGAGGGCCTCGGCCTCCAGCGCTCCCGCGTCCAGGGTCAGCGGCTTGACCTTGCGGCCAAACAGGGTGCCCGTCGCGCTGACCTCGCCGCGCCCCGCGCGGGGGGACTCGGCCGCCGCGTCCTCGACCAGGAAGACGCCCCCGGTGTCGTGCTTTTTCGCCATGTCCCCGGCGATCAGGCGGTCGAAGAGGCCGCGCTCCATTCGCAGGCTCAGAAAGCGGTTGAACATCAGGCTCTGCACGCTGGTCGTCAGGAAGCGCCGCACGCGGGGATCGCGCACCCGTGACTCGCCGCGCAGGACGCGCAGGCCCTCCTCGGCATTCAGCCCGTGCAGGCCGAAGCGCTGCGGCCCGAAGTAATTGGGCACGCCCTGAGCCGTGAGCAGGGCGAGGGTCGCCGCCGCCGTCTGCGCCGTGCCCCCCGCCCCACGCACCCGCACCACGAAGCGGTTACCGCGCAGGTGCCCCAGCCCCAGCTTGTTGCCGTGGCGGGTCACCTCCAGCACCCGCACGCCGTCCAGCGCGAAGCCGTCCAGCCGCGACCCGTACCTGGCGGGCAGGCTGATCCACTGGGTCGTCACGGCGTGGCGGTCCTTGAGCCCGGCGACGCCCACGTCACGGTCGCGCACGCCCAGTTGCGTGCACAGCTCGCGCACGACGTGGGCGGTGGTGTGCCCGGTCTTTTCCAGTTGCAGGTAGAGGTGCTCGCCCTCGCCGGAGAGCCCGTAGGCGGGAATCTCCTCGACCCGGAAGTCCTCCGGCACCGTCCGCAACTGCCCCCCGGTCCCGGGCGTCTCCGTCCGCGTGGCGAGCGCCGTCCAATCAAACACCAGACTCACGATCCGCCCACCCNTTGCAGGTAGAGGTGCTCGCCCTCGCCGGAGAGCCCGTAGGCGGGAATCTCCTCGACCCGGAAGTCCTCCGGCACCGTCCGCAACTGCCCCCCGGTCCCGGGCGTCTCCGTCCGCGTGGCGAGCGCCGTCCAATCAAACACCAGACTCACGATCCGCCCACCCTACGTCCTGCGGGGGGCGGGGGGGGTGAGAGGGCGCCGGGAGGGGGTGGGGACAGCAGGCTCAGTTCAGCACCCGTTCACCCGCATCCGGCGGCGTCCAGTCTGCCCGGAACAGCTGCGACGGCCCCGACCCCGCCTCCCGCACGTACCACACCCGCACGCCGCGCTCCCAGCCGCGCAGGGGCAGGGTGGCCTGCCCGCCGCTGGGCAGCAGGTTCAGCGGGGCGCCGCCGTCGTCGCGCACCCGCAGCCAGGCGTTGGTGCCGGAAGGAGACCACCCGGCCAGCCACAGCGGGCCGTCCGAGACGTTGGTCAGCCGTGCCCCCCGCCCGGTCAGCGCGAGGCTGAGGTCGGGCCACTCGGGGTGCCCGGTGGGACCGAAGCGCACCTCCAGCCCCGGCAGGCGCCGCGCCGGGGGGAGGGGCCGGA
>NZ_JASNGB010000306.1 GCF_030271215.1 Deinococcus rhizophilus | reverse complement strand
GCCCAGCGGGGGCGGCGGCGTCGGCACGGCGGGCGCGAGCAGCACGTCGCAGGTTCCGAACAGGGCGTCCACCTGCGCCCGGTACCCCTCCCGGCGGGCGTGGGCGGCGGCCACCTCCTCCGCGCCCAGCGCCTCTCCCTGCCGCAGCGAGGCCAGGGTGAAGGGCAGGAAGCCGGGCTCGGAAAGCCGCAGCGCCTCCCGGTGAACCTCCGCCGCCTCGCTCAGCACGATGGGCGTGTAGGCGCCCAGCATCTCGGGCAGCGTCACCGCCGAGAGGATCGCCCCCCGCGCCTCCAGGCCCGAGGCGAAGACTTCCACCGCCTCCCGGACCTCGTCCGTGACCCAGTCCTCCGGCAGCCACAGGCCCACCCGTAGCCCGGCCCAGTCCTGCACGGGGACCGCCTCACCCGTCAGTGCCTCGTGGACGCGCACCACCGTGCCCACGTCGCGGGCGAGCGGTCCCGCGTGGTCGCAGGTGGGCGAGAGGGGCAGCACGCCGTCGGTGCTCCAGGCCGGGTGCCCCTTCGTCGGCTTGTACCCCACCACCCCGCACCACGCCGCCGGAACCCGGATGGAGCCGCCGGTGTCGGTCCCCAGCGCAAAGTCCACCTGTGAGAGCGCCACCGTGACCGCCGCCCCGCTGCTGCTCCCGCCGGGGGCATGGCCAGGCAGGAAGGGGTGCTCGGTGCCCTCATACCCGTTCAGCCCCGTGATCCCCAGCGCGACCTCATGCAGGTGCGTCTTGCCCAGGGCCGACGCGCCCAGGTTCAGCAGCCGCCGCACCAGCACGCTCTCCCCGACCTGCGGCACCGGCGCCCGCGTGCTCGCCTGCAGCGGCCAGCCGGGAACGCCGAACAGGTCCTTGACGCTGAAGGTCAGCCCCGCGAGCGGCCCGTCCGGGGCACCGCGCAGGGGAGAGGCCGGGCGGTAGGCCCAGGCCCGCTGGGGGTCGGGGAAGGGGGAGAGGTCGGGGGGCCGGGTCACGGGGGCAAGCTATCAGGGGTCAGCGCGAAAGCTGGCGCGGAAGGCTCCCTCAAAACGGCAGGATCGCCGGTTGCTGCCACACGCCCTGCGCCAGCGTGAACGGCCCGAAGCTGGGCTGTCCCAGCCGCCCGAAGTCGGCGGTGAAGCTGCCGTCCACCCGGAAGGCCACCTCCTGCCCCCGCGCCACCCGCAGGAAGGCCCCGGCGGTCGTCAGGGTGACGGGCAGCCGCACCTCGGCGGCCAGCGGCCCCTCGCCCCGCGCGGGCAGGTTCACGCCCGGCAGGGTGACGGCGCCCACGTCCTCGCCGTCGATCACGAGGCGGGCGTCCACCCGCGCGAGGCGCACCGGCAGGGGATTGGGGTTGCCCACCCGCAGGGCCACCGTGACCGAGGCTGTCGCCGGGTTGCCGCCCCCCGGCAGGCTCAGTCCGGTCAGACGCACGCCCTGAAGCTCGAAGGTGGGCACCTGCACTGCGGATTGCAGCGAGGCCAGCGGCGCACAGCCGGAGAGGGGCAGCGCCAGCAGGGGCGCGGCGAGGAGGGAGAGAAGGGAGAGCCGCTTCACGTCCCCACGCTACCCCGCCCGCCTGGGGCTTGCCTGACGGAGGGCCTGACCGGAGTACGCTGCCCCCATGACAGGCAAGGCTTGGAGGAGCGCGGCGCGGCGGGCACTCGCCGCAGGCACGCTGCTGGGCGGCGCGGCGGGGGCGGCCACGCTGGAGTTCGGGGTGTCCTACG
>NZ_JASNGB010000305.1 GCF_030271215.1 Deinococcus rhizophilus | reverse complement strand
GCCAGCGCCGCGCCGGGCACCCGCGTCAGCCGCACCTCCCGCGCCTGCACCGCCAGCCCCGCCTGCACCCGCGCCAGCGTGGCGAGGTCCCGGGCGAAGTCGCGCTGGAAATCGCGCTCGATCACCCGGTAGACCGTCCAGCCCAGCCCGGCCAGCAGCAGCGCGAGCGCCCCGGCAAAGGTCAGCGTGAGCCGGGCGACCAGCGGCACCTCAGTCCTCCGGGCCGCGCAGCACGTAGCCCATGCCGCGCACGGTGTGCAGCAGCGGGGTGCCGAAGGGCTTGTCCAGCTTGGCCCGCAGGTAACTCACGTACACGTCCACCACGTTGCCGTCGAGCGCCGAGTCGTCCTGCCAGACCGCCTCCACGATGCGGGCCCGCGAGAGCACCTGCCCGGGGTGGCGCATCAGGAATTCCAGCAGTGCGTACTCGCGGGCAGACAGCTCGACCCGCTGTCCCGCCCGCTCGACCCGCTTGCCCACCGGATCGAGCCGCAGGTCCGCCACCGTGAGCGCCGCCTCGCCCCCCGCGCCCCGGCGCAGCAGCGCCCGCAGCCGCGCGAGCAGTTCCCCGAGTTCGAAGGGCTTGGTGAGGTAGTCGTCGGCGCCCGCGTCGAGCCCGGCCACCTTGTCGCGCAGGGTGTCGCGGGCGGTCAGCATCAGGATGCCCGCCCGCACCCCTGACCGGCGCATCGCCGCGCAGGCCGACACGCCGTCGCGCCGGGGCAGCATCACGTCCAGCACGATCAGGTCGTAGTCGCCCACCGCCGCACGTTCCACCGCCTCCTCGCCGTCGGCGCAGGCGTCCACCGCGTAGCCTTCCTCGGCCAGCCCGCGCACCAGCAGTCCCGACAGCCGGGGATTGTCCTCCACGACGAGCACTCTCATCAGGCGTCCAGTCTAGGGACAGCGGAGGCGGGGAGCCCTCACGGTGTCCCTGCCCCCGCCTGGCCTCAGGCTCTCACAGCCTGCGGCACTGGTCTTCCTTGTTCCCCTCCACCCGGTTGCTGCCTCCCGTGGGCGCGGGGCTGTTGCCCTGGCACTGGAGGTTGCCGTCCACGGTGTTGCGGCTGACCACGCTGCTGCCCCGGTTTTTCTCGAGCTGGATGTCGCCGTTCACGCGCACCCCCGTGATGTTCACCGCGCCGCCCTGCTCCAGCTGGATGCTGCCGTCCACGCTCCCGCCCGACACCCGCACGCTGCGGAAGCCCTCGGACTGGATGTTGCCGTCGATGCGGGCGTTCCGGACAATCAGGGTGCCGCCACGCTGCACCTTCACGTTGCCGTCGACGCGGGTGCCGCTCAGGGTGCAGGTCGCGCCGCTCGGCACCACCACGTCGCCGTCGACCGAGCGTGCGCCGAGGGTGCCCCGGCAGTTCAGGTCGTCGGCCTGCGCGGTCGGCAGGACCAGCATCGGCACGAGCAGCAGGGCGGACAGCAGGGACTTGCGCAGGGTCAGGGTCATCATGGGAATCCTCCTGGCGGCCAGAGAATGGAAGAGATCGGCCGCCTGACAGGCCGCACAGTAGGCCCCGCCCCGCAGCCCTGCATTGGCCCCACATTGGAGGGTTCTAACGGAAGGGGGCGCGGCGGCGAGGGTAGTGGGGCGGCAGCTCCCCGGCGGGCGGTCAGGGGCGGCTCACGTGGCGCACCGCCCAGGGCTGTGGGAAGACCAGACGCTCGGTACCTGACAGGTTGAGGTTTTTGCTGTACAGGAGCGGGAAAAGG
>NZ_JASNGB010000303.1 GCF_030271215.1 Deinococcus rhizophilus | reverse complement strand
CGCGCCATCGAGAGCCGCCTGACCCCGCCGCCCGCGCCCGCCCACCCCCAGGCCACGCTGGAGGCGCTGGCGGACGTGTCCGAGGAAGCGACCTCGGGGCTGTAGGCGGCCGCATCTGCGCCGCAACCTTCCCGCGCCCCGGCGCATAGTGCCGGGTATGAGCCTCGCCCCCCACCCCAGCTCGGCCCCGGCCCTGGAACTGCTCGACCTGCGCAAGAGCTTCGGGGGCCGCGCGGCGGTCGCGGGCGTGAGCCTGACGGTGGCGCCCGGGGAGCTGTACGCGCTGCTCGGTCCCAACGGGGCGGGCAAGACGACCACCATCCGCATAGTCGCGGGGCTGACCCGGCCGGACGGGGGCGCGGCCCGCCTCTACGGGCATGACGTAACCCGTGACGCCCGCGCCGCCAAGCGCCAGCTCGCCTACCTCCCCGACGACCCGCTGCTGTACGGCAAGCTGACCCCGCCCGAGTACCTGGAATTCGTGGCGGGGCTGTGGGAGATGGACGCCCGCGAGGCCGCCCCCGAAGCCGAGCGGCTGCTGCGCTGGCTGAACCTGTGGGAGCACCGCCGCGAGCGCACCGAGGGCTTCTCGCGGGGGATGAAGCAGAAACTCGCCCTCGCCGGGGCGCTGATCCACCGCCCACGCCTGATGCTGCTCGACGAGCCGCTGACCGGGCTGGACGCGGCGGCCTCGCGGCAGGTCAAGGACGCGCTGCGCGCCTTTGTGGATGAGGGCGGCGCGGTCGTGCTGACCACCCACATCCTGGAGGTGGCCGAGCGGCTCGCCGACCGCCTCGGCATCATCGCGGCGGGGACGCTGGTGGCGGAGGGCACACCGGGCGAGCTGCTGGCCCGCACGGGGACGGGCACGCTGGAGGACGCCTTCCTCAGCCTTACGGGGCTGCGCGTGAGGGCCGAGGACCCGGCAGGAACCCCCGCGTGAGGCCCGGCTCGCTGGGGTGGTTGCTGCGCTGGCAGACGCGCTGGGCGTGGCAGAACCTGAGTGGGGGGACACGGCGGGGGCTGACCGTGGGGCTGATCTTCGCCGGGGGGCTGGGGGTGGCCGCCTTCTTCGGGCTGCGGAGCCTGCTCGCCGGGGTGCCGCTGGACCGCCCCCTCCCCGACGCGGCGCTGGGGCCGCTGACGCTGGGGCTGGTCTTCGTCTTCATGCTGATGCTCTCGGCCTGCGTGACGGCGGCGCTGGAGGCGCTGTACACGCGGGGGGACCTCGACCTGCTGCTGCACTCGCCCATCTCGCCGCGCACGGTGCTGGCGGCGCGGGCGCTGGGGGTGGCCTTTTCGGGGGCGCTGGGGTCGGCGCTGCTGACCCTGCCGCTGACCTTTCTGCTGCTGGTGCTGGGCGCGTGGCGCGGGCTGGGGCTGCTGGGCTGGTGGCTGGGGGCGGCCCTGCTCGCGGCCACGCTGGGGCTGTGGCTGACCCTGGGGCTGGTGCGGGTGCTGGGGGTGCGCCGGGCGCGGGTCACGGCGTCGGTGGTGGGGGCGCTGCTGGGGGCGAGCCTCTTTCTGGCGTTCCAGTTGCCCAACCTCCTGGGGCAAAGTGGGCGCGGTGACCTCGTGCTGCGGGTGCTGGAGGGCTTTGGGCCAGGGCGGGGCGGCTGGCCGGAGCGGGAGTCGGCCCTGTGGTGGCCCGCCCGCGCCGTGTGGAGCGAGGGGGGGCCGCTGCTGGCGCTGGGGCTGGCATCTGCCCTGGCCTTCGCACTGAGCGTGCTGCTGCTGACCCGCCTGTTCGTGAGCGGGGTGGCCGCTGCCGCCGAGGGGACCGG
>NZ_JASNGB010000302.1 GCF_030271215.1 Deinococcus rhizophilus | reverse complement strand
GACAGCCCCCGCAGGGTCGGCGGCCTGACCTGCCACCCCACCCGCCCGGCCAGCGCTCCCCCCGGCGCGGTGAGGGCGGCGCGAATCGCCTCCAGCCCCTGCCCGGTGCTCTGGCGGGTGCCGTACACGTCCAGGGTGGGGGTGCGGTAGGAGTAGCCCACCCACCCCAGCCCGGTGGCGACCGTGCGGCTGGCCTGCGAGGCGGTCACGGCGGGCGTGTTGAGGTACAGGGCGGTGCCCCCCGCGACTTCCGAGCGGCCGCGCACGCTGGCGGCAAAGGCGTTCCAGCCGTCCAGCCACTCGCCCTGCTCGCCCACGCTGTCGCGCTTGTAGTTCATCAGGACATTGAGGTCGATCAGGCCCTCGCGGGTCCAGGTGGGCCAGTCCTGCAGCACGTCGGTGTAGGTGCGCGACCGGCGAAAGGCCGCGAGGTCCCCCGGCGCGGGCGGCGCCCCGTAGGTGATGGTGGCGGCGGTGACCCAGGCGGTCGGGCGCACGGCCTTGACCTCCACGC
Source organism: Deinococcus rhizophilus (assembly GCF_030271215.1). Classification (GTDB taxonomy): domain Bacteria; phylum Deinococcota; class Deinococci; order Deinococcales; family Deinococcaceae; genus Deinococcus; species Deinococcus rhizophilus. The sequence goes on along the minus strand of NZ_JASNGB010000302.1, from coordinate 1,308 downwards.
TGATGCGGCGCACCAGCGCAGTGACCTGCTCGCGTTTCCAGGCCTGCCAGCGCGGGTCGGACCCGGCCGGGGTGCCCTTCGCCCCTGTCTCGGCGCGGTAGCGGGCCAGGGTCTTGGGGTCGTAGCCCCACGCGCCGCCGTCGGGGTAGCGGATGCGGTCGAGCTGCACGCCGTCCACCGGGTAGTTTCTCACTAGGCTGACCACCGACTCGACCATGTGGTCGGCGGCGGCGGGAATGGCGGGGTCGAGCCAGCCGTCGCCGCCCTCCAGCCAGGACCCGTCGGGGCGGCGCGACATCCACGAGTTGGCCCCGGCGGTGGGGCCGTGCAGCCGCGAGACGTGCCGGGGGCTGGTGTTGGGCACGCGGGCGTTCACCCCGCCCGTCACACTGACCCAGGCGATCACCCGCATCCCCCGCGCGTGCGCCAGCCGCGTCACGATGGTCAGCGGATCGAAATTCTTCTCGAAGTCCCTGTCGGTGATGTGCGGCACGCTGGCCCTCAGGCACAGGCAGTCGCCCCGCCGCACCGCCTGCACGAACAGGGTGTTGACCCCCAGCCGGGCGGCGTCCTCCACGACCTGCGCGACCTGCACCCGCGTCTTGAGGCCCGGCCCGAAGGCGTCCACCCACAGCCCCCGCACCGTGCTGATGGGCGCGGGGCCTGCGGGCACGGGCGGCGCGGTCACGGGCGGCGCGGTCACGGGGGCAAGCCCGCCGGGGACCGGGGTGGGGAGGACCGGGACCGGGGCGGGAGGGGCCAGCGGGGACGCGACGGGGGCCGGGGGAAGGACCGGAGCCGGTTCGNGCGCGGTCACGGGGGCAAGCCCGCCGGGGACCGGGGTGGGGAGGACCGGGACCGGGGCGGGAGGGGCCAGCGGGGACGCGACGGGGGCCGGGGGAAGGACCGGAGCCGGTTCGGCGGGCGCCTCCGGGGGCGTTGGGTTCACCGGAACCGGGGCAGGCACCACGGGCGCCGGGACGGGTGGCAGAGGCTCGGGCGTGGGCGCGGTCGCCCCGGCCACCGGGAGCGCGGCCACCGAGAGCAGCAGGGTCAGGGGCAGGGCGAGGCGCACGGGGAGAAAGGTCTTCACGGTGTGCCTCGCAGCGTAGCGCAGGGGCCGGGGCGGGCGGGTGAAGGCCGGGAGGCGGGTCACGCCTGGGCTTCCGCCGCCTCGGCCTCGCCCTCGTCGTCCGTTCCCTCGGTGTCGGCGGCCACCGCCTGCGCCTGCACGCGGCGGTTCTTGCCGATCTCGCGCACGCGGCCCGAGAAGCGGCCCTTGATCTCCTCGTACAGCGGGTGGGCGCG
>NZ_JASNGB010000301.1 GCF_030271215.1 Deinococcus rhizophilus | reverse complement strand
CCCGGTCGCCCGCAGCTCCAGCGGCTCGGCGACCGCCTCGGCCGTGTCCGTGCGGCACACCCGCACCGGAACCCTGAGGCGCAGCGCCTGCCCGGCCCCCACCTCGCCGGGCACCTCCAGCGGGTAGTCGCTGGTCCACCCGGTCGGCAGGTTCAGCCGCACGCGGGCGGGCAGCCGCTGGGGAAAGTCGGTCTTGAGGGTCGCGGTGAGCTGTGTCACGTCGCAGGCGCCCAGGATGTCGGGGGCGGTGACCAGCGTCAGCTCGGTCCGGACCACGTATTCCAGGGTCACCCGCGCGGTGCCGCCGTCCGCGACCCGGCCGGGAGCGGGGGCCGCCACCGTGCTGCCGGGCAGGGTCCCCGGCTTGACCGGGTACTCGCCCGGCGCGAGGGGCAGGGTGGCCGGGGCGGTCAGGGTCTGCCCCGCGACCTCAAAGGCCACCCCGCTGAGGGGAATGCGCTGGTCGCCGTACACCGCGACCGCCTCCACCGCGAGCTGTCCCTCCGGCGGGCGGGCCACGAAGCGCAGCTTGGCGAAGCCCGGCTGGTAGCGGATCTCGGTGGGCGAGACGATGTTCCCGGTCCCCTGCACGATGCTGCCGCCCACGGGCACGTACCCCGGCGGCAGGCTGGGCCGCACCACCCGCTCGCCGACCAGGGTATAGCCCGCCCCCGGAATCGCCCGGCCCCCCGGGTCCACGACCTCCACCAGCAGCTGGTTCTCCAGCCTTGCTCCGGTCGGCGGCGCGAAGCCCCCCACGCGGGCGGTGACCGCCTGATCGCCCAGCCGGAAGGAATAGCGGACCGCGTTGGAATACTGCTTGGTCGTCGGCAGCACCCGGAGGTACACCTGCCACTCGCCCACCAGCTCCGGCGTGACTGTGAAGCGGTCGGTCGCCGCCTGCCCGTTGGCGCTCGTCGTGAGGTTCACCCGCGCTCCGCCGGGCTGCACCACCCAGGTCTCGGCCTCCTGCGGGCCGTCCACGTCGTAGTTCAGCAGGCTGAGGGTCTGCCCGACCCAGGCGGGCGGCACGGTCAGCCGGGCGGCCAGCAGCGGCGTCTGCTCGGTGTCGCGGGCATTGACCGAGAAGTCGCTCGTCTCCAGGCCAAAGGGCTCGGCCACCCGCAGCGCGAAGGAATTCTTGCCGTCGCCCCGGCTGGTCACCCGCAGCGTGTAGGTCCCGGCGGGCAGCCCCCCCGCGTACAGGCTGTCCCAGGTGTGCTCGCGCCCCGCCGCGTAGCGCCGCTCCATGACGGTGCCGCCGGGTCCCGTGAGGGTAAAGGTGCTCTCGAAAGGCTCGTTTTTCTTGTACAGCTCGTCCCCGAAGTAGCCCGCCGCCCGCCGCCCGTCCACATAGTCCGCGAGGTTGAAGCCGGGGCTGTAGGCTTCCAGCCCCAGCGGTTTTCCAGCGTCCCCCGGCGCGACCCGGATCACGTAGGTCTCCTGCGCCTGCGGCCAGCGTTCGCCCACCGACACCAGCGGGAGGATGCCCCCGGTCGCTCCTGGCGCCGTGGGCATGGGAGAGGCCGGGCCCGAGGTGGTCTGGGCAGCGGCGGGCACGGCGAGAAGCAGGGCGGAGAGCAGCAGGGCGGCGGTGGGGGGGCGGGGCATGAAGGCAGAATAAAGGGCCGGGGACGGGCGTGGGTCAGGCTGGGAGTGGCGCTGCCGAAACCCGCTAGCATGCGCGGCGATGCAGTCCCGCGCCCAGGCCCTGATGTCCGAGTCTGCCCTCGCGGGCAACCTCACGGCCCTCGCGCGGCGGGCGGGCGCGGCGCTGCTGCTGCCGGTCAAGGCGAACGCCTACGGGCACGGGCTGGCCGGGG
>NZ_JASNGB010000300.1 GCF_030271215.1 Deinococcus rhizophilus | reverse complement strand
GTCGCCCGCGAGGCGTCGCTGGAGGCGCTGGCCGACGCCGCAGAGGGCGCGGTGCTCGCCGGGCGCTGAGTCTGGCCCGTCTGGCCCCGCGGCACTGGGCGTCATGCTGGACCTCAGCCGCTCGCTGCTGACGGCGGCCTCGGAGGAGGACGTGGAGGCCACCCTGACCCGCCAGAGCGTGACGCTGCTGGGCACCCGGTCGGCGGCCTTTCTGCGCCACTTTCCCGAGCTGGGCGTGCTGCGCGTGACCGCCGAGTCGGGGACCCACGCGGGTGACCTGGGGCTGACGCTGCTGCGGGGGCAGGGGGCCTCGTGGCGGGCGGCGCTCTCGGACGCCCCGCTGCTGCACCTGCGGCGGGAGGCCATGCCCGAGTGGGTCGTGCGGGCGCCGGGGGTGCCGTCCATCCACGCGCTGTTCGCGCCGCTGCGCTCCCCCCCGGGACAGCTGCTGGGCGTGCTGACGGTGGGCCGCGAGGCCCCGCCCTTCGGCGCCCGCGACGAGGAACTGCTGGTCACCTTTGCCAACGCGGGCACGATGGCCCTCCAGCGGACCCACGAGACCGCCCGCGCCGCCGCCACCCGCGAGGGGGCGTTGCTGGCCCTCGGGCTGGCCCTCGAAGCCCGCGACTACGAGACCCAGGGCCACACCGGGCGCACCGTGGCGCTGGCCGGACGCCTGGGCCGGGCGCCTGGGCCGGGCGCTGGGCCTCGACGAGGCCGCGCAGGGGCACCTGCGGCAGGGGGCCTACCTGCACGACATCGGCAAGCTCAGCGTGCCCGATGGCGTGCTGCTCAAGCCGGGGCCGCTGACCTCGGAAGAACGCGCCCAGATGCAGCGCCACGTGCTGACCGGCGAGGCGCTGGTGCGGCGCATTCCCGGAATGCCGCGCGAGGTGCTGGAGGTCGTGCGCTCCCACCACGAACGCTGGGACGGTGCCGGGTATCCCGACGGGCTGGCTGGCGAGGCCATTCCGCGGCTGGCCCGCATCTTCTGGGTGATCGACGTGTTCGACGCCCTGACCCAGCAGCGGCCCTACCGCGCTCCCCTGAGCGTGCCTGGTGCCCTGGCCCTGATCCGGGCCGAGGCCGGGCGGCAGTTCGACGCGGGGGTCGTGGCGGCCTTCCTGACCCTCTTCGTGGAGCCCGCTGCCGTGGCGCCCGGTGTCGTGGAACCCGGCGTCGTGGAGCCCGGGGGGCCGGAACCGGTGCGGGGGAGAGAGCCCTTCTAGCCGCAGCGCACCCTGCCCGAAAATCCCGTCTCTGGCGAGGTTTCTGACCGCTCGGTCGGGGACGCCCGCCCCGGTCGCGCCGCGCTATGCTGCCCCGCGTGACCCTGGCGGCCTTCCTGAATCTGAGCGGCGAGTCCGCCGTGGTGGTGGGGGGCGGCCCGGTGGCCCTGCGCCGCGCCCGCACCCTGCTGAGCGCGGGGCTGCGGGTGCGGGTGGTGGCGCCCGAACTGCACCCCGACCTCGCGGCCCTTTGCGTGGGGCACGACGCCCGCCCCTACCGCCCCGGCGACGTGGCCGGGGCGCGGGTGGTCGTGGCCGCGACGAACAGCTCCGAGGTCAACGGGGCCGTGACCGCCGAGGCCCGCGCGGTGGGCGGGCTGGTCAACCACGCCGGGGACGCCATGCAGGGCACCCTGCGGTTTCCCGCCGTGACCCGCCGGGGCGGGGTGGAGGTGGCCCTGACCACCGGGCGCGAGCTGCCGCTGCTGGCCCAGGCCCTCGCCGAGCGCATCGCCGGGCTGCTCCCTTCCCCCGAGCAGGTGGACGCCTGGGCTGAGCGCCGCGAGGCCGCGCTGACCCGGTCAGGCCCCGAACGCGAGGCGGCCCTGGCCGCG
>NZ_JASNGB010000030.1 GCF_030271215.1 Deinococcus rhizophilus | reverse complement strand
GCGCCGCCGCCCGGCACCCGGTCCTCTCCCCTGCCCTCCTGCCCGCGCTGGCCGCCGACCCCGACGAGGGGGTGCGGCTGGCGGTGGCGGGAAGAGGCGACCTGCCCAGTGGGGTCCGGGAGCGGCTGCGGGCTGACGCCGACCCCAGCGTGCGGGCGGAGGCTGGAGGAGAACCCTCCTGAAGTTGGACGGCTGCGGGACGTGAGGCCCATACCATGACGGGGTGAACCTGTCACGCCCGCTGGCCCTGACCTCTGCCCTGCTGCTGGCGGGCGCATTTGCTCCAGCGCTGGTGCCCGCCATCCCCGCCGGGCTGAGCGCCGATGAACGCATCTTTGCCCGCCACGCCCTGCGGAACACCTCCAACCTGCTGGATAACCCAGCGCAGCGGCTTCTGACCTTACGTCTGCGGGTGGTGAGCGTCATACCGGAAGGGGTGCCAAGCGACTGCGGCGAACTTCCTTTCGTCAGCCACCAGCGTTACCGGGGCACGGTCCAAGCCTTGACGGTGTTCGGGATTCCCTACCAGACCTTCTCGGCCACCTGCGAGGGCGTCTGAGCGGGGGGCCGTTGGTATGGGCGGTTCCTTCGCACCAGCTATGGGCACCCCTGACCGCCTGTCCACCCAGTCGGGCCACGTGAGTTGGTCGTCTCAGCTTCCTCCGGGATACTGCCCGCACCCGGCGGCGGAAGATTCCAGGGGCTCTCCCCAGGCCCCGGCGCCGGAGCGTATCAGGAGGCTGCATGAAAACGACCGTGACTGTGATGGCTGCCCTCGCCCTGAGCACCGCAGGCGCCCAGACCACCATCAAGCTTGCCAGCCTCGCGCCGCTGTCGGGCGGCCAGAGCGCCATCGGGACCCAGGCCCGCAACGGCGTCCAGCTCGCGGTGGCCGAGTACCAGCCGCAGTTCAGGAAGCTGGGCCTGACCCTCCAGTTCGTGCCCTTTGACGATCAGGCCGACCCCGCGACCGGCACCGCCGCCGCCCGCAAGATCGCCGCCGACCGTCAGGTGCTGGGGGTCGTGGGAGCGCTCAACAGCGGCGTGACCATTCCGGTCAGCGCGGTGCTGGCGCCCAGCCGCCTGGCGATGGTCAGCTCGGCGAGCACCGCCAACAACGTCACCGACCGTGGTCTGGGGAACATGAACCGCATCGTCGCCCGCGACGACGCGCAGGGCCCGGCCGGAGCGCAGTTCCTGACCAGCACCCTCAAGGCCAAGAAGATCTACATCCTGAACGACAAGACCGCCTACGGCGAGGGCCTCGCCAACGAGGTCGAAAAGGCGCTGAAGGCGAAGCGAATCCAGGTGGTCGCCAACGAGGGCACCGAGGAAAAGAGCGACTTCTCCTCCATCATCGCCAAGATCAAGCTGCAGCGCCCCGACGCCATCTACTTCGGCGGCATCTACAACCAGGTCGGCGTGTTTCTCAAGCAGCTGCGCGAGGCCGGAGTCACCACGCCGGTCGTGGGCGGGGACGGGCTCGACAGCTCCGAGCTGCTCAAGATCGCGGGCAAGGGCGGCGAGAACGTCTACTTCACCACCGCCGCCGCCCCGGTCGAGGCGCTGCCCGCCGCCAAGACGTTCGCGGCGAAGTATCAGAAGACCTTTGGGCAGCCTGCCCAGGGCTTCGCGGTGTTCGGCTACGACGCCGCCAAGGTCGTGCTGCAGGGCATTCTGAACGCGGCCAGGGCCAACGGCAACAAGGCGCCCAGCCGCCAGCAGGTCGAGTCGGCCATCCGGGGGGGCACCTTCACGGGCCTGCTGTCGGGCCGGGTCAACTTCAACAGCGTCGGCGACCGTGAGAGCGCCACCCTCTACGTGATGAAGGTGGGGGGAGGCAAGGTCCGGCTCAGCACCAGCATCCCGGTCAAACTCAGCAAGCGCTGAGGCGGCGGTAAAGGCGGGGCGGCTCCTGGGACAGCGTGTCCGGGAGCCGCCCTCGTTTCTGCCCTCCCTACACCGGCGACAGGTTGGCGAACTTCACCAGCAGCTTCTTGGTGCCCACCGACGGGAAATGCACCGTGACCTCCTGCCGGTCCCCCATCCCGGCCACCGCGAGCACCTGCCCCTCCCCGAACTTGGGATGCCTGACCTTCTCGCCGCCCCGGTAGGCCATGTCCCCGGTCATCGGGCTGGTGTTCTTGACGGCGCTGGGGCGGGCAGGCACGGTGGGGCGGTAGTCCTTCCAGCTTTTCTGGCGGTAGTCCACGACCTGTCCGTAGGGGTCCACGGTGTCGAAGCCGTCCCCGAGTTCCTCCAGGAAGCGGCTGTCCTCGGCGGCGATGGTCTTGCCGTACTGCATGCGGTTTTGCGCGGCGGTCAGAAAGAGCCGCTCCATCGCCCGCGTGATGCCCACGTAGAAGAGCCGCCGCTCCTCCTCGATGCCGCCGGGTTCGATCAGCGCGTTCTTGCTGGGGAGCAGCCCTTCCTCGGCGCCCACGATGAACACCACCGGAAATTCCAGCCCCTTGGCGTTGTGGAGGGTCATCAGGGTGACGGCCTCCTCGGGCTTGTCGCGGTTCTCGGTCCGCGAGCGCATGTCGTCCACGCTGGAGAGCAGCGCGGCGTCGTCGAGGAAATCCGCGATGGTGCCCTCGTGCTCCCCGGACCACTCCTCGGCGGCGTTGACGAGTTCGTCGAGGTTCTCCATGCGGACCTGCCCTTCCTGCCCCTCCTGGCGCAGCAGGTCGAGGTAGCCGCTGTTCTCGATCACGTAGCGCAGGAACGGCCCCGGTTCGTAGTTGTCGGCGGCCTCGCTCATGGCCTGCATGAGATGGGCGAACTCGACCGGCTTCTGCGCTCCCCGGTCGAGGATGTGCAGTTCCTGGGCGTTGGCGCAGGCGGTCAGCAGGGAGGTGCCGTTCACCCGCGCCCATTCCATCAGCCGCTCGAGCGCCGTGTCCCCGATGCCGCGCCGGGGCCGCCCGATGATGCGGCGCAGGGCCACGTCGTCGTCCGGATTGATGGCGAGCCGGGCGTAGGCCAGGATGTCGCGGATCTCGCGGCGGTCGTAGAAGCTCACGCCGCCCACGATCTTGGCCGGAATCTGCACCCGCCGCAGCGATTCCTCGATCACGCGCGACTGGGCGTTCGTGCGGTACAGCACGGCCATGTCGGTAAAGGGCCGTCCCTCGCCGTGCAGCCGGGTGACCCACTCGGCCACGAAATCACCCTCCGCGCGGTGGTCCGGCGCGCGGTGGAAGACGACCGGGTGCCCGTCCTCCTTGACCGCCTTCAGCGTCTTGTCGAGCCGCTCGGCGTTGTTCTCGATCAGCCGGTTGGCGAGGGTCAGGACGCGGGCGCTGGAGCGGTAGTTGTGTTCCAGCATGTACACCCTGGCGTCGGGGTAATCCTTCTGGAAGTCGAGGATGTTCTGGATGTCGGCGCCACGAAACTTATAGATGCTGTTGTGGACGAGCAGGCCGCCCGCCACGTAGGTATGGGTGGGCGAGACGGTCAGGTCGTAGACGGGACCGTCGTAGGTTTCCTGCGAAACCGCCTCCACCGTGACCTCGCGCAGCTCGCCACCCTCCTGCGCGAGCATCTGCATGCCGGGGTGCAGGTGCGAGAGGGGCAGGAAGGCGTACAGGCGCCCGCCCACCACGGCCTTGCGCTGGAGTTCCAGCCCGCCGTCGCGGGCGATTTGCTGTGCCTCGGCCAGGGCCTGCGCGTAGTCCTTGCGGCTGACTTCTAAGCGGAAGCCACCCTTGCCGTTGCTCCGAACGGGATGCCCGGCCTCCAGCAACTTCCCGGCGATGTCCTCCCGGTTGCTGCTCCACTGGATGCGGTGATACCCGACCAGACCGTGCCGGAAATCCTGGTACATCACGAGGTTGACGCTCTGGCGCCGCGCTCCGTTCTGGGGGCGGTGGTGCGGGAAGTCCGGGTGCAGGTGCAGGTCGGCCATCAGTCGCCGCGCGGCCGCCCCGGTGTCGAGTTCCGCGAAGAGGCGGGCCAGGTGCGCCTCCCCCATCGCCAGATTCCGACCGACGCCGTGGAAAAGGGCGGTGGGCAGGCCGTAGCGGGCGGCGTAGAGGGCCTCCCAGTAGGCGGCCTCCGCCCGCGACCCGCACACGCGCAGCACCCAGACCTTGTCGCCGTGCTCCTGATTCAGCCGGACCCGGAAGCCGTAATCCGCCTTCCCCTCCCCGTTCTGCCGCGCGCCCACCGTCAGGCCGACCCGGTACCCCCGGTCCTCACGGAACATCAGGTAGACGTACCACTGCCCGGCCATCGGCTCGTGCCGTGCCAGGACGACGTGATGGGGCGTGCCACGCAGGGTGCGCCCGCCCGCTGTGACATTCCAGAGCGGTCCCCGGAAGTGCCCCCGCTTGACGTGCGTGACGCGGCCGGGCACCAGCCCCTCTCCCCCGCCCGTGCCGCACACGAAGTCGCCTTCCTCAATCGTCTCGATGGGCCGCTCGCCCCCCGGCGCGCAGACGGGCGTGCCGGGCGGCAGGCACTGGTCGGGGTCCCCCACCACCAGCAGGTTCCGGTCCCGGCTCGCCAGCAGGCGCGTCAGCTCATACTGCGCCTTGTTCGTGTCCTGATACTCGTCCACGTGGATGAACTTCGCCCGGTCCTGCACCCGCCCCAGGACGGCGGGCACCTCCTGAAAGAGCCGCACCGTCTCGGTGATCAGGTCCCCGAAGTCGATGGCGTTCTGGCCCTTCTTGCGGGCCTCGTAGCGGCGGTAGGCCTCGGCGGCGGCCTCGCGCGGGATGCCGCTGATGAAGTGTTCGGGCGAGCGCCCCAGGTCGGCGGGCGTCAGCAGGTTGCTCTTGGCCCGGTCGAGGATGGAGCGCAGCACGCGCGGATTGGTGTCCGGGCCGATGCCGGGGATGGACCCCATCACTTCCTTGAGGATGTCCATCTGGTCATCGTCGTCGTAGATCACGAAGCCCCGGCGCAGGCCGATGTGCTCCCCGTAGGCCCGCAGGATGCGGACGCCCGCCGAGTGGAAGGTGCTCATCCAGAGGCGGTCGGCGCCCTGCACCAGATGCTTGGCCCGCTCACGCATCTCGGCGGCGGCCTTGTTGGTAAAGGTCACGGCCAGAATCTCGCCGGGGTCGGCCCCGTAGTGCCCGATCAGGTGCGCGATGCGGTAGACCAGCGTGCGCGTCTTGCCGCTGCCCGCCCCCGCGATCACCAGGGCCGGGCCGGTGTGGTGGTTGGCGGCCTGCGCCTGGTTGGGGTTGAGCTGGGACAGCAGGGGGGAATCGGGCAGGTCCGGCGCGGTCGTCACCGGGGGAGTGTAGCAGAGCGGGTTACGCCCAGGACAGAACGGCGGGCACCGGGGGTGTTCCCGGCCGGGTGCCGTCTCCCGCCTCATCCAATCCTGTTACGCTCGCCGGGTGGACCGTTCGGCCAGAATCGCCCTGGGCAGCGTGGTGGTGGCGCTCACCGTGCTGGCGCTCAAGTTTCTGGCCTACCACGTGACGGGCAGCGTGGCCCTGTACTCGGACGCGCTGGAGAGCATCATCAATGTGGCCGCCGCCGCCGCCGCCCTGATCGCCCTGCGCGTCTCGGCGCGGCCCGCCGACGCCACGCATCCCTACGGGCATTCCAAGGCCGAGTATTTCAGCGCGGTGGCCGAGGGCGTACTGATCGTGCTGGCCGCCTTCAGCATCATCCGGGAGGCGGTCCCGGCCCTGCAGAATCCGCCCACCCTGGAAGCCCCCTGGAACGGCCTGGCGATCAACCTGGGGGCCACCGTCCTCAACGGGCTGTGGGCGGGCGTGCTGCTGCGGACGGGCCGGGCGGCGCGGTCCCCGGCGCTGCTGGCCGACGGGCGGCACGTCCTGACCGACGTGGTGACCAGCGTGGGCGTGCTGGCAGGGGTTGCCCTCGCCGCCCTCACCGGGGTGGGCTGGCTGGACCCGGCGCTGGCGCTGCTGGTGGCCGTGAACATCCTCTGGAGCGGCTGGCACCTCGTGCGCGAGAGCGTCGGCGGCCTGATGGACGCGGGGGTGGACAAGGCGACCGGGGACCGGATCCGTCACCTCCTGCGCGTTCACGCGGACGGGGCACTGGAGGTTCACGACCTGCGCACCCGGCACGCGGGCCGCATGACCTTTATCGAGTTCCATCTGGTCGTGCCCGGCTCCATGACGGTGCAAGACGCGCATGACATCTGCGACCGGTTGGAAGAGGCCCTGTTCGCCGAATTGCCCGGCGTGGCCGTCACCATCCATGTGGAGCCGCCCGACAAGGCCAAGCACCACGGGGTCGTGGTGGTGTGACGGCGCCAGGCGCTGTTGCATCTCGTTCGGGGTAGGGCATCATCCTGGCTGTGAAACCCCAGTGAGTGATGCACCCCCCTGAACAGCAACGCAGGTCGCCGTCGCCGCGACTGGGCAGGGAACGGACCCCCCACGGGAAGACCCCCAGGGCGGCCTGGGGGTCTGTTCGCTTCTCTGCTTCGCAGCTTTGCAAGTCGCCCTGCTCGGCCCCGGCGGGGCGGCGATTACTTGCGGAAGCTGGGGTTGAGCACCTTCTTGCGCAGGCGGATGCTCTGGGGCGTCAGCTCGACGAGTTCGTCGTCGGCGATGTACTCCAGCGCGTCTTCCAGGCTCAGGCGGCGCGGGGGAATCAGGGTCAGGGCCTCGTCGGCACCCGAGGAGCGCACGTTCGTCAGCTTCTTGTTCTTGCAGACGTTGACGTTCATGTCCTGCTCGCGGGCGTTCTCGCCGACGATCATGCCCACGTAGACTTCCTGCCCGGCGTCGATAAAGAAGCTGCCCCGGTCCTGGAGCTTCCAGATCGAGTAGGCAAAGGCCACGCCGTCTTCCATGCTGACCAGCGAACCGTTCTGGCGGGTCTTGAGTTCCCCGGCCCAGGGCGCGTAGCCGTCGAAGATGTGGCTCATGATGCCCTCGCCCTGGGTCATGGACAGGAACTGGGTGCGGAAGCCGAACAGGGCCCGCGAAGGAATCTTGAACTCCACCCGCACGCGGCTGCCCTGCGGCTCCATGTTCACCATCTGGCCCTTGCGCGAGCTGAGCACGCCGATCACGGTGCTGGAAAACTGCTCGGGCACGTCGATGACGAGGTGCTCGATGGGTTCGTGCTTGGCGCCGTCGATCTCACGGATGATGACCTGCGGGGCGCCGACCTGCACCTCGTAGCCCTCACGGCGCATGGTTTCCAGCAGGATCGAGAGGTGCAGCTCGCCGCGCCCCGACACCTTGAACTCGTCGGGACGAATCTCCTCGACCTTGAGCGACACGTTGGTCATGACCTCGCGCTTGAGGCGGTCATTGAGGTGACGTGACGTGACGTACTTGCCGTCCTTGCCCGCGAAAGGGCTGGTGTTGGGCTGGAAGGTCATGGACACGGTCGGCTCGTCCACCGTGATGATGGGCAGCGCCTCGGGGTCGGCGAGGTCGGCGATCGTCTCCCCGATCTGGGCGTCCTCGATCCCGGCGAGCGCCACGATGTCCCCGGCGCCCACCTCGTCGGCCTCGATGCGGCGCAGGCCCATGTGGGTGAAAGGCTGCACGACCCGGGTCTTGGTCATCGTGCCGTCCTTGTGCATCAGCTGGACGAACTCGCCCTTCTTGACCTTGCCGCGCTGCACGCGCCCCAGCACGATCCGCCCGAGGTACTCGGAGTAGTCGAGGTTGGTCACCAGCATCTGGAACGGCGCTTCGAGGTCGACCTGGGGCGCGGGGATCTGCTCCAGCACCATCTCGAACAGCTCGTGCATGTCGTCCTGCGGCTTGTCGAGGTCCCTGTACGCCTTGCCCTCACGGGCGATGGCGTACAGGATCGGGAAGTCGAGCTGGTCGTCGTTGGCGCCGAGTTCGGCCATCAGGTCGAAGGTGAGGTTGACGACTTCCTCGGGGCGGGCGTCCTGGCGGTCGATCTTGTTGATCACCACGATGGGCTTGAGGCCCAGTTCGATCGCCTTGCGCAGCACGAAGCGGGTCTGGGGCATCGGGCCCTCGGCGGCGTCCACCAGCACGAGCGCCCCGTCCACCATGCCGAGGACGCGCTCGACCTCCCCGCCGAAGTCGGCGTGGCCGGGGGTGTCCACGATGTTGATCTTGACGCCCTTGTACTCCACGGCAGTGTTCTTGGCGAGAATGGTGATCCCGCGCTCTTTTTCCAGGTCGTTGGAGTCCATCGCCCGCTCGGCGATCTCCTCGCCGTGGCCGAGCTTGAGCGTCTGCTTGAGCAGGCCGTCCACCAGCGTGGTCTTGCCGTGGTCGACGTGCGCGATGATGGCGATGTTGCGGTATTCCATGTCTTCAGCTCCCTTTGTGCGGAGCCGTTAGCTCTCAGCGGTCAGCCTTCAGCTCTCAGCTCATGTGCATAAAAAAGCCCGCCGCTTGTCCGGTCTGGACGGTGGGCGGGGCACCCAAACGGGGATTCTAGCAGATGAGACGGGGGGGGTGAGGTCAGGTGGGGGTCACGGTGAGAGGGGGACCCAGCTCCAGCCGCCGATGTCGCGCCGCCCGGCAGCGAGTGCCGCCTGTCTTGCCCCCCGGTTCTCGCCGTGAATGGTGCCCAGCAGCACCCGCCCGTCGTCCGGCAGGGCGCGGGCGAGCAGGGTGGAAAGGTGCGGGCCGAGGCCGTGGCCGCGTGCGTGGGGCGCGAGCAGGAGTTCCTGCACGACCTGGGCAGGCAGGCCGAGCTGGGTCTCCGGCAGGGTCCCCGCGTACCCGCTCCATTCGCCTTTCCAGAGCACGTCGAACATCGTGCCCGCCTGGATACAGGCCTGCAAATCATCATCGTCTATGACGCGGGCCTGCCCGGCGTGCTCTGGGTGCTGACCGTCCACGGCGGCGTAAGCGGCGACCGCCCCGGCATGGTGGGCGAGGTCGGCGGTCGGTCTCAGACTCAGCTCGCCCGGGACTTCGTGCCCACGCAGCTCCGCGAGAGGAGCAGCCAGGACGCGCCGGTCAGGCCACGTACCAGGAAACGCTCCTACCTGTGCCGCGCTCCAGACCCGCAGCCGCCCGGGCCGGAACGCGCCGTACATGTCCAGAGCCGCCTCCCGCAACGCGGGGAGGTCATCCGGCATCAGGGGCCGCGAGGTCACGCTGACGTCCACAAACGGCTTTTCCGGGTCCAGCCCCTCGAAACGGATGGACAGCATGGCCCTCAGGTCGGGCAAGACAGTCACCCAGCGGTTCAGGAAGGCCCCGGCAGGCTGCCCCACGTTCAGAAATTCGGCCCGCCTCGCCGCGAGGTCGAGGTCGGTCGCGAGTTGCAGGTCGAAGGCGTGTTCCTCTTCCAGTAGGGCAAGGCGGGCGGCATCGTCCACCCAGCCCCGCGTCAGGGGGTGCTGCGCGGTCAGCGAGAAGGTGGCGAGGTCAGCGGCAGTCGGCAGGGAAGCGGGCATTGGCCCGAGCGTAGGGGAAGGCGGCACCGCTGACATGGGCAGAATGGCCGAGGGGCCGGACCGCTCCGGCCCCGCCCCCGTTCCCTGCCCCTACTTCCGGCGGCTGCTGTGATCGCCCTCCGCGAATTCCTCGATCATCTTGGCGTTGAAGGCGAGCAGGTCGTCGGGCTTGCGGCTGGTCACCACGCCCCGGTCGGTCACGCATTCCTCGTCCACCCACTCGGCACCCGAGAGCGTCAGCTCGCGTTTCAGGCTGGGCCAGCTCGTCATCTTCAGGCCCTGGCTGATGCCCGTCTCGGAGAGGCTCCAGGGACCGTGGCAGATCGCGGCGATGGGCTTCCCCGCGTCGTACATCTCGCGCACGAAGCGCATCGCTCCCTCGTCCAGCCGCAGCGTGTCGGGGTTGACCGTGCCGCCGGGGAGCAGCAGGCCGTCGTAATCGGCCGCCCTGACCTCCGACACCACCCGGTCGACCGCGTACTTACCCTTCGGCTCGATGTCACCCTTCATGGACTGGATCTCACCGGATTTCAGGCTGATGAGGTGGGCGGTGGCCCCGGCCTCCTCGATGGCCCGGCGCGGACTGGTGAGTTCAATTTCTTCGACCCCGTCGGTGGCGAGGATGGCGATCTTCTTGCCCTGCAATTGCTGCTGCGTCATGGCCACAGCCTGCCGCGCCAAGATGGACGCAGGCCAAGAGGACGCTCAAGCTCCAGCCAGAACAGGCAGTCAGGACACCGGCCCGGCGTGGACCGTCTGCTACCCTGTCCCTACCTAACGAGCGTTTGATTCCGCCTCTCCCCACCCCCGGAGGTTGCCCCCATGAAGACGAAAAACGAGTGGATGCAAAGCGTCTACCTGCCCGCGACCCAGAAGTTCCCCGAGCGCAAGTACAACTTCAAGAATCTGTCGGACATGGACCCCGAGCCGATCTACACGGCCGACGACCTGGAGGGCTGGGACGCCGAACGCGACCTGGGCTATCCCGGCGAGTTCCCGTACACGCGCGGCGTGCAGAGCAGCGTGTACCGGGGCAAGCTCTGGACCATGCGGATGTTCGCGGGCTTCGGGAGCGCCGAGCAGACCAACGAACGCTTCCACGCGCTGCTGGGGGCCGGGCAGACGGGCCTGTCGACCGCGTTTGACCTCCCCACCCTGATGGGCTACGACTCCGACCACCCCTTCAGCAAGGGCGAGGTCGGCAAGTGCGGGGTGGCGGTCGCCAGCCTCGCGGACATGGAGATTCTCTTCCAGGGCATTGACCCGGAGAAAGTCACCACGTCCATGACGATCAACTCGCCCGCCAACGCGATCTGGGCGATGTATATCGCCAACGCGCAGAAGCAGGGCAAGGACCTGACGAAGATCGGCGGGACCATCCAGAACGACATCCTCAAGGAGTACATCGCGCAAAAGGAGTTCATCTTCCCGCCCGCGCCCGGCGTGAAGCTGGTGATCGACACCTTCGAGTGGGGTCCGAAAGTCGTCCCGAGGTTCAACTTCATCTCGGTGAGCGGCTACCACATCCGCGAGGCGGGGGCGACCGGCGTGCAGGAGCTGGCCTTCACGCTGGCCGACGGCTTCCACTATGTCGAGAAGGCGCTGGAGCGCGGGCTGGACATCGACGAGTTCGCGCCGCGCATCTCGTTTTTCTGGGACATCCACAACGACTTTTTCGAGGAGATCGCCAAGATGCGGGCCGCCCGCCGGATCTGGGCGCGGCAGATGCGCGACCACTACGGCGCGAAGAATCCGAAGTCGTGGATGCTGCGGACGCACTCGCAGACCGCCGGGGTGTCCCTGCCCGCGCAGCAGCCGCTGAACAACATCGCCCGCGTCGCGATTCAGGCGCTCGCGGCGGTGCTGGGCGGCACCCAGTCTCTGCACACCGACGCCTACGACGAGGCGCTGGCCCTGCCGACCGAGCAGAGCGCCGCCATCGCCCTGCGGACCCAGCAGATCATCGCCTACGAGACGGGCGTGGCGGGCGTGATTGACCCGCTGGCGGGTAGCTACTACGTCGAGAAACTGACCGACGACATCGAGGCCGCCGCACTGGGCTACATCGAGCAGATTCGCGCGATGGGCGGGGTGGAGGCGGGCATCGACAACGGCTTCTTCCAGCTCGAGATGGCCGAGGCCGCCTACCGCTACCAGCGTGAGGTCGAGACGGGCGACCGCATCATCGTGGGCGTGAACGACTTCGTGCAGGACGCGGTGGAGGTGCCCATCCAGCTGATCGACCCTGAGGTCGAGCGCGTGCAGGAGGCAAGACTGGCGCAGGTCCGGCGCGAGCGCGACCCCAAGCGGGCCGAGGCGGCGCTCGAAGCCCTGCGCGACGCCGCCGTCACGGGCGCGAACACCATGCCCGCCTTTCTGGAATGCGCCCACGCCTACACCACGCTGGGCGAGCAGATGGACACCTTGAAGAAGGTGTACGGGGAGTACGTGGAGCCGGTGCTGGTGTAACGGGAAGTGGGGAGTGGGTTGCAGGTTGTGGGCAAAGAGGAAGGTGGGCCATCCCGGCTGGGGCGGCCCACCTTCTACGTCTATGCCAGGTCAGGAGGGTCAGCCTCCCGAACGGCGCTGCCTGAGCCTCTGCTGGAGGGAATCCACCGGCCTGGCGCGGTCTGCGGTCAGGCGCTGCGCCACCGCCCGCAGTTTCGGGTCGTCCAGGTGGGTGGCCTGCGCGACACCCCGGTCGGCGTCCTCGCCGGGGAGCTGACCCAGGGCACTCAGGGCCGCGAAGCGCACCTCCCACGCTTCCGCCTCGTTCAGCAGGACGCCCGTCAACACTGGAGCGGCAGCCGGGTCACCCAGCAGGCCCAGGATGTCGGCGGCGTGGGTACGGGCGGGGGCGTGCGGGTGCCCCAGCCGCTCAAGCAACAGCGGCACGGCCAAGCTTCCAAACTGCGCCAGGGCGTTCCCCAGCGTGGTGCGCCGCTCGGCGTCCGGGTGGCCGACCCCCGCCAGCAACGCCGTCAGGGCGTCCGGATTGCCCATCTGGCCCAGGGCGAACACCGCTTTGCGGGCCACCTCATCGTCCGGGTCGTTCAGCAGCGGGCTTAACGCAGAGGCACTTGCCGGGTCCGCGATCTTGCTGAGGGTATGCACAGCCTGCAACCGGCCCTGGGGGTCTGGGCTTTCCAGAAGTTCCAGCAGCGGCGGCACGGCGTCCGGTCCCATCCGCACAACGGCCCAGGTCAGGTTCTCGCGCACGAAGAAATCCGGCTCCCAGCTCAGCCGCCCGATCAGGCTCGGCAGGGCCGCGTGTTGCCGCGCCGTGCCCAGGTCCAGCGCCGCCCGGATACGGACATTCTTGTCGGGGTGGGAGAGGTCCGTCACCTGCTGCCGCGTCTGGTGGGTCATGGTCGCTCCGTCTTGCCGCCTGGACATGGCCTCCGCGATGAAGGTCCATGCCCTGTGCAATTCCGTGGGAAGGTGCTGCTCGTAGGCCCTGCCGAGGGCCTGGGCGACGTCGGGTTGCCCGGCCGTGGTGCAGTGGACGAGATGCCCCCAGCGGGTTGCCAGGGCCTGCGCTTCCGGTGAAGTGGGGGAGACTCCATGCTCCAGGGCCATCAGCACGTCGGTCAGGAGGCTTTCCCAGTCGTCCTCGCCCACTCCCTGCCGCAACTCCTGAAGGTGCTGAAGCTGCTGCAGAGTCAGCCTCAGCGTGCCAGCGATCTCCTGCGCGGCCTGCATGAACCGCCCGACCTGCCCCTCGACCCGGCGGGTCAGCGCGATCGTTTCTGCCACATCCGTCCAGCCGATCTCGGCGACGCCCTGCAAGGCCCGCAGACGCCCCACCAGGTTCTGCTCCTGCGCGATACGTTCCTCCAGAATCCCAATATGCTGCCGGAGAACTTCCTGCGCGTCGTAGGCAGGGTCGTCCAGCGCCCGCGCAATCTCGGGCAGACTTAGGCCCACACCCTTCAAGCTCTGGATATGCAGCAGCCGGGTGAGGTCCGCAGGCGAGTACAGGCGGTAGGCCGCCCCGCTGCGCCCGCTGGGTCTGAGCAGCCCCAGCGCGTCGTAATGGCGCAGGGTGCGAATCGTCAAGCCTGTTCTCCGTGCGACCTCGCCTATCCTGAGTGCCCTTTTTTCAGTCCCTGTTTCGCCTGTCACGGTGACCCCCGACCGTCACCCTAAACCGTGACGTTACGAGAGGGTCAAGCCGGGAGGGGTTGCCATCTCCATTCCCTGAGCAACCGGGCGACCTTACGGCTTGAGTGGCGTCAACCCCGCCTCGATCTGCGCCCGGCGCGGCTCCAGAAAGGGCGCCAGCACCAGCGTCTCGCCCAGGTGGGCGGGGTCCTCGTCCACCGCGAAGCCGGGGCCGTCGGTGGCGAGTTCGATCAGGATGCCCTGCGGTTCGCGGTAGTACACCGAGCGGAACCAGTGGCGGTCGACCTCGCCGCTCGTCCGCAGGCCCAGCCCGGCCAGGTGCTCGGCCCAGGCGTGGTAGTCCTCGTCCCGCACCCGCAGGGCGAGATGATGGACGCCGCCCGCGCCGGGGCGGGCCGGGGGCAGAGTGGGGTCGGGGCGCAGGTGCAGTTCGGCGTGAGGCCCCCCCTCCCCCATCGCGTAGACGTGAACCGTCCGCGCGGCGTCCTCGGGGTCGAGGTAGGTGCCCGCCGCGCCCAGGCCAAACACCCGCGTCAGCACCCGCTCGGTGGGAAAGAGGCCAGGGAGGGTGAGTTCGGACGGGCCGAGGCCCAGAATCTGGTGCTCAGCGGGGACCGGGGTGCCCTCCCACGGCACGCCCGCTGGCCCGCCCTCCACCAGGCTGAGGCGCTGGCCCTCGGGGTCCGCGAAGTCGAGGTGGGCTCGGCCCGCGCGGGTCACCGGGGTGACCTCCAGCCCGTGCCCCCACAGGTGCTCGGCCCACCACGCCAGACTGCCCTGGGGCACCCGCAGGCCCGTCCGGGTGACCGAGTTGTTCCCACGCGTCTCGGGCGGCACCGGCCACTCGAAGAAGGTCAGGTCGCTGCCCGGACTCCCCGCCCCGTCCGCGAAGAAGAGGTGGTAGGCCATGACGTCGTCCTGATTGACCGTCTTCTTGACCAGTCGCAGCCCCAGCACCCGCGTGTAGAAGTCGAGGTTGGCCCGCGCGTTCGCCGTCACGGCGGTGACGTGGTGCAGTCCATGAGGGATAAGCGGTGAGGTTGTCATACCTCCAGTTTAATCGTTCAACATCAAACGATTATGAGCGGCGAAAGCCCCCGGCCAGGGGAACCGGGGGAGGGGGCGCTACAGGCTGTTGGTCAGGGTTGATTGGGTAAGGGTTGATTGGGTCAGGCTCGGCATGTCTCCGACTGTCTGTCCCCCTCCCAGCCTCCCCCGCAAGGGGGGAGGAGTAAAAAGCCCTGCTCATAGTTGGCCGGGGACGCTCACTAGAGCATTTGACAGAATTACGGCCCCCGGGGAACGGCGCCCCAGGTGCCTCCAGTCTGCCCAATGTTCCTGTCCCATGCGCTCGCTCTGCTCGGCCAACGAATGCGGAACCCCACCGCCTTCTTATGGCAAATGCTCTAGCGACCGGATGCTGACGACTGGCAACTTACAGCACTTCGAACAGGCCCGCCGCGCCCATGCCGCCGCCCACGCACATGGTCACGACGACATGCCCCACACCCCGGCGCTGGCCCTCCAGCAGGGCGTGGCCCACCAGCCGGGCGCCGCTCATGCCGTAGGGGTGGCCGATAGAAATGGCGCCGCCGTTGACGTTGAGCTTGTCGTCGGGAATCCCGAGTCGGTCCTGGCAGTAGAGGACCTGCACAGCGAAGGCCTCGTTGAGTTCCCACAGGCCGATGTCGTCCACCGTCATGCCGAAGCGCTTCAGCAGCTTGGGCACCGCGTACACCGGGCCGATGCCCATCTCGTCGGGCTCGGTGCCCGCGACCGCCATACCGAGGTAGCGGCCCAGGGGCTTCAGGCCACGGGCGCGCGCCATTTCCGCGTCCATCACGATGCTGGCCGAGGCCCCGTCGGAGAGCTGCGAGGCGTTGCCTGCCGTGATCTGGTTGCCCTCGCCGCGCACGGCCTTGAGGGACCGCAGGCCCTCCAGGGTGGTGTCGGGGCGGTTGCCCTCGTCCTTCGTGATCGTGATCTCGCGCAGGGTGACCTCGCCCGTCTCCTTGTTGGTGACGTTCATCCGGGTGGTCACGGGGATGATCTCGGCGTCGAAGATGCCCGTTTCCTGGGCGCGGGCGGTGCGCTGCTGGGAGCGCAGGGCGTACTCGTCGCAGCGCTCGCGGCTGACCGAGTAGCGCTGACCCACCACCTCGGCGGTGTCGATCATGGGCATGTAGATGCCGTTGTGCATGGAGAGCAGCTCGGGGTCGGGGCCGACGCGCATCTCGGGCGTCTGCACCAGCGAGATGGACTCCACGCCGCCCGCCACCACCACGTCCATGCGGTCCACGATGACCTGCTTGGCGGCGGTGGCAATGGACATCAGGCCCGAGGCGCACTGGCGGTCGATGGACATCCCCGCGACCTCCACCCCCAGCCCGGCCCGCAGCGCCGCGTTGCGCCCGATGGTGGTCTGCACGCCCTGCTGCATGGCGGCGCCCATGATGCAGTCCTCGATGTCGGCCGGTTGAACCCCCGCCCGCTCCACGGCGGCGCGGATGGCGTGGGCGGCCAGCGTGGGCGAGGGGGTGGCGTTGAACGCGCCCCGGTAGGCCTTGCCGATGGGGGTGCGGGCGGTGGAGACGATGACAGCTTCACGCATGGGGAGACTCCTTGGGATGGGGACGCGAGGTCCCCTGGGGTTCGGGCGAGTAGGGTTGTGGGTCAGCGGCAAACCCATTCCAGTACACCCACAGACGCCCGCAGTGAGGGCAGAGAAGGGCGTGCTTCATCTGATTGAAGAGGTCTTCGGTGGGGACGGTGTCGGTTGCCGGGTCCGTGAGGGCGTCAAAATCCACGTCCGAAACGATCAGCCACTCGGCGGAGTTGGGGATGGAGCCGTAACTGACCCTCTCTCCGCAATGGCACAGGATCGCGGGCACGGGGTCACGACGCCTTGGCCGTGAGCCGGACTTCCAGCTCGGCTTCCAGGGCGGCGGCCACGCGCCGGAGCATGTCGAGCGAGTGGCCCCAGTAGAACGGGTTGACGAGGCGGTTGACGGCCGAGCGGCTGGTGCCCAGGCGACGGGCGAGTTCCGCCTGGGTGATGCCTGCCTTCTCCAACGCCTGCTCGATTTCCAGGCTGACCGGATTCATCTCGGCGGGGGTCAACCACAACAGTTCCTCGCTGCCGTCGAGGTCCGCCAGCAGACCGGCGTCGAGGTCGTCACGCCCACGCAGACGCGGCTGATGCTCCGGCTGGTCCTCCAGGGCAAGCGCGATGGCCTCGCGGGTCTGACGAATCAGGTCGTCGCGGCCAGGCGCGGTGCCGACGCAGTGGAGTTCGGGGACGAGGGCGTTCCAGTTGCGTTCGCCCGAATTGATGATGGTCAGATACATCCAGGGTCCCTCGCTTTCGCTTGATCGCATCCTGCACCGCCCGTTCCTGATACCGCTTAGCGTCGTCGCCCGCGCTGCCGCTGATGATGACCGTCACCTCGCCGCGAACATACTTCCGGTGACTGCCCCGCACGCTCCGCAACTCGAACCCGGCCCGTTCCAGTTCCCGAATCAGGTCACGGAGCTTGGGAGGCATCGGTCAGAGAAGGTTATCAGATTTGAGAACATGGCTCAGGCCTGGCTCTTCGCCCGGTCCCACCCCGCGAACGACCCGCCTTCCTCGGCCAGCCTCCGCAGCAGCGGCGCGGGCGTCTGGCCGTACTTCTCCAGGGCGGCGACCACGTTCTTCAAGCCCACCTCGTCGGCGTAGCCCATCGGGCCGCCCCGGTGGGCGGGGAAGCCGTAGCCGTAGATGTAGATCACGTCGATGTCCCCGGCCCGCTGGGCGATGCCCTCGTCGAGAATCTGGGCGCCCTCGTTGACCAGCGAGTAGACCAGCCGCTCGGTGATCTCCTCCTGGGACAGCTCGCGGGACTCCAGGCCCTTCTCGGCGCGGTAGTCCTCGATGAGTTGGGCGACCTCGGCGTTGGGCCTGGGCTTGCGGTCCTCGCCGTAGTCGTAGATGCCCGCCCCCGTCTTCTGGCCCTTGCGCCCGCGTTCCACGATGCGGTCGAGCCAGCCGTCGGGCTTGGGGAGGCCGCGCACCTTGGCCTGGTGCTGGCGAATCAGGTACCCCACGTCCAGCCCGGCCATGTCGCTCATCTGGAAGGGTCCCATGGGTAGCCCCAGCGCGTTCATCGCGGCGTCGGCATCCTGCGGGTTGGCGCCCTCCTCCACCAGCTTGCGGGCCTCATCGCCGTAGCGGTGGATCATGCGGTTGCCGACGAAGCCGTCGCAGACGCCCACGACCACGCCCACCTTGCCGATGCGCCGGGCCAGGGCCATGCTCGTCGCCAGCACCGAGTCGCTGGTCCTGTCGGCGCGGACGATCTCCAGCAGCCGCATCACGTTGGCCGGGCTGAAGAAGTGCAGGCCGATGACCTGCTCGGGCCGCCCAGTGACAGAGGCGATCTCGTTCACGTCCAGGGTGGAGGTGTTCGTGGCGAGAATCGCGCCGGGCTTGGCGATGGCGTCCAACTTGGTGAAGATGTCCTTCTTCACGCCCATGTCCTCGAAGACGGCCTCGATGATGATGTCGGCGTCCGCGAGGTCTTCCATGTTGAGGGTGGGTGTGAGGAGCGACATGCGTTTCTCCACGTCCTCCATCGTCAGGCGTCCCTTTTTCGCGGTGTTCTCGTAGTTGCGGCGGATGACCGCGAGGCCCCGATCGAGCGCCTCCTGCCCGGTTTCCACGATGGTGACGGGAATCCCGGCGTTCAGGAAGTTCATGGCGATGCCGCCGCCCATCGTGCCCGCGCCGATGATTCCGGCGGACCTGATGTCGGTGGTCGGCGTGTCCCTGGTCAGGCCAGGAATCTTGCCCGCCTCACGCTCGGCGAAGAAGATGTGGCGCAGGCCGCGCGACTGGGGCGAGTCTTTGGCGGCCATGAAGAGGCGGGCTTCCTCCTCCCAGCCCACGGCGAAGGGCTGGGTGGTCGTCATCTCCGCGAGGTCGATGATGAAGCCGGGCGAGAGCTGGCCCCGGTGCGTCTTCCCAATGCCCTCGCGGGCGGCGGCGAAGACCTGCGGGCTGACGCCCTCCACCGTGCGCTCGCTGATGCGGGGCAGGGGGCGGGTGTTGGCGTGCTCGCGGGCGAAGGCGACGGCCTCCTCGCGCAGGTCGCCCTCGACGAGTTGGTCCACCAGGCCGAGTTCTTTCGCCTCGGTCGCCTTGATCGGATTGCCCGACAGCATCATCTCCAGCGCCTTTTGCACCCCCACCACGCGGGGCAGGCGCTGGGTGCCGCCCGCGCCGGGGAGGACGCCGAGCTTGACTTCGGGCAGGCCCATTTTCGCGTCCTTGGTCGCCACCCGGTAATGGCAGGCGAGCGCGATTTCCAGGCCGCCCCCCAGCGCCGTGCCGTGGATGGCGGCGACGGTGGGCTTGGGAAAGGCGTCGAGGCGCGAGATGAAGCCGCGCAGGTCGGGCGCCTGCTCGCGGGGCAGGTCGAAGGTCTTGATGTCCGCCCCCGCCACGAAGGTGCGGCCCCCGCCGATGATGACGACGGCGCGAATGCCCTCGTCCCCCTCGGCGGCGTCGAGGCCCGCGTGCAGGCCCTCGGGGACGCCCGGCGAGAAGGCGTTCACGGGCGGGTTGTTGATGGTGAGGACGAGAATGTCCCCCTCGCGGGTCTGGTCGACGATGCTCATGCAGGTGCCCTCCTTTGGTGTGGGGCCATGCTTCCATGCTGGGCGGGCGGGGTCAAATACGTGCGCGTGCATATTGAACGTACGCGTTCACTTCGGCGGGAACACTCGGGTATGCTCCCTGCATGTCAGACACCATGAAGGCCATCGTCGTCGAGCGCCTCGGCCCCCCCGAGGTCATGGAGTTGCGCGAGCTGCCCATCCCCCAGCCTGGCCCCGGCGAGGTCCGGCTGCGGGTGGAGGCCGTGGGCATCAACTTCGCGGACGCGCTGGCCGTGTCGGGCGAGTACCTCACGCGCACCAAGTTGCCCTACACGCCGGGCATGGAGTTCGCGGGCGTGGTGGACGCGCTGGGCGAGGGCGTCAGCGGGGTCGAGGTGGGCCAGCGGGTCGCCTCCCTGGGTGGGCGCGGGGGACTGGCCGAGTACGCCCTCTCCCCTGCCGCCGCGCTGATCCCGGTGCCGGGAAGTTTCAGTGCTGCTCAGGCCGCTGCCTTTCCGGTGTCGTACTTCACGGCCTACCACGGCCTGAAGACGCTGGGGCGCGGGCGGGAGGACGAGTGGGTGCTCGTGCAGGCGGCGGCGGGAGCGCTGGGCACAGCCTCCATCCAGCTCGCTAAGGCGATGGGGATGAACGTGGTCGCGATGGCCAGCACCGAGGAGAAGTTGCAGCTTGCCCGTGATCTCGGCGCGGACGTGACGCTGCTGCAAGACGAGCCGGACCGGGTGCAGAAGGTCCGGGACGCGGCGGGTGGGAAAGGCGTGCCCTTGATTCTGGAGGTCGTGGGCGGCCCGCGCTTTCAGGAGAGCCTCGACATGGCCGCGAACCAGGGCCGCATCATCGTGATCGGGAACGCCAGCCGCGAGCAGGCGAACCTGCGCCCGGTCGAGCTGATGAAGCGCAACCTCACGGTGACCGGGCTGTGGCTCACTTCGCTGATGATGGATGGGGAGGCCACCCGCGAGGCGGCGCAGGCCCTCTCGACCCTGATGGCGGGCGGCCGGGTGGTACCCCAGGTCGGCCCGACGTACCCGCTGGCGCAGAGTGCGCGGGCCTTTCAGGACCTGCTGGACCGCAAGACGACGGGGAAAGTGATTATCGAGCCTGGACGCTGAGTGGCCGCACACGAAGAAGGGAGCAGAGGCACTGGGCTTCTGTTCCCCATTCTTTTTGACCGCTTACGAGAACAGCCGCACCAGCGGACGCCACCAGGGAATCATCACCAGCACGGTGACGAGGGCCAGCGCGGTCCACAGGGCCGCCGCGCGGAACTTGGCCTGATTGGTGGCGGCCCGCTTGCTGATCGCGGAGGCGAGGGTGGCGAACACGGCGGCGAGCACGCCCAGGCCGACGTGTTCCCACTGGAACGACGGCCGGGCGTCCGAGAAGGCCCCCGCCCCCTGCGACCCCAGCAGGCCGAACAGCAGCAGCCCCAGCACCAGCTGGAGGTGAACGCTCCCCGCGAAGATCGCCACCGGGCGGCGGTCGGCGGCGGTGAATTCGCGGGCGGCTCCCACGCCCCGGAAGGCCCGCAGCAGCGCCCAGACGCCCGCGATCAGGACCAGCCAGCGGGTGAGGTTGTGGAGGGTCAGCAAAACGAGATAGACGGTCGCCATGGCCGCTATCCTACCTGACCGCTCGGAAAGGTGGCGGGGGGGCGGCCCTACACGCTGAGCTGCACGATCAGCCGCTCCAGCGTGACGGCGGGGTCCAGCCCCCGCTTCATGGCGAGGTCGGCGTCGAGGATTCTCGCAAGGTGGGCCCGGATCTTGCTTTCACTCAGGCGGCGGGCGACCTCCAGCGCTTTCTTGGCGGGGTAGGGTTTGACCCCCAGGCGGGAGGCGGCGGCGGCCTCGGTCACACGGCCCCCCTCCTGCAAGAGCGCCACGCAGCGGGCGACGAGGCTGTACTGCCACACGACCGCGCCCATCAGCTTGAAGGGGTCCTCTCCCGAGGCGAGCAGGCGCCGCAGCTGGGTCACGGCCTCGCCGGGCTTGCCGGTGGTCGCCGCGCCCAGCATGGCGAAGGAGTCGCCGGGCGGCTCGCGGCCCACCACCCGCCGCACGAGGTCAGCCGTATGCGGCGGGTCCAGCAGCGTGAGCTTGTTGAGTTCGCCCGCGATCCCGGTCAGGTCGGAGCCGAACACCTCCGCCAGGTAGAGGGCGGCGTCGCGGTCCAGCTTCAGCCCGGTCTTCCTGGCCCGCTGCGCCACCCACCCGGCCACGTCGCCGGTCTTCTGGGGAGCCGGGGAAGCGATGTGCTCGCCCCGCGACTCGTAGAGCTTGACGCGTCCTGCCGGGGCGGATTCGTCCAGCACCGCGACGGTGACCGGGGCCGAGGCCAGCAACTCCAGCAGCGCCTTGTCGGGCTTGACCCCGGCCAGGTCCACCACCACGCCGCCGTCCCCGAACAAACTGGGGGCCAGCAGGGGGGCGACGGCCTCGGCAGTGACCTCCTCACCCGCGAGCCGGGGCAGGTCGCGCAGGGGCAGGCCACGGGCGGCGAGGGTCTCGCGCAGGGCTTCCTCGGCCAGGAACCGGTTTCCGGTAAAGGCGATCAGGGGCATGGGGACTCCAACTCGCGGGCCGCCGCGTCGAGCTGCCGCCGCAGGGCGGGGGCATCCGGGGGGCGCCCGGCGGGATCACGGCCCA
>NZ_JASNGB010000003.1:7500-54859 GCF_030271215.1 Deinococcus rhizophilus | reverse complement strand
CTCCAGCCGCCGCACCGGGGCCAGCAGCCGCCCGGCCACCGCGTACCCCAGCCCCGCCGCGAGCGCCAGCACCAGCGGCAGCAACCACGCCAGCGCCCTCGTGAAGGCCCGCCGCGCTTCCGTCAGCACGGGGGCGTCCGAGAGCACCGCCAGCCTGCCCCCACCCCGCAGGGGCCGCACGGCGAGCAGGCGGCCGTCCAGTTCGTACACGTCCGGCGGGAGGGCGGTGTTCAGGTCACTGGGAAAGCGCGGCGTCTGGACCTGCCCGCCGGGACCGCTCACGCGGAGCTCGAGGAAGCGGGTCTGCGCGTCCGAGTCCGCCAGCCGCGCCAGCCCCCCCGCCGACAGCACCTCCACCCCGAACGACCGCGCCGACTCCTCCAGCGCCCGCTCCACCCGCACCTGTACGGCGCTCGCCGCACTTTGCAGCCCCGCCACCTGCGAGATCCACAGCAGCCGGTTGACCGCCACAAAGAGCCCTGCTGCCACCAGCACGGCCGCCAGCGCGGTCGCCACCCCCGCCGTCAGCGCGAGGCGGGCGCGGAGGGTCAGCTGCATGGCGAGGGCCGGAAAGCGGAAAGCTGACCGCCAAAGGCTGAAGGCTCTCCTCTCACCTGTCCACCCGGTAGCCCCGCCCCCGCTCGCTGCTCACGGCTTCCGGCGCGAGTTTGCGGCGCAGGTAGCGCACGTACACGTCCACGATGCGGGCCTCGCCGCCGAACTCTGGCCCCCACACCCGGTCGAGCAGTTCCTCGCGGGTAAACCAGCGGTCCGGGGCCAGCGCGAGGGCTTCGAGCAGCGCGTACTCGCGCCCCGTCACGGCCACCTCTGCCGCGTCCCAGGTCACCACCCGGGCCACCGTATCCAGCACCCCGCGCCCACCGGAAAAGGTCACGCGCGGACTTGGCACCCCCCGTTCCCGCCTGGAGAGCGCCCGCAGCGTGGCGAGCAGCTCGGGCACCGCGAACGGCTTGACGAGGTAGGCGTCGCCGCCGAGGTCCAGCCCCTGCACCCGGTCCTCCAGTTCACCCCGCGCCGTCAGGAAGAGGATGGCCGCCTCCGACCCCGCCGAGCGCAGCTCCCGCGCGATCTCGAAGCCGTCCATGCCCGGCAGCATCACGTCCAGCACGACCAGCGGGTATTCGCCGACCAGCGCCTCCTCCAGTCCCTCTGGCCCGGTCTGCCGCCACGTCGCCGCGTAGCCCGCCTCGCGCAGGGCGCCCAGCGTCGGCGCGGCGATGCGGGGGTCGTCCTCGACAAGCAGCAGGCGCATGGGGTCAGTCTAGAGGGGACGGTGAACCGGGCGTTAAGCGCCCAGGGACCGCAGCAAGGCCCACCCCAGCCCCACCACCCCGGCCAGGAACAGCAGCCCCAGCGAGGGCAGCAGCCACGGCGCCCGCCGCTGCAAGGCCGCACTGCGCGCCCGAGCGTCGGCCAGCACCGCCGGGGGCAACCCCCGTGCCGCGAGCGCCAGCACGGTGGGCACCACCACCAGGTCGTCCCCGACCCCCAGCAGCGGCAGCGCCTCGGGCAGCAGGTCCACCGGGCTGAGGGCGTAGATCAGCGCGGCCAGGGCGGCCAGCCGGGCCCGCGCGGGGGTGCGGCGGTCGCACAGGGCAAGCAGCAGCGTCAGGGCATCCCGCCAGATGCGGCGCAGTCGGAGGATCACGTCTCCCAGTACGGGGAAAGGGGGACGCGGGTTTCTCTGGAGTCGGTCCACCCAAGTTTGCCCCTGCCGTCACACCTCACCCATTACCATCAGCCCATGATCCCTGCCCCGCCCGTGGTCCTCGACGATCCGCCGGGAACCGCCCTGGGCATGAAGCTGTCCGGGCACGTCGTCCTGACGTGGGCGCGGGAGAGGCTTCCTCTCCGGACGAGGTTGTCGGTAGCCCTCCTCTGCGGCTTTCTGACGCTCACTCTCAGCCCAGTTGCGTCGGCTCAGGCCCGTCAAGCCGCTCAGGAAGCCGCGCCAGCCAGCCTCTCCGCCCTGGAGGGGCACCTCCGTCCGCTGGCGCGTGAGCTGGCCGCCCGTGAGCGCTTTTACGGTCTGGCGTGGCCTGGGGGCCAACAGGCAGCGGTGGAGACGGTCGTCACGGACGGTGTCACGGCCTACCGGCTGAAGTCCGGGCAGGTGTCGAGCTTCCCGCTGGCAGAGCTGCCCGCGTCCATCCGGCAGGCCACGGGCCTGAGCTTCGAGCATGACCGGGCGCAGCGCCGGGCGTACTACCGACTCGACGCCGCGTCCCTGAGCCTGCCGCCCGAGCTGATGAAGGGGAGATGGGTTCAACTCATCGTGCACGAGACCTTCCACGCCTTTGTGCAGGGAAACAACTGGCCGGAGGTCACGCGCCTCCTCGGTGGGGAAAGCCGCCGGGCGCAGACTTACCCGGTGGTGGCCGAACCCCGCGCCTACCGGGGAGAGTTGGGCGGGAGGCTGCTGGACGCCCTCACCACTCCGGACCCGGCCCGGCGCAGCCGTCTGCTGACCGAGGCCGCCGGACTGTATCAGGGCTGGAAAACCAGGTTCCCGGAGGAAGTGCGCCTGAGCCAGTGGACCGATATCGTCGAGGGCAGCGCGACCTACTTCGAGGTGCGGGTGGGGCTGATGACCCAGGGGGCGGACGGGAATGCCTCGGCGCTGGCGTTGTACCTGCCCCAGGGGCTCCCGGCAGCCCGGCCGGACCTCACGGCCGAGGCGTACCGTCTGGGGGCGCTGGCGGGGCTGCTTCTCGATCAGGAGGGCGACCCGCTGCGGTGGAAGGCGCGGGTGGCAGCAGGCGTGACGCCCCTCGAACTGCTGCTGGGAAGCCGCACCCCCACGCAGACCGTTCCGTCGGGGGCGGCGCTGGGGCAGGCGCAGGAGGCCGCCGACCGTCTCAACGCCACCCTCTCCCCGTGGCTGGAGCCGGTGCTCGCCCACCTGCAGGCAGGCGCTCCCCTCCTCGTCATCGAGGGCAGGCTCCAGGGTTCCTTCACCACCAGGGGGTTTTACCGACCTGCCGCGTTCCCGGAGTACACCCTTATCCCCATCACGGGGGCGGCCGTGGAGACGCAGCAGGGCACGGTCACGGTTAAAGACGTGGTGTGGCTGGAACAGCAGGGTCCCCAGATGTCCCTGACCTTCGTGGTCGAGCCGAACTGGGTCGGGGCACCCTCCGGCAAGCTGGTCGTCACCCATCCTGGGCTGAGCAGGCCCCTGGAAGTGACGCGGGAGACGGACGGGCGGGGCCGGATCATCTACCGGGCGCGGTAGCCCCGGCTGCGGGAGGGGGCGCGGCCTCTCTGTTATCCTGCCCCGCAGGCAAAGCGGCCCCCAGGGGTCGCCCACCCCGGAGGTTTTCCCCAGGCAGACGACTCGGCCCCGCAGCGCCGAGCCAGCGTGTACCGCGAGGACACGCGAGAGACACCGCAAGCGGCACATCACCGGAAAAACGCTCCCACAGCGGGGGCGGGTGATGACTGGCTCGTTCCGGCGCTCTCCCCGAAGAGACCCCGCCCGGTTCGGGCACTTCCGGCATGTTTCGGTGTGTGGCTCCGGCGCGGGCGGTGTGCTAGGATTTTTCACTGGTGACTCGCCCCCCGTCCTTGGGCGGGCCGGGCGAGCGAAGAAGCCGGACACCGGGGCAGCGTTCCCGGCGCGGCAGGAGGAAGGTAAGGATGTTTGCGATCATTCAGAGCGGCGGCAAGCAGTACCGCGTGCAGGAAGGCGACGTCGTGTACGTGGAGTCCCTCACGGGCGAGGCCGGGGCAACCCTGAGCCTGACGCCCCTGTTCGTCGGTGGCGAGCAGACCATCTTCGGCGCGGACGCGGGCCGGTTCACGGTACAGGCCGAGGTTGTCGAGCACGGCCGTGGCCCCAAGATCTACATCCGCAAGTACAAGAGCGGCATCCAGTACCGCCGCCGCACCGGCCACCGCCAGAACTACACGGCGATCCGGATTACCGGCATTCAGGGCTGATTTCCCGACAAAAGAGGTGAACTGAAATGGCACACAAGAAAGGCGTGGGTTCGTCCAAGAACGGACGCGACAGCAACCCCAAGTACCTGGGCGTGAAGAAGTTCGGCGGCGAAGTGGTGGTCGCCGGGAACATCCTCGTGCGGCAGCGCGGCACCAAGTTCAAGGCAGGCGCGAATGTGGGCATGGGCCGTGACCACACCCTGTTTGCCCTGACGGACGGCAAGGTCATCTTCACCAACCGGGGTGAGAAGGGCCGTTTCATCAGTGTGGAGACGGTGCAGGCGCAAGTCGCCGCCGACTGAACCCCAGCAGTACGGCACGCCCTGCCCGGCGACGCGGCGGGGCGTGCTTTTTTGAGACTCGATAACAAGCTGAGACGAGACAACAAAAGGAGGTGCCCCATGGCATTTCGTGACGTGCTGGACATTGAGCTGGTGGCCGGAAATGGCGGCGACGGCAGCATGAGCTTCCACCGGGCCAAGTACATGGAAAAGGGCGGCCCGGACGGCGGCCACGGCGGACGCGGGGGCAGCATCATCCTGCGGGCCATCGAGGGCGTGGAGAGTCTGGAGCGCCTCGTCGGGCGGCGCAAGTTCAAGGCCGAGAACGGGGCCTACGGCGAGGGAAGGTTGCGTCAGGGCTCGGACGGCGGTGACCTCTATATCGACGTGCCGGTGGGAACCACCGCCTTTGACCGCGACAGTGGCAAGGTGATTGCCGACCTCGTGCGGGTGGGGCAGGAGCAGGTCGTCGCGCGGGGTGGGCTGGGCGGGCGGGGCAACTCGACCTTCGTGAGCAGCACCCGGCAGGCGCCGCGCTTTGCCGAACTGGGCACGCCGGGGCAAAAGCGGCGGGTGCGGCTGGAGCTGCGCCTGATCGCGGACGTGGGGCTGGTGGGCTACCCCAACGCGGGCAAGAGCAGCCTGCTGGCGGCGCTCTCGCGGGCCAATCCGGCCATCGCGGATTACCCCTTCACGACCCTTTCCCCCATCCTGGGTGTGGTCGAGCGCGAGGGCGCGGGCGAGCGCTTCACGATGGCCGACATTCCCGGCATCATCGAGGGCGCGTCGGAGGGTAAGGGGCTGGGGCTGGAGTTCCTGCGCCACATCAGCCGCACCCGGCTGCTGGTGTATGTGCTGGACGTGACCCGCGACCCGGTGGAGGAACTGCAGGCGCTCCAGGCCGAGCTGCGGGCCTACGACCCCACCCTGCTGGACAACGCCGCCGCCCTCGCGCTGAACAAGGTCGAACTGGTCGACGCCGACCTCGTGGCGATGGTGGAGGACGAGCTGGCCGGGTTCGGCCTCCCGGTGCTGCCGGTCAGCGCGAAGACGGGCGCGGGACTCCCCGGGTTGCGGGAAGCCCTCTTCCAGCTGCTGCCCGACCGCGAGCTGTGGGCACAGTCCCAGGCGCTGGAGGTCGAACCCGACGAGGTGCGCGAGGAGCCCCTGACGCTGAGTTTCCGCGAAGGCCCCCCCGAGCGCGGCCAGACCGAACCCGAGCGGGTCTGGGAGGTCCACGGCGGCGGCTTCGAGGCGCGGCTGGACCGCTTCTCGCGCCATATGGAGGACGCCGCCGAGTATCTCTCGGGCCTCTTCAAGCGCCAGGGACTGTACAAGGAACTCAAGCGGGCCGGGGCGCGGGAGGGCGACACCGTGGAGATTGGCTCCTTCCGCTTCGAGTACTTCGCGGACGAGGAGTAGCTGCCAAAGGGGGGGCCTCGCCTGCACGACTCGCAGGCGAGGCCCTCTCCCTGTGGCGCGGATCAGCCCTTGGTGACGATCCGCACGGTGACCATCTCGTCGGGGGTGACCCCCTCGATGGGGGCCTCCTGCCCGGAGCTGGCGTCGGAGGTGCGGGTCAATTTGCCCAGCACGTCGTCGCCCTGCACCACCTTGCCGAAGATGGTGTGCTTACCGTTCAGGAAGTCGGTGGGGGCGAAGGTGATGAAAAACTGCGAGCCGTTGGTCGCCGGGCCGCTGTTCGCCATCGCCAGGATGCCGGGGGCATCGAAGGTCAGATCGGTGCGGAACTCGTCGGCAAACTGGTAGCCGGGGCCGCCGCTGCCGGTGCCTGTCGGGTCGCCGGTCTGCGCCATGAAGTCCTCGATGACGCGGTGGAACTTGATGCCGTCGTAGTAATGGTTGCGGGCCAGCGTCACGAAGTTGTTCACCGTGACGGGCGTCTCCTGCTCGTACAGGTCGGCGAGAATCTGCCCCCTGGTCGTGTCGATCAGGGCGTAGTAGTCCTTGCCCTCTTCCAGGGCGAAGTCGGGCTCGGCCTTGTACTCGCGCACGGGCTTCTCCGAGAGCGCGGGGACCAGGGTATAGCCCGCCGGAACCGGGCCGGGCTCGGTGACCTTCTCGGCATTGGCCTCGGCGTCGGCGCTCTCGGTGGCCGCCTCGTCCTCGGCGTTCGCCTCCTCGGTCTCCGCTGCGGTCTCTTCCGTGGCGGGCGTGTCGGTCTGGGCTTCCTCGGTCTGGCTGGCGGAGGTATCGGTGGTGCTGGCTTCCTGGTCCTGACAGGCGGTCAGGGTCAGCAGGGCCGTGAGAATCAGCAGGGCGCGTTTCACAGGGGCAGTCTAGCGGGAAGGGGCCTGAGAAGAGGGGCCGTGACGCCCTCTACACTGGACGGGTGATCGTGACGATAGACGGCGTGGCGGCCAGCGGCAAATCGAGTGTGGCGTCGGGCGTGGCGCGGGCGCTGGGCATTCCCTATGTGAGCAGCGGCCTGCTCTACCGCGCCGCGACCCTGCTGGGACTGGAGGCGGGCCTGCCGCTACATCAGGCGGCGGCCCTGCTCGCCCATCTCCAAGGGAATTCCCTGCGGCTCGAACCCCGCGCCGAGGGCAACCGGGTCTGGGCAGGCGAGCGCGAGCTGACGCTCGAGCTGCACTCCTCGCGGGTGGACGCGGGGGTCAGCGCGGTCGCGGCCCTGCCAGAGGTACGGGCCTGGGTGGACGCCCAGTTGCGGGCCCTGCCCGAGCCCTTCGTGGCCGAGGGGCGGGACATGGGCACCACCGTCTTTCCGCACGCGGAGGCCAAGTTCTACCTCACCGCCAGCCCCCGCGTCCGCGCCGAGCGCCGGGCGAAGGAGCGCCCGGAGGACGTGCCTGTCATCGAAGCGGCACTCACCGAACGCGACCGCCTCGACACCGTGCAAAGTGCCCCCGCACCAGATGCGCAGGTGATTGACACGGGGCCGCTGACGCTGGAAGGAGTGATTGAGGAGGTGCTGGCCAGCGTGCGGGCACCACTGGCCTGAAACTGCGGCGACGGCAATGGGCAAGGGACCAGGTCTATGCGACCTGGCCCCCTGTCAAACTCGTTTAGCGCTGAATGCCGAACACCGGGCTGGTGTACGTCTCGATATGGTTGGGGTTGCTCTCGTCGCCCAGGGCCTTCAGGACGCGCAGGCGCAGTTGATAGTCGCCGTTGGGCGCCGCGCTTCCATTGGCGAGGGTTCCGTCCCAGCTCCAAGTGTAGTAAGCGCTACTACCAGGTCCAGTGTAGCTGTTCGTGGCGTTGCGGCCCACGTACTCGTCACGCGACACGGTGTCCACGAGGCTACCACTGGCATCCAACACGTCCATCTCGATCCAGCGCGACTGGTGCGCGAGGTGGACCCACAGGCGCGGAATGTCGAGAACCAGTTGCTCCTCCTCGCCCTCATCCGCCACGTTGACCTCACGCAGCGTAAAGACCGGCTTTTCCGTAGGCGTGGCACCCTCGAAGAAAATTTGCCCGGCCACGGCGTCATAGAGCGCCGGGAAGTTGCGCAACGTGTTGCCCAGACCATAGCCCGGCAGCGAGATGTTCCCTAGCACCTGAATGTTCTGGTAGTCACCAATCAGGCCGCCGTAGGGCACGCTCAAGCTGACCCCAGTCACGCCCTGCATCACGATGTGTCCGCCGTACTGTCCCAGGGCCGGAGCCGTGGGCGCGGTGATTGCGACTTCCAGCTCCACACTCGAGTAGGGGGCCACGCTGATGCTGAGACCGCCACCCTCAATCTCGGCCGATTCACCATTGATGCTGACATTGGCGGCGATCACCGCGGGCCGGGGAGCGAAGGTCGTGCCCTGGATGCCCAGCGCAGGCACATGGTAGACCTGATAGATCTGGCGGGTGGACCCATTGTTCCGCAGGGTCAGGACCTTGGTGCGGGTGGGGAACGCCTCACTCTCGCCCATGGCGATCTTGCTGGGGGTTACGCTGACACCGCTTTCCAGCGCCGCGAGCGCCGCGGGCGCGTTGAGCAGGCCCGCGCCCTGCCGCTGCACGAAGTCCACGAAGGGGCTAATCGCGCCGCTCAGGAAGTAGTTTCCGGGCACAGCCGTGTTCTGGAACAGACGACGGGCGTTGCCATCGATGCTGGCGAGTTGAGGGTGCTTTTCCAACAGCAGCGCAGCGATACCGGCCGCATGAGGGGCCGCCATGCTGGTGCCGCTCAGCACCGCGTAGCCCGTCGCTTCCTGGCTCAGCGGGTAAGTGCTCTTGATCAGGCCGCCGGGAGCGCTAACGTCAGGTTTGAGGTCAAGGTCAGGCGACGGTCCGTAGCTGGAAAAGCTGCTCAGGGTGTTGCCAGTGATGTTAGGGAACAGTTGGGTGTCTCCCGTGAAAGTGACGGTCGAGCCCATGGCCGCATCAAGGCGAGCTCCGTCTTCCGGAGTGATACCGACAACCGGAATCTCAATCACCACGTTGTCGTTGGCAAGACTGGGAGCGACCGTCGCCGACACCACACCTGGAGCATTGTTGTAGATCAGCACCGCTTTGGCGCCCGCCGCCTGCGCGTTCAGCGCTTTCTCGCGGAACGAACAGGTGCCGCGGCGAATCAAGACCGCCTTGCCCTCCAGGCTGTTCGGGGCGTAAGGGCTTACACCATTGACGGTGCAACCGTCGTTGGCAGTCGTGGGGGTACTGCCTGGCGCCTTGGCAAGGGGCAGGCTTAGGCCCGTTTCGGGATCGGGGGCGCCAGTCGCGACCGCGTAGCCCAGGCGGCTCCCATCGGCAGCCAACACGAGAACGCCGAGTTCAAGCTTGGTGTTGTCTACAGAAGCGACCGAGATCACGTTCTCGCCGAGGCTAGGTGCGCCCGTCGCGTACTGACCACTGGTGCCGCTGTTGCCCGCCGACACGGTAACGATCATGCCGCGCTTGGCCAGACGGCTGGCAGCCTTGGCCGTGGGATAGGAGGGCCATTGAAACGCGGCGCCGATGCTCATGTTCAGCACGTCCATGCCGTCGGCCTCTGCGCGCTCCATGGCCTGAAGCATGATGTCGGCGTTCGTCGATCCCTCGCAGCCAAAGACCTTGTAGGCACCGAACTGCACGTCGGGCGCGACCCCCATAAACCCATTGGTGGGATCGTTGGCTCCCACGATGCCTGCGACGTGCGTGCCGTGACCACCGCAGTCGTCGGGGTTGTCGTCGGGAGTGGGCGTAGTGACAATGTCACCATTCTCGTCCTCGCCGCCGAACGCATCACCCACGAAGTCGTACCCGGCCACCACACGGTTCTTGAACGCCGGGTGATCGAGGTCAATGCCGGTGTCCATCACGGCAACCTTGACGCCCTTGCCGGTCAGACCCAGTTCTTCACGGACATAGGTGGCGCCGGTCAGCCCCGCTGCCGTTTGCACCTGCGTCTCGGAAGCTCCCTGCTCCAGCAGGGCCTGCGGGCGCTCGACCTCCACAACGGGGAAGACACTGAGAACCCCGGGCATGCGCGAGATGCGTGCGGCCTCGGCGGGCGACACGCTGACGCTGAAGCCGTTAAAGAGACGTTGGTAGCTGCTGTGCTCCTGCCAGCGAATCCCAGCCTGCGCGACCTGTGCCCGGAAGCTCGCCTGCTGGCTTTGCAGACTCTGAGCACCCAGCACCGTGGGATCTCCCTCCAACTCAACGAAGTAGCGGCCCGTGGTGCTGGCGATCTCACTGACGGGCACTTGGACAGCGGTGCCACTCTGGCCTGTGGCCGGAGTGTTCGGGGCGGGTTGACGGGCAGTCTGGCTGCCGCATCCGGCCAGCAGGATGGCCGCCGTGAGCAGCAGGGTGGTAGTACGCGGAGTATTCAAAGTCAGTCTCCTTGGTGAGCAGCGACCTTAACGGCGCTCCAGTTCGATGCGGTACTGGTTGTTGATGTCGTCGTCGGTGGCCGTTTCGTCGTCATAGATATCGAAGCTGGTCACCATCACGTAGTAGGTGCCCGCCTGGGGCGCATTGAAGCGGATATCGGCGTCGTATTCCTCACCGCTGTCGTCGTCACGCTCCAGCACCGTACGGCCGTCGGGCATCAGGATTTCTACATACGGGTCCAGGGTGCTCTGCGGAAAGGGGCCGCTCCGGGTACGCACCGTCAGGCGCAGACGCTCACCTTCTTGGGCGTTAAAGCGGTAGTAGTCACGGTCACGGGCCACGCCAGCGATGCGGGCATTGACCCCCTCGCCAATATTGATCAGGGTGGCCCGCTCCAACACGTCGTTGTCCTCGCCGGGATCCAGCGCCACAGTCACGAGTTGGGTCGCCTCGGCGGTCTGACCAGCCGTGTCATAGGCCACCACCCGGATCGTCCGCACGCCGTTTTGACGGAAGGTAAAGGGCAGCGTGGTTTCGTAGGGCGGCTCCGTATCCGTGAAGACCAACTGGCCGTCAAGGTAGAATTCGACCTTGGTGATGCCGCGGTCGTCTTGGGCATTGGCCCGCACCGTCACGGAAGCATCTCGCGTCAGGGCCGTACTGCTCGCGCTGACGCTCACGGTGGGCGCGGCGTCGATGGCCACATTCACGGTGGCAGTGTCTTCGCCACGGTTACCCGCCGCGTCAAGCGCGACTGCGCGGTAGGTCAGGGTGCCGTTCTGGGCGGAGGTCACCGTGTCAGTGGCCGTGTAGGGGGTCTCGCGGTCTTCCCCAATCTTCTCAGTGCCACGGTAGAACTCCACCAACGTTACGCCGACGTTGTCGGAGACGGTGGCCGTCAGATTCACAGCCGTACCGTTCAGGGTCGCCTGCAGATCAACGTTGGGAGCCTGACGATCAGCGCTGGAACCACAGGCAGCCAACAGCAGGCCGGTCAGGAGGGCGAGGGGCAGGGTACGCGATGGCTTCATCTGAACTCCTTAAGATACCGGTGAGGAACGCGAACAATCAACGGGCCCTGTCGCCAGCATGAAGCTGTAGACAGACGGCCACCTGAGAAGGCAGCCATGATTTCCGGTGACAGCACTATAAGGCCCGGATGAAGCAGAGGCAAACGTGACTCATTGCACTACTCCTCCCATCCCTACCCCCGTTGCCCCCTCCAGCGGGCATAGGTCCAGCACCGCCCGCACCGCCTCCAGCGAGACCCGCTCAAAACGGGCCACCTGCTCTTCGGTCGTCAGGGCCTCGCCCATTGTCAGCGCGTCCATGCCCAGTGCGAAGAGGCGGCCCCCCGGCGTCTCGGCCCGCAGCAGGGTGGACACGGCGAGCTTGCGGGCGGCCCGGCGCACCCGCTCCGGCGTCAGCCTGTCCCCGGCCGAGCGCAGCACGTCCAGGTAAGCGGCCTGCACCTCCACGAAGCGCTCGGGGTCGCAGGAGAAGCCGCCTTCAAAGGTGCCCACGTCGGTGTAGTCCAGGTGCCCCAGATCCGCGCTGTCGGCCAGACCGGTGTCCAGCAGCGCCCAGTACAGGTCGCCGTTCTCGCCGCCGATCAGCTCGGCCAGCACCGTCGCCGCCTCACGCAGGGGGTGACGGGCGGACAGGCCGGGAAGGGCAAGGGCCGCCTGCACCCGGCTGAGGCCCTCGTCGCGCAGGAAGCGGAAGGTGCCGGGATGCCGCGGCACCGCCGGAGCGGGGGCAGGCGCCGGAAGACCAGCGGGCCAGCCTGTCAGCTCCCGCGCGGCCCAGGCTTCCACCGCGTCCGGGTCGAAGGCGCCCACCACCGTCAGGGTCACCCGCCCGGCCCCGTAGCGTTCCTGCCAGTTGCGGGCCAGCACCTCGCGCGTCAGCCCGCCCACCGTCTGCGGCGTCCCCAGGATGGAGTGGCCCAGCCCGTGCTCACCCCAGTAGCTGGCCCGCAGCTCGTCGGCCACGCGCACGGCGGGCTGCTCGGCGTACATGGCGATTTCCTCGAGGATCACGCCGCGCTCGGCCTCGATGTCGGCCGGGCGCAGGGCGGGGCGCAGCAGTTCGGTCAGCGTCTCCAGCAGCTCGCCTCCCTGCTCGGGCAGCGTCGCCGCGTGGTAGACGGTGGCTTCCTCGCCGGTAAAGGCGTTGGCGTGCCCACCGAGGTCGTCGAGGCGGGCGTTGAGCTCGGCAGACGGGACCGACTCCGACCCCTTGAACATCAGGTGTTCGAGGAAGTGGGAGGCGCCAAGTTCCCCGGGCCGCTCCTCCCGCGCCCCGGTCGCCACGAAATAGCCCGCCGCGACGGTCTGCGCGGCCTCGTCGGGCTCCAGCAGCAGGGTCAGGCCGTTCGGGAACCGCCGCTCCCGCAGGGTCACGCGGCCTCCCCGGTGCCCTGGCCCGCCGCCTCCGGCCCCAGGGTGACCACCGTGGCCCCGGCGAGGGGATCGTATCCGGCCAGGAAGGCGTTCACGTCGTCCAGCGTGAGGGCCGAGACCGCCGCCCGCAGCTCCGCGAGGGGCCGCACCCGGCCGAAGAGGGCGAGGTCGCGGGTCAGGCCCCCGGCCCGCGAGCGCAGGCTCTCGGCGCCGAAGACCACCCCGGCGAGGAGGCCCCGGCGGGCCCGCTCGAACTCGGCAGGCTCCAGCCCGGCCCCCAGGCGGCCGAGTTCCGCGAGCAGCACCTCCAGCGTCTCCCCGGCGCGGCCCGGCGTGCTGCCCGCGTAGACGCTGACAAACCCCTGCCCCCCCAGCACCACCGGTGAGGCCCCCACGCTGTAGGCCAGCCCCCGCTCCTCGCGCACCGCGTGAAAGAGGCGGCTGGCACTTCCGCCCGAGAGGGCCGTCAGCGCGAGCTGCCAGCGCAGCCAGTCGGGACTGAGTGGCGAGATGCCGGAGGCCGTCACGCTGAGGTGGGTCTGCTCGGCCTCCGGGTGGGGGATGTGGGCGCGGGCACCGGAAACGAACCGCGCAGGGACGACCCCCGGTTCCCCTCCGTTCCAGCCCGCGAAGGCCCGCTCCACGAGGCCGCGCACCTCCCCCGGATCGGCGTCGGCCACCAGCCCCAGCACGCTGCCCCGCGCCGGATACCCGGCGTGGAAGGCCCGCAACCCCTCCGGCGTCAGGCGCGAGAGGCCCTCCCGCGTGCCGCTCGCGGGGTGGACATAGCCCGCGTGGGGCGAGGCGGGGTCGGGCGGAAAGGCCGCCCGCCGCGCCTCCACCGCGAGGCGGTCGGGCGGGCTCTCCTCCAGCGCCTCCAGGTCCTGCCGGGCGAGGTCGGTCAGGACCGGCAGTTCCCCCGGCGGCAGCTCTGGCCGCAGCACCAGGTCGGCCACCAGGCCCAGCGCGGCGGGCAGGTCGGCGCTCAGGCCGCTGAGGCTCACACGGGTCGCTTCCGGCCCCACGCCCCCACCCCGCCGCACGCCGAGGTCGTCGAAGGCGTCCCCCAGGGCGCGGGCGTCCCGGCCCCCGGCCCCCTTGGACAGCCATTCCTCCAGCACGCCCGCCGCTCCCTCCTGCCCGCGCGGGTCGTGGGCGCTGCCCACCGGAATGCGCAGGTCGAAGGCGAATCCCGGCCCCTGGCGGCGCTCGAAGGCGACCGTCAGGCCGGAGTCCAGGGTCCAGAGGTGGGCGGGCAGGGCGGCGGGAGAACTCACCGGGGGAGTGTAGCGGCTGGGTGGGGAGAGGCTGGGAGCCAGGTCGCAGTCCTTCCCCTACTCCCCGGCCCGCCGCAGCGCCGCCGGAGGTTCGGCCCGCAGGAGCAGGCGCTCGCCCGTCAGCGGGTGGGTCAGGGTCAGCCGCCCGGCGTGGAGGAGGTAGCCCAGATCACCGGGGAGGCCGGGGTCGTCCGCGCGGGGCAGGCCGCCGGGGGCGTAGAGGGGGTCGCCCACGAGAGGGTGCCCCGCCGCCGCGAGGTGGATGCGAATCTGGTGGGGCCGCCCGGTGTGCAGGTCCACCTCGAAGAGGGTCGCGTCCGAGCGCCGCTCCAGCACCCGCGCCACGCTGAGCGAGCGCTTGCCCGCCGCACTTGCCGCGTGCACCGTGCCCAGCCGGGGATGCGGCACCGGGCCGACCGGCGTGGTGAGTGCCCGCTCTTGCCAGTCGGGGTGGCCGCTGCCCAGCGCCCGGTAGACCTTGCCCACCTCGTCCTCCCGCCACGCCCGCGCGAGGGTGGCCGCCGCCGCCCCGGTCAGGGCGAACAGCACCAGCCCCGACGTGCCGCGCCCCAGCCGGTGCAGGGGCCGCGCCTCCGGCCAGCGTTGGCGCACCTGGGTCAGCAGGGTGCCTTCCAGAAAGCCGCCGCCCGGCAGCGTGGGCAGGCCGGAAGGCTTGGCAACCGCGACGATGGCCGCGTCCTCGTGGACGACCGCGAAGTCCAGCGGCACCGCTTCCTCCTCCCAGGGGGGACGGTGCCAGTCGAGGCGCTGTCCGGGACGCAGCACCTCCCCGCCGTGGGCCGCCCCGCCGTCCAGCCGCAGCTCGCCCGCCTGCAGCCGGGCCTGCCACGCCGCTGCGTCCGAATGGGTGTGCGCCCGTGTCAGGTAGGCCAGCACGGTCAGCCCCTGTGCCCAGGCGGGGACGCGCTCGCGGTAGACATAGCCCGAATTAGGCGGCATGAGAGGAAGGGTAACGCCGGGACCGTGCCCTGGGGCGCCGTCCGGGCCGGGTCAGGCCCCCATGCTGGAAGGGTGCGCCGTTTCCTCCGCCTCCTGCTGACGCTCGCCGTGCTCGCCGGAGCCGCCTATCTGCTGTGGCCCTACCTGGAACACGCCCGGCGTTACTCGGCCCTGCTCGCCGCGCCCACGCCCACCGAGGGCAGCCTGCCCAACCCGCTGCCGGGACAGCGCTTCGTGGACACCTGGGGCGCGGCCCGCTCCCAGGGGCGGCGGCACGAGGGCGTGGACATCTTCGCGCCGCGCGACACGCCGATTCTCGCCACGACGCCGGGCGTGGTCGTCAACGTGGGCGAGAACCGTCTGGGCGGGCGCACGGTGATGCTCCTGGGGCCGGGCGGACAGCGCCACTACTACGCCCATCTGGAGCGCTACCGCGAGGACCTGAAAGAAGGCGACTGGGTCGAGGCCGGGGACGTGGTGGGCTACGTGGGCGACAGCGGGAACGCCCAGGGCACGCCGCCGCACCTGCACTACGGCATCTACGGGGTGGGCGGGGCGATCAACCCGTATGGGCTCTTGCGCGGGGAGTAGCGGCCAGGGTGTCAGCACTCACAGGTGCGGCGTGAGGTTGACCCCCGTCACCACCGCCGTATGACTTTCCCGCGACAGCTCGGCCGTGGCGAAGGCCGTGTCCCCGAAGCGGAAGCGGCCCCGGTGCGCCCCGGTCAGCTCGCGCAGCATGGCGTTCAGAAAACCGCCGTGCGACACCACCAGCACGTTTTCTGCCCCGCCCCGCCAGATCAACTCCAGCGCGAGCAGGGCGCGGGCGCGGATGCCCGCCTGCGACTCGCCGCCGTCCCGCGTCAGGGGCGAGAGGTCGTGGCGGAACTCGGGAAGGGGATACCTCGCCCGCGCTTCCGCGTGGGACAGTCCGGCGAGGGGGCCATTGTCGTGTTCCATCAGCAGCGGCGTCGGCGTGACGGGCAATTCCAGCGCCCCCGCCACGAGGGTCGCCGTCTCGTGCGCCCGGACCAGGGTGGAGGCGTACACCCGGCCAAAGCCCGGCGGGTGGGCCTGCCAGTAGACCGCAAGCGCTCCCGCCTGGGCGCGGCCCACCGCCGTGAGGGGCGAGTCGTAGCGGCCCTCGTGAACGCCCTCGTCGTCGGCGCGGCTGCGGCCGTGGCGCAACAGGGTCAGGTGGAAGGTCACACGGTCCTCGTCGCCAGCAGGGCATTCTCGCGGCGGCTCGCGCCCACCTCGGTGCAGAGGAGGCGCGGGTGGGTGAACAGTGCGTCCCGCAGGGAGTCACCGCCGTGCAGCCGCTCCGGGAGGAAGGCGGGCGGGCTGAAGTCGTCCAGCACCAGCAGTCCGCCGGGGCGCAGCGCGTCCACGAGGGCGTCCAGACCCTCCTCCCCTTTCGCCGGGGCGCAGTCCACGAAGATCAGGTCGA
This sequence comes from Deinococcus rhizophilus, assembly GCF_030271215.1. Taxonomy (GTDB): domain Bacteria; phylum Deinococcota; class Deinococci; order Deinococcales; family Deinococcaceae; genus Deinococcus; species Deinococcus rhizophilus. Next base: position 38,724 of record NZ_JASNGB010000003.1, on the reverse strand, counting down.
AGGGGCCGCCCTTCAGCGCTTCCCGCCAGTCGGCACAGCGGGCCTCGGCGCGGGGGTCACCCGCCAGCAGGGAGGCGACGGCCCCGGCACACACCGGGTCCGCGTCCACCGTCAGGAGCCGCGCCGCAGCGTCCAGCCCCGCGAGGAGCCACGCCGTGCCCACACCCATTCCGCCCCCCAGTTCCAGCACCCGCCCGCCGGGACGCGAGGCGGCCAACGTTCTCAGCAGTCGCCCAGTTTCGAACGAGCAGGAGTGGGCAAAGCCGTGCGCCGCTGCCCCCTTCGTGGCCCCCACGACGAGCGGCGGCCGGGCCAGCGCCGGGGGCGTCTCTCCCCGCGCCGCGAGCACCTGCCGCAGTTGCACGTCGTCGGCCCAGGGGAGCGAGCGGGGGTTGACCCAGGCGACCGGGCGGCCCTCGGGGCTGGGCTCCAGCGCGAGGAGGCGCAGGGGGACGCACTCCTGCGCCTCGTCCCAGGCCCCGTACATCCTGAACGGCTCACCTGCCACCTCGCCGTGCGCCCCCGCTTCCTCCCAGGCTTCGCGCACGGCCGCCTGCTGCGGCGTCTCGCCGGGGTGGATGCCGCCGCCGGGCAGGGTCCAGCCGCCCCGGTTGAGGGCCACCATCAGCACCCGCCCGTCCCCGCGTTCAATCCAGGCCGACGTCCGCCCTCTCCGGGCTTCCGAAGGCGAGAGGTTGAGAAAGGGCGCGGTCATGCCTGCTCACCGTTCAGGAGGGAGAGTGCCTCGCTCAGCGGCGCCTGCCGGGTGCGGAGGGCGGCGAGCGCACCAGAAGCATGAAGTTGGAGGGCTGCCTCAAACAGGTGGGGGTGCTGTTCCTGATGACTCACGAAAAAACCGTGTTCGCGCGGCATTGAGTGGTCCAGAAAGAAAGTCAGCAGGAGGACCGTACACATCCGCTCGACCTCCTCCGGGGCACGCGACACTTGCACATTCTTCTGGCGAGGGTAAAAGGTGTCGGTAAGGGCATCGGTATGGCCGCCCCAGGGATCGGAAGCGGCAAAAGCCAGCCGCCCGATGCGGGCCATCAACATGGCACCCAGACACATCGGGCAGGGTTCCACTGTCGTGACGAGCGTCAACTGGCGCGACTCCTCGGCCGTCAATTCCGGCAACGTCAGCAGGGTATTGACCTCGGCGTGTCCCAGCCGGTGCCCACTGATTACCCCATCCACCGCCCGCCCCTCCCCCAGCCGGTTGCGCCCCCGCGCGATCACTTCCCCGGCCCCGTCCACGATGGCCGCACCGATGGGATACGAACCATGCAGGTAGGCGGTCCAGGCTTCGGAGAGAGCGGCGTGCCAGCCTTCCGGGAAGCCTTCCTGACGGCTGACCGCCGAGGGCTGACCGCTCGCGCTCGCCTTCACAGCGCTCCCCGGTTTTTCTCGATCAGCTCGTCCAGCGCTTCCCGCAGCAGGCTGGCCTCGGTGCGGCCCAGCGCTCCCGAGAGCTTGGAGAGGCGTTCGAGCTGGCTCTTGGGGTAGTAGTTGGATTTGAGGACCATCTTGCCCTCCACGTAGATGCACACCCGGCCCCGGCCCTCGCGCTTGGCCCGCAGCAGCGCCTCGTCGGCGGCGCGTTGCAGGTCGGCGAAGGTGTGGGCGTGGGCGGGCCGCGCCGCCAGCCCCACGCTCAGACCCAGCGTGCGCGGCCAGTGGGGGTCGCGGTGAATCTGGAAGTGCCGGATCACCTCGTCGAGGAGGATCAGCGCCGTCTCCGCCGCCGTCTCGGGGAGCAGCGCCGCGTACTCGTCGCCCCCCAGCCGCCCGATCACGCTGCCGCCCGGCAGGCTGCCCGACAGCAGCCGCTCGACCCCGCGCAGCACCCGGTCGCCCTCGGTGTGCCCCAGAGCATCATTGAGCGTCTTGAAATGGTCGAGGTCCAGCAGGGCCAGGGTCACCGGAGCGCCGCGCAGGTCCTCGAAGGCGGCCTCGAACGCGGGACGGGTCAGGATGTCGGGTCTGGGCATGGGAGCCTCCTGGGTGGGATGGCTCAGCTTACACCATGCGGTCTGACATATATATGTCCGATCTGTTACGTCAGGTGGGACAGGAGAAATCCGCCGTCTCAGCCGCACTTGAGCGCACCGGACTCAGATTGTTGGATTCGCAGAGTTGACATTCTTGAGTCCACCCGACTAGGATTCCGTCTGGAACGGCGAAAGCCGCCCAGCTTGGGCGGCCGTAGCCCCAACGCATCTCATCCACAGGAGGTTCATCCATGCTCAAACCGTTAGGCGACCGCGTGCTTGTCGAGATCATCGAGGAAACCGAGCAGAAGACTGCCGGAGGGCTGTACGTCCCCGACACCGCCAAGGAAAAGAGCCAGCGCGGCAAGGTCATCGCCGTGGGCAACGGCAAGATGCTCGACAACGGCACCCGCGTCGCGCTCGATGTCAATGCGGGCGACACCGTGTACTTCGCCAAGTACGGCGGCACCGAGGTGACGCTGGAAGGCAAGAACTACTCGATCCTCAGCGAGCGCGACATTCTCGCCATCGTCGAGTAAGACCCGGGCGAGAGGCCCCGGGGCCTCTTTCGCCGGGTCAGCACCTTCCTCTCTTGTTCTCCCTGTTTCCCCTGCACGTTTAAGGAGCACTCCACATGGCTAAACAGCTTGTTTTTGACGAGTCCGCCCGCCGCAGCCTCGAGCGCGGCGTCAATGCCGTCGCCAACGCCGTCAAGGTGACCCTCGGGCCGCGTGGCCGCAACGTGGTCATCGAGAAGAAGTTCGGCTCTCCCACGATCACCAAGGACGGCGTCACGGTCGCCAAGGAGATCGAACTCGAGGACAAGCTCGAGAACATCGGCGCCCAGCTGCTCAAGGAAGTCGCCTCCAAGACCAACGACATCACGGGGGACGGCACCACCACCGCCACCGTGCTGGGGCAGGCCGTCGTGAAGGAAGGCCTGCGCAACGTGGCCGCCGGAGCCAACCCGCTGGCCCTCAAGCGCGGCATCGACAAGGCCGTGCTGGTCGCCATCGAGGAGATCAGGAAGCTCGCCGTGCCCGTCGAGGACAGCGACGCGATCAAGAAGGTCGCCGGGATCAGCGCCAACGACGAGCAGGTCGGCCAGGAAATCGCCAACGCGATGGACAAGGTCGGCAAGGAAGGCGTCATCACCATCGAGGAGTCCAAGGGCTTCGACACCGAGGTGGACGTCGTGGAAGGGATGCAGTTCGACAAGGGCTACATCAGCCCCTACTTCATCACCAGCCCCGACACGATGGAAGCCGTCCTCGAGGACGCCTACATCCTGATCAACGAGAAGAAGGTCGGCGCCCTCAAGGACCTGCTGCCCGTGCTGGAGAAGGTCGCGCAGACCGGCCGTCCCCTGCTGATCATCGCCGAGGACGTGGAGGGCGAGGCCCTGGCCACCCTGGTCGTGAACAAGCTGCGCGGCACGCTGAACATCGCCGCCGTGAAGGCGCCCGGCTTCGGGGACCGCCGCAAGGAGATGCTGCGCGACATCGCCGCCGTGACCGGTGGACAGGTCGTCTCCGAGGACCTCGGCCACAAGCTCGAGAACGTCGGCATGGACATGCTGGGCCGCGCTGCCCGCATCCGCATCACCAAGGACGAGACCACCATCGTGGACGGCAAGGGTGAGCAGACCGAGATCGACGCCCGCGTCAACGCGATCAAGGCTGAACTCGACTCCACCGACTCCGACTACGCCAAGGAAAAGCTTCAGGAGCGCCTCGCCAAGCTCGCGGGCGGCGTGGCCGTGATTCGCGTCGGCGCGGCGACCGAGACCGAGCTCAAGGAGAAGAAGCACCGCTACGAGGACGCCCTCTCCACCGCCCGTTCGGCGGTCGAGGAAGGCATCGTCGCGGGCGGCGGCACCACGCTGCTGCGCGTGATCCCCGCCGTCCGTGCGGCCGCTGAAGGTCTGACCGGCGACGAGGCCACGGGTGCCCGCATCCTGATCCGCGCCCTGGAGGAACCCGCCCGCCAGATCGCCGTGAACGCGGGCGAGGAAGGCAGCGTCATCGTCAACGCCGTCATCAACTCCGACAAGCCCCGCTACGGCTTCAACGCCGCGACCGGCGAGTACGTGGACGACATGGTCGCCGCTGGCATCGTCGACCCCGCCAAGGTGACCCGCACCGCCCTTCAGAACGCCGCGAGCATCGGCGCGCTGATCCTGACCACCGAAGCCATCGTCTCCGACAAGCCCGAGAAGGCCCAGAACGGCGGCGCTCCGGCAGGCGGCATGGGCGGCGGCGACATGGGCGGGATGGACTTCTAAAGCAAGCAGGAAGCTGTCAGCGACCAGCTTTCAGCAGAGGAGGGAGCCGGGGCATTGCGCATCGGCTTCTTCCTTCTGGTTTGGCGGCAGAAGCTGTTCAGGTAAGGGTCAAATGCAGCCTCAGTGCGGCGTCCAGTCGCCGCATGGCTTCGGCGGGCAGTTGGCCGAGGCTCCCCCTCACCCGGCGGCGGTCGAGGCTCCTCATCTGTTCGGCCTGGGCCTTGCTGTCGTGGTCCAGGCCGCTCTCTTCCTGCGGGAGATAGACCTGGAAGGAGTAGACGCGGGCCGTGTTGCTGGTAATGGGAATGACGGTGACCACGGGCGAGGTGAGATTGGCATGGTCGTTGCTGACCACCACGGCGGGCCTCGTCTTGTTGGCTTCACTGCCCACAGCCGGATCAAGGTTCACCAGCACGAGGTCACCACGTTGCAAGGGCAGACTGCTCTGGCTCACAGGCCGTCCCCGCTGGCCCGGTCCCAGAGGGCGGCGTCCTCACTGCTCTGCCACTCTTCACCCGCTGCGCGGTAGTCCTCCTCCAACGCGCGTTTTTGAAGCAACTTCAATGCGAGTTGCAACACTTCACTGCGGCTGCTCAGGCGATGCCGCTGCTGATAATGGTCCAGAAAGTCGACTTGCGGCTCAGGAAGGCTAACACTCAATTTCATACCAGGAGGGTAGCACTCGGAGGTAGGAAACTATGGAAGCCAGTAGGTTTCAGGGAGGTTAGAGAGGGAGGTTAGATTGGGCCTTCCTCTCTTTCCCTCTCTTTCGGATGACGTTCGGACCTGGACAGCCCATACCCTCCCATCATGTCCCCCACCCTCCTCGTCGTCTCCGGCCTGCCCGCCTCCGGCAAGACCCACCTCGGCTCACGGCTGGCGCGGGAGCTGGGGTGGCCGTTGGTCAGCAAGGACGAGTACAAGGCCATCCTGCACGACCACCTGCTGGGGCTGACCCGCGCCCAGGCCGGGCCGCTGAGTTTCGAGCTGATGTACCACGTCGCCGGGGTGGTGCTGGCGGCTGGCGGCAGCGTGGTGCTGGAGACGCACTTTTACCGGGGAATGAGCGAGTCGAAAATCGAGGGGCTGGCGCGGGCGCACGGCGCCAAGCTCGTTCAACTCTTCTGCGAGGCCCCACTGAACGAACTGCGGCGCAGGCACGCGGCGCGGGTGGCCTCGGGTGCCCGGCCCCAGATCGACCAGCCCTTCGACCACGCCGAATTGCCGGAGAGGGCGTGCTGGACGCCGCTCGCCCTGGACGGGCCGCTGCGCCGGGTGGACACGACCCAGCCTCAGGACACGTCCGACCTTGCCCGCTGGGTGCGCGAACAGGGCTGAGGGGAAGGCCCACCCGGAGCCCTCCCCTCTGGCGCTGGCCGCCTCCCTTACGCCCCGTACTTGTTCAGCTTGAGCGCGTTCGCCATCAGCAGCGGCATCACGTCGGTGCCCCGGCGCAGGCCCAGGCTGCCCTTGACCGCTTCCTCCTCGGTGTAGCGGACGGCCATATCCTTGCGCCCGTAACGGCTGCTGATCAGCAGCGGCACCGGGTGCCAGGAATGGCTGGCGAGCTTGCTGGGGGTGGAGTGGTCGCCCACAATGCACAGCACGTCGGGGTTCAGGGCGCGGAGCTGGGGCAGCAGGGCGTCGAACAGTTCGATCTTCTTCGCCTTGGCGTGGAAGTCGCCGTCCTCGCCCGCCGAGTCGGTCTTCTTGACGTGGAAATAGAAGAAGTCGTACTCGGCCCAGTGCGCGGTGAGCGCGGCGACCTTGCCGTCCAGGGCGTCCTCCTCGCCTTGCACCTCCAGCACGTCCATCCCGACGAGGCTGGCGAGGCCCCTGTACATCGGGTAGGAGGCGATGCAGGCGGCCCGCAGCCCGTAGGTGTCCGCGAAGGACGGGAAATGCGGCACGTCGCTGTAGCCCCGGAACAGCACGCCGTTGACCTGCGGTTCGTCCACGAGGACCGCCTCGGCGCGGGCGACAAAGGCGTTGACCAGCTCGGCGGTGCGGGCACTCGCCGGGTCGGCCGCCTCGGCGGTGAGCGGGGGCACGCCCGTCACCTGCGGGTCCACGTCGCTGAGGTTGGCGCCCAGGCCCTGACCGGCCTCGTCCACCCCCTGCGAGCGGAAGACCACCACGAAGCGGTGCTCGGACTCGGTGTAGATCTCGACCGGGGTGCCGTCGATCTCGGGGATGGCCGCCCGCAGCCGCGCCACGATCTCGGCGTTCTTCTCGTCGCTGGGGCGCCCGGCGCGGCGGTCGGCGATGATGCGGCCCACCCCCAGCGAGGCGAAGTTGCCGCGCACGGCCACGTCCCCGGCCCGCAGGCGCACGCCGATGCCCACCGCCGAGAGGGCGCCGCGCCCCACCACGTAGCGCAGCGGGTCGTACCCGAAGAGGCTGAGGTGTCCCGGTCCGCTGCCCGGCGTGATCCCGGCGCCCACCAGTTCGACCTCCCCGAGTTGCGATTCCAGCGCCAGCGCGTCGAGGTTGGGCGTTTGCGCCGCCGCGAGTTCGGTGTCGCCGTTCACGGTGAGGGGCAGGCCGCCCACACCGTCGAGCACGACCATCAGGATCTTGCTGTCGGTCTTCTTGGCGATGGGGCGAATGGTGTCCATCAGGTCGCTCATGGGCCCTACTTTAGACCGCCCAGCACAAGAACGGGGGCCACCCCCCATCTGGAAGGCGGCCCCCGGAGACCGGGAGGGGGCGAGCTTCAGCGCCCGTCGATGCGTCCGTCGGCGGCGTCGCTGACCGTGGCGTCCATCTCGCCCACGATGGCCTCGGCCCGGCGCTCGGCGGCAGGTTCGCTCATGGCGGGCTTGCGGGTGGCCAGGTAGGTGCCGATCACCGCGATGCCGACCATCACGGTCCAGAAGAGGGGCTGGGGCATGTGGAAGGTGGGCACCCAGGGATAGATCTCGTGGGCGGCCTCCAGCGTCTCCACGCCGAGCTTGACCGCGATCCAGCCCACCAGCGCGTAGGCCACGTTGTCCAGCGCGGGGTAGCGGTTGAGCAGCTTCAGGAAGAGGGTCGCCGCGACCCGCATCAGGATCAGGCCCATCACGCCGCCGATCACCACGATGGTCAGCCCCTGCTCGCGCGGCATGTCACGGGGAATCAGCGCCACACCCGCCAGGATCGAGTCGACGGAAAAGGCGAGGTCGGTGAGGTTGAGCAGCACCACGGTCGCCCAGAAGCCCCGGCCCCGCGCACTCGCGGCGGCCTCGTCCTCGCTGTGGCCGCGCTTGGCGAAGTGGCTGATGGCGAGGTAGGCGAGGTAGGCGGCGCCAAAGGCCCGCAGCCACCAGTACTCCAGCACGTAGGAGGCCAGCAGCACGCCCAGGATGCGCAGCACGACCGCGCCGCCGATGCCGTAGGCCAGCGCCTTGCGGGCGAGGTCGCCCTTGAGGTGGCGCACCATCACCGCGAGAACGAGGGCGTTGTCCGCCGAGAGCAGGCCCTCCAGCAGCAGCAGGGTGCCGAGAATCGCCCACGTCTCGGCATTGAAGGGAGGCAGTTCGAGATTGAACATAAACGGGGCAGTCTAGCGCCGCCGGGGTGAGGACAGGCCGCAGAGCCCTCCGTGGAGTCAGTCCACGATCTGCCCCGCCTCGTCCAGCGCCGGGTAGGGCTCGCCCCGTTCACGGTAACTGGGAACGAGGTCGGGGTAGCCCCACTCGAAGGCGAGGCGGGCCATGTCCTCGGGCGAGAGCTGCGGCGCGTCGTACATCCCGGCCAGCATCCGCTGCCGCTGCGCTTCAAAGAGGATGGTCGCGGCAGCCACCGACACGTTCAGGCTCTGGACCATCCCGAACATCGGAATGACGATGTTGGCGTCGGCGGCGTCGGCGGCCTCGTCCGAGACACCCCACTTCTCGGCCCCCAGCAGGACGCAGGTGGGCCGGGTGTAGTCGGGCTCGCGGTAGTCCACGCTGCGCTGCGAGAGGTGGGTGGCGAGCACCTGAAAGCCCCGGCCCTGAAGCCCGCGCACGGCGCTGATGGTGTCCGCGTGCGACTGTACCGGCACCCATTTGTGGGCGCTGCCGGAGGTGGCGGCGTAGGTGTGGCTCCCAAAGCCAGCGAGCTGACCACCCTGGGGGGGCACGGCGTGGGCTTCTAGGACGCCCACCGCGTCGCAGGTCCGCACGATGGCCGAGAGGTTGTGCGGCTTGTTGACCTCGTCCATCAGGACACTCAGCGTGGGCTGGCGCCGCCGCAGGACCCGCAGAATCTTCTGGTAGCGTTCGGGCGTCATCGGGCCAGAGGCTAGCGCACCACGTGGGCCGCTCAAGCCCGGCTCAACCCTCCGCGCCCCGGCACTCAGGCCCCGTCAGGTTGCGGGTGATAGCACTGGGGGTATGAAGTTCGCCTTGCTCCTGGCCGCCCTGCTGGCCTCTACCGCCCTCGCCGCCCCGACCCCCAGGGACGTGAACCGGGCTGCCACCCGCGCGGCCGGAGCACTTGACGGCGTGCTGCGCACCTGCCCGGCGAGCTTCGCGCGGGTGGGCACGCCCGACAAGCAGTGCGTGGGCGCGGGCGGCAGCGTGGAGGCCCTGCGGGGCAAGCTCAGCGCGGCGCTGGGAGACGACCTCTACGGCGTGTGGCGCAGTCGCGACAGTCAGCGCAGCGTCTACAACTGGGTCCGCACGACGGGCGGGTACGTGTATCTGCGCGTGCAGCCGGACCCGGAAGGCCGGGCAGGGTCACTGCTCTACTTCGACCTGCCCCCCGAGAGTGGGGGCGCCGGGGCGACGACCCCGGCCCCGGCCCGCGTGACGGTCAGGCCCACGCCCACGCCCGCTCCGGTGGCCGTCACCCCGACGCCCGCGCCCCAGTCCACAGCTCAGTCCATAGCCCAGCCCACAGCCCGGCCCACCCAGACGCCTCGCCCGGCACCTACCGCCACCACCACGGCGGCCTCCCGCTCGCTCGCCCCGGTGCCCTTCACGCGCCCGCTTCGGCTGCAGGCTCAGCGCATGAGCGGCGCCGATGTCCGCGCGGTGCAAGACCGCCTGATCGCCCTGACCCGCCCCAGCGGGGGTGGGCGCGGCGACGGCTGGTACGGCCCGGTCACGGCGGCGACGGTGCGGGCGTTCCAGACGGCCAACAGCCTTCCCGTGACGGGCACGGTGGACCGTGCGACCTGGACCCGGCTGTTCAACGAGCAGGCCCGGACCTTCGCGGCGAGCAGCATCGACCTGCCCTGAGCCCGCCTGCCGGTCCTCAAGAAAAGCTCCCGCATGAGGTCGGGAGCGGTGGACCCGACTTCACCCGGCCGGGCTGAATTGTGGAACACCCTCAGTGTGCGGGGCCTCTGTGCGAGTCCGATTTGGGCGGCTTCTGGGCGCCTTCATCCAGGACAGAGCCGCCCCCGGCCGGGACAGCCAGGGGCGGGGGACTTGGTGCACTCGACTGGATTCGAACCAGTGGCCTGCCCCTTAGGAGGGGGCCGCTCTATCCAACTGAGCTACGAGTGCGGAGGGAGATTTGGGCGTCTGCATCGACAACGCCAGAGGTCACTTTAGCAGCTTGGAGCCCCGGCTGAGAACGCCGGGGCCATTTGCGGGCCACTGCTCAGATATCCAGGGCGATGGGCTTTTGGTGTTCCGGCCAGAAGTGCAGGTACACCCGGCGGGTCGTCCCACTGTCGCTGTGGCCGACGTACACCGCCACCTCCTCCAGCGAGAAGCCCTGCTTGGCTGCCAGGCTGACGAAGCCGTGCCGAAGGGCATGGAAGGAGTGACTGGGAATGCCCAGCCGGTGGGTCAACCGCTTGAGGACCCGGTTCCCGTTGCCGGGGTGCTGCATCTTGCCCCGGCGTGTGGTGAAGACGTAGTTGGCGTCTGGGTGTCCCTGCTCGGCCTGGAGCGCCTTGACCTCGCGCAGCAGTTCGACCACTGCGGGGGCAAGGGGGACGCGCCTGCGCGACTTGTCGGTCTTCGGATGGGTGACGGTGCGGCTCCCCTCGCCGTGGGTGGACAGCACCTCCTCGACGCGCAAGGCGCCCTCTTGCAGGTGGACATGGACCCAGCGCAGGCCATACACCTCGCCAATCCGCATCCCGGTTCTCAGGCCCAGCGCGATGGCGTACCCGTGCGTGGTCCGCTCAGCCATCGCCGCCTGAAGCAGCCGACTGGCCTCCTCAGGGGTCCAGGTCTTGATCCTGGTCTGGCTGCGCTGCTCTGTCCGTTGCGGCACCTTGACCTCCCGCGTGGGGTTGCTGTGGAGGTAACCCCGGCGAACGGCGTGGCCCCCATCGCCAGGCGAAGGACGACGTGGATTTTTTGACGGGTCTGGCCCAGGCTGGTCTGGGTCAGAAGGTCCCTGTGGAAGTCCTCGACGAGGCCCGGCGTCAGGGCGGAGACCTTCCACTTGCCCATGCGGGGGCGGATATGCAGGCGAATCAACTCGGCGTTAATGCCGAGGGTTCGCGGGCTGACCCCTGACGTACGGCGCACCTCCATCCACTCGTCCAGCAGGTCCGCGACCAGCAGCTCTTTTTCCCTGAGCTGCTGCCCTGCTTCCGCGTCCACCTTGGCGGCCCACATCGTCTTGCGGGCGTCCTCGATGCTGCGGCACTGCGCCCGGCCCTTGAGCCGCTTGCCCTCGCCGCTCGGCAGCGTGACGCGAATGGCCCACTCGTACACCGACTCGCCGTTCGTCAGCGTGCGAATCTTCTGGCAGGACCCCTCGCCGTTCCCCCGGCGGCCTTCTTTCTTCTTCGTCATCCCGTCCTCCCCTGGAAGCCCCTGACAGTGACTCCCTCGGAGAACAGGTTCTCGTCCAGTCACATTTTCAGTCGGACTGAAGAAACGGACGGACGAGATGCTGTTGAGCATGACTGACCCACCCCCTTCCCTGGCCCAGATGCTGAGCGACCTTTTCCCCCGTCAGGAGACGCGGCATATCCGCTGGGACCCCAGAAGCGACCCGCACAACAAGCAGGTATATGAGGCGGCTTCCCCCGCCACCCTGCGCGAGTTCGGGACACACCTCGCTGAGGCGGCCTGGCCCGGCCCCGGCGCCCTGGGCCTCTTCCCCGGCTTCACTCCACATGGAAGAAAGCTTCCGCTGACCACCTGGGCGATGCTGGACTTCGACGAGCATCGCCCCGACGACCTCCAGCCGCTGTTCGAGTTGCTGAGGCGGCAGGGGCTGACCGTGCTGTTCAACGGAGGGACCAGAGACCGGGGAACCCACCTGTGGTTCCTGCTGAACCGGCCCATTCCGGTCCGGCAGGCGTACGCCTCGCTGAAGTTCCTTCAGAGGGTGGTACGGGAACTGGTCGGCATAACGATTGAGTTGCGTCCATCGAGCCCCAGTGGGCAAGGCGTCGGCGTCTTCCTGCCTTACCGGGGTGCCGAGCTGGACGGGTACGGGGCCAACCCGCTGGTGGACTTCGCCACCTCGGAAATCCTTTCCCTGCCTGAGCTGGCGTCGGGACCACGGCAGGACGCCGCCGACTTCATCCGGCTGGGAACATCGCGCAGCGTGCAGCGGTTCACCTGTGGCAAGGCCAGACCCCGGCACCCGTGGCACCCCCGGCTGGAGAGCGTGATTCTCGAGGGCGAGAAGACCGACCGCTGGGACGACGAGCTTGAGCGGCTGGAAGAGCTATGGGAGGAGGGACGCCGCCACTCCCTGACGGTGGCCGCCACCTGCCACGGCCTGAACTGCGGCGTGCCCGGGGAGGAGATTCGGCGGGACCTCCTCGACCTGGCGCGGGGGTGTCAAGACGACGAACTCTCCGAGCGGGAACGCGCTATCGGGGGCGTGCTGGCCCGGCACGGACGGGGCGAGACCATCTCCGCCACCCACTTCTACGAGGAGGCGGGGGTGCCGCCCCCCAGCAAGGTCAGCTCCATCGTCCGCGAGACCATCGGGGAGCTCGTGGACGCCATGATGGCCGACCCCTGGAAGACCACCGCCGGGAAGTCCGCCCGCAGCGTCTACAAGGCATTGCTGCGCCTGGGCTGGCACCACGGGCACGACCACCCGGAAGGCGCGGAGGTCAGCGTGGCCTGGACCCAATTGGAGCGCGAGGCGAACGTAGGCTCGACCGCCACCTTGCAAAACAGCCTGGCCCTGCTCGAACAGCGTGGTCTGCTGCGGCGGGGGCTGAGTCCACAGGGCGACAAAAGCGGCTCATTTATTCTGTTGACGACGAACCGAAGCACCCATATTACGGAAGAGGAGACCAGAGGGTACTTCAGTTCATCGCTCCACCTGCGGAACGGGAGGGGCAAGCTGGGGAAGACGGCGGAACAGCTCTTCGACCTGCTGCTCTACTTCGGGCCGCAGAGCCTGGCGGAACTCGCACAGCGGATGGATGCCCGGCCCTACGACCTGCACAAGCACCGGGACAAGCTGCTGATCGCCGGGGCCATCCAGGAGGACCAAGACGGTATCCTCTGCGCCTCGCCGGAGATGGAGTCGCACTTCGCCCGCCGCTTCCAGGAAGACGGCAGCCTGACCGCAGAGGAGCGGCAGGAGGCCCGGATTCGGGAGAGGATGGCACGCTACCGGGCCAGGCGGGCGAGGTGGCAAAGGGCCTGACCTTCAAGCAGGCACGGCCTCTTCAGCCTCTTCCCTGCCCAGCTCCCCCGCCACCTGCCGGAACTCATCGAGCGCCGCTTCGAGGCTCTCCACGATTTCGGCGGCCAGGATGGCGGGCGCGGGCAGGTCGCTGCCTTCCTCCAGGCTGTCGTCCTTGAGCCAGAACGCGTCGAGGTTGACCTTGTCGCGGGCCAGCAGCTCTTCGAGGGTGAAGCGGCGGAAACGTTCGGACTCCTGCCGGGCGGTGCGGTCCTCGGCCCGGTACGCCTCCACGAAGTCGCGCAGGTCCTCGCGGCGCATGGGGCGGGTCTTGAGGGTGAAGTGCTGGTTGGTGCGGAGGTCGTAGAACCACACCTCGCGGGTCAGCGCCCCTTCGCCGCTCGCGCCCCGGTCGAAGAACAGCACGTTCGCCTTCACCCCCTGGGCGTAGAAGATGCCGGTCGGCAGCCGCAGCACCGTGTGCAGGTTGCAGTCGTGCAGCAGGCGGCGGCGCACCACCTCGCCCGCTCCCGCCTCGAACAGCACGTTGTCAGGCACCACAACGGCGGCGCGGCCCCCGACCCTGAGCAGCGAGAGGATGTGCTGAAGGAAGTTCAGCTGCTTGTTGCTGGTGCGGGCCGTGAAGTCCGGGCGGGCGTAGCTCTGCTGCTGGCGCACCGCGTTGCCGTCCTCGTCCAGCTCCACCAGCGCCCCTTTCACGCCGAAGGGCGGGTTCGCCAGCACGATGTCTACCGCCCGCGCCGGGGGCGTCGCCAGGCTGTCGAGGCGCTCCACCGGGGTCGTCGTGCCGCCGATGCCGTGAAGGAAGAAGTTCATCGCCGCCAGCCGCACCACGCTGTCCACGATGTCAGCCCCGTGAAAGGTGCGCTCGCGCAGGTCCTCGCGCTCGTCGGGGTCGAGGCGGTAGGTCTTGACGAGGTAATCCCGCGCCGCGAGCAGAAAGCCCCCGGTCCCGCACGCCGGGTCCGCGATGGTCTCGCCGGGCTTCGGGTGCGTGACCTCCACCATCGCCTCGATAAGGGAGCGGGGCGTGAAGTATTGCCCGGCCCCGCCCTTCACGTCCTCGGCGTTTTTCTGGAGCAGCCCCTCGTAGATTTCGCCTTTCACGTCGAAGGGCAGCCCCGACCACTGCTGCTCGTCGATGAGGCTGACCACCCGCCTGAGGGTCGCCGGGTCGTTCACCTTGTTGTGCGCCTTCCTGAAGATGACGCCCAGCAGCCCCGGCTCCCTCGCCAGTTCCTCCAGCGTGCGGCGGTACTGGGTTTCCAGCTCCGCCCCGGTCAGGCCGCGCAGCCGCTCCCAGGAGTACGCCTCCGGCACCTCGGGCGCGTCGGGCTGGCCGCGCATCTCACCGGCCATCTTGAGGAACAGGAGGAAGGTGATTTGCTCCAGGTAGTCGCCGTAGCCCACCCCGTCATTCCTGAGGAGGTGCGCCAGACTCCAGACGCGGGCGACAAGCTGGGCGGGAGAGGGGGAGGTCATGGGAGGCATGATGTCACCGCCGCCGGGCCTGCGCTTGACGAAAAGGGGGCGGGGCAGCCCGTGCCTCCGCCCCTCTCCCTTATTCGTCTTTCAGCCCCAAAAGTGGAATAACGTCCCACCTTGTTCTACTCAGCGCGAACAAGTAAGCAGGTTGTTTCAGGTTTCGGCGTCCGGCGCGAACAAGCCGCCGCCCCCCGGCTTCCGCCCCCGCCGCCCCCCCGCCCGAACCGCCGCCGCGCCCGCCTTGAGCTTCTCGGCCTGGATGCGTTCCAGCAGCACACTGGCGGGTTCATCCGCCGGGTCCTGGGGCACCAGCCCGCCCGTGAAGGCCCGGTGCAGCACGCTCTGGCGCATGGCCTCGGCCCGCTTCAGCTCGGCGCTGACGGTGGCTTCCAGGTTGTCGAGGATGGACAGGCGGCGTTCGACCTCCGAGACGATGTAGGTCTGTTCGGGGAGGGGGGGGAGGGGGAGAGAGATTTCCTTGATGATGCCGAGGCTCAGATTGGGTTGGACACCCCCCGCCGCAGCCCGCCGCAAGTTGTCGTAGTTCCAGCGGAAAAAGAGCTTGGCGAAAGACCGAGTTTCGCCAGGCCCACTGAACATCAGTGCGGCACAGGCTTGGTTCGTCGCCGCGGGTATGACAAGTTCTCCGACCTTCCCCCGTGTTTTCCCCTCGCCGTACATGGCAATGAGGAGCGTTCCCGCCGGGAAGACCTTCGCGTTCGTTTCCTGCACGGCGGCTTCGGTGATGAAGTTCGTCGGCTCGGTGATGAAGTCGCTGTTCATCGCCCCACTCGTCACCCAGGGAATAGACCCGCCCTCGTAAAAACGCCGCTCGCCCTTCAACGGCGTTGCGCCCGTCCCCACATCCGCTACCTGCTCCACGCTCGCCCACGTCCACTCCGTCGGCAGCTCCGGCAAGCCCGCCGTCTCCGGCTCCTGCGGCTCCTTGTACTTGCCCTTCTTGCCGCTCTGCGCCCACCGCCCCCGGCGTTCTTCCAGAATCCGGGTCAGCAGCTCCGCGCCCGTCTCGGTGGCCGGGTTCGCCGCCCGCCACTCCCGCGACAGTTCCCCGGTGACGGCGGCGTGCAGCAGGCTCTGGCGGTAGCGTTTTAGGAGGGCCTGCGTGCGCTTCAGCTCGGCCGTGCCCGCGTCCAGCTTGCTGAACAGCTCCTCGATGCGGGCGACGATGCGCCGCTGCTCGGGGAGGGGGGGGAGGGGAAGGGAGTAATCCGTCAAGAAGTGCGGCGGTACCCGCTTCTGTCCTGCTGCACCACGCATGTTGTGCTCGGCCTCGCCCCGAAACTGCTTGCTTGTCACGAGGTAGAAGGCGTACTTCCGCTCAAGGACGCTGGTCGCTCGAATGACGTGAAACTCCGTCGAGCCGTACCCGATGCCACTGGTCAACCCATCGACGAGGGCCGCCTTGCCGTTCTCCATGCAAGGCGTAATTTTGGCGAAGATGAGGTCGCCATCCTGGAAGGGGGTATAGCCCTTCTTGACCTGCCCGTAGGACCGAACCTGTGAGCCGTCGTACTGCCCACACACTTCCTGCACAGCGGCCATCGGAATGAACGTCACTGGCGCGTCTTCATCTAGCCCGGAAGTGTCCGGTCGGGCGTTTACATAGGCCACCTCCCCCAACGTGGTCCACGCCCAGCCGGGCGGCAGGGGCGCAGGCTGGGGCGTGGTCGGCGGGGCTTCGGGGGTGGCGGTCACGGGGGGCATTGTGGCAGACCTCCTTCGGGTCACACCCGGAAGATGAGCCGCACGGCGGCGTGAATCGGGGCGTAGTCTTCGCCGCTCAGGGTGCCCAGGTAGCGGGACACCCGCGCGGCGTCGAGGGCGCGGGTCTGGTCTATCAGGGCGACGCTGGGGACCCGCAGCCCGCCCGCTCCGGCGCTCAGGACGGGGTAAAGGTCGGGCGCGGCGGCCACCCAGGGCTGCCCCCGGAAGGTCGTGACCGGGGCCAGCATCAGGACCGGGAAACGGGGCCGCCCGGCGTTCGTGGGCAGCCCCACGAGGATGGCGGGGCGGGGGCCTTGCTGCTCGTGCCCGCTGGGGTCGTGTTCGGGAAAGTCGGCCACGAACACCGCGCCGGGCGTAAGGGTGCGCGTCACTCGCCACCGATGACGAGTTCGCCGTCAGGTCCGAACCGTACCGGCTCACCCAGCGCGTAAGGGTCGGCCCCGTCCCAGTCGTAGGCCCCGAACTCGCCCAGGCGCGAGGCGTCCCCGTCGAGCCAGGCCCGCGCTTCGGGGTCAGGTCCCGGCACCGTGACGGCGGTCAGCAGGTCGCCGGGGCTGACCGGCTCTCCGGTGAGTTCCTCCAGCGTGGTGATGACCGCTCCCAGGGTGCCCAGGTCCACGCGGCTGGCCTCACCCCGCGCCAGCGCGTACACGGTGCGCTCGCTGACCCGTCCCCGCGCGGCCTGGGCCAGCCGGTAGGCGCTCAGCCCGTGCGTGTTCAGGTACTGCCTCAGCGTGAACTGGACGGTTCGCATACTGGCAACATCCTACCAGCTTCCGCCGATGGCGAAAGGCCCGCGCACAGGCGGGCGAGCATCTTGCGGGCCTTCTTCATCCCGCGCCGGTCGCGGGGGTTGACCGCCCGCAGGTGCGCCGCCACCCGGCCCCAGTGCCCCTGGGGGTCACGCGCCGGGGTCTTCGCGCCCATCTCGGGCATCTCCCAGGCGTACCGGGCCTCGCGGTTCTTGCCGCCGTTCTTCTTCAGTTTTTCGAGCATGGGTCACCCTCCCAGGGGTCCGGCTTTTCGCCGTCCAGGTCGCCTTTCTTCTCTCGTTGTGGGCCAACCGCTCGCCCGCCTGCCCCTATAGGATGACAGGCGGGGAAATCTTTCGTTGAGCGAAATCAGGCGGCGAGGGCCTCGTTCAACTCCTCCAGCAGCTCGCGCAGCCCGCTCTCCCCAAAGACGGCGCGGGCGCGGGTCAGGCCGCCCAGCTCGCCGAAGGGCGTCTCGTTGAGGGTGCCCTCCTGCGCGGTGAGGTCGGTGGCGACGCGCTCGCAGATGAGGTCCAGCCAGCGCCGCTGCTCCGGGGTGAAGGTGCGCCCGGCGGCCTCCTGCGCGGTCAGCCAGGCGTCGAAGCGGGCCTGCACGGTCTGCCCGAAGGGTTCCAGAATCTCCGCCTGTCCGGTGGCGTAGCGCACCAGGGCCACCAGGTCGGCGAGTTGCCGCCGCGCCGCCTGCCCGCGCACCCGCTCGCCGTCCAGCGTGGCGAAGTCCTGATAGAGGCGCCCAGGCTGGAGGTTCTGGTCGTGGCCTTCCAGCGCCCGGCCCAGCTCCTTGACCTGGCGGTAGGTGACCCGCCGCCGCGCGTGGGGCTGCGCGTAGAGGATGCTCAGGGCGTCGATGTCGTCCTTGTGGGCCTCGATGAAGGCCCGGAAGGTCCGCACCCGTCCCTCGGCCACCTGCCGGGCGAGGTCGGCGGGGTCGCGGCGCTCTACATGCTCGCCGGGCAGCACCTCGTCGAGGCTCACGGCGTCGATGACCACCTCATTGCGCCCCGCCGTCCGGGTGATGAGGTCGCGCAGGTCCGGGTCGGCAAAGGGGGCGGTGGCCTCGTCGCGCAGGTCCTCGCCCGCCCGCTGCACGTCCTGCGGGGTGACGGGACGGTGGGCGGCGCGGGCGACTTCCCCGGCCCGGCGCTGCGCCGCCTCGGGCTGGGTGGCCGTCAGCAGGCCAGCGATAAGCTCCCGCATGGGGCGTCCCGCCCGCGTCTCGATGTCGCCCCGCTGGGCCGGGGACAGGGTGCGGTCGAGCCGCGCGAGGCGTCCGGCGAGGCTACTCAGGGCGCCCTCGCTGGTGTCGCCCAGCCCGACCCCGTGCAGCAGTTTCTCCAGCGCCACGCTGCGCTGCCGTTCCAGGGGCCGGGCCTCGCTGCGGTCCCCCTCGGTGACGCCCACCGCGTCCACCAGCAGGAAGAAGCTCTTGTGCCGCGCGTCGCTGCTGACCTTTTGCAGCTCGTCGGCGCTGACCACGCGGGTGCCCCGGCCCTTCATCTGGTCGAAATAGGAGCGCGACTTCACGTCCCGCAGGAACAGCAGGACCTCCAGCGCCCGGATGTCGGTGCCGGTGGCAATCATGTCCACCGTGACCACCACGCGCGGGTTGAAGTCGTTGCGGAACTGCGAAATCAGCGTGTCGGTGCTCACGCCGGTCACGCCGTAGGTGATTTTCTTGCAGAAGTCGTTGCCCTTGCCGAACTCCTCGCGCACGATGCGCACGATGTCGTCGGCGTGGGCGTCGTTCTTGGCGAAGATGAGGGTCTTGGGCGTGTGGGTGCGGTCCGGGAACACCAGCGGCAGCACCCGGTCGCGGTATTCGCGGACGACCGTGCGAATCTGGTCCACGGCCACCACGCTGCGGTCGAGCTGGCTGGCGGCGTAGTCGAAATCGTCGCCCAGCTGGCGCAGCTCCAGCCGCCCGGTGCGTTTGTCGCGGTAGTCCAGAAACTCCCCGGCGGCCACCCGCGCTCCCTCCTGCCCGATGCGGGTGCGGATGCGGTACACGTCGAAATCCACGTTCACGCCGTCGGCCACCGCCCGCTCGTGCCCGTATTCCATCACCAGGTTCTTGCCGAAGAAGCCGATGGTGCGGGCGTCCGGCGTGGCGGTCAGGCCGGTGAGGAAAGCGTCGAAGTAGTCCAGCACCTGCCGCCAGGTCCCGTAGATGGAGCGGTGGCACTCGTCGGCAACCATGAAGTCGAAGGTCTCGACTGGCACCCGGGGCTGATAGGACACCAGGCGCTCGGCCCCCTCGCCCCCCAGCTCGAACCCGCTGCGCTCCTCGTTCCCCTCATCGAAGGCGGCCTCGCCCCGCAGGATGGAGTACAGGCGCTGGATGGTCGTGATGACCACCTGCGCGTCGGGGTCGATGCGGTTGGACTGGAGATGCTGGACGTTGTACAGCTCGGTGAAGCGGCGTCCGTCGTCCGGCGCGGCGAAGTTGCGAAATTCGCCCAGCGCCTGCCGCCCCAGGTTGCCCCGGTCCACCAGAAACAGCACCCGGCGGGCGCGGGCGTGCTTGAGCAGGCGGTAGGTGCTCGCCACCGCCGTGTAACTCTTGCCGCTGCCCATCGTCATCTGAATCAGGGCACGGGGGCGGCCCTGGGCCAGCGAGTGCTCCAGATGGGTGATGGCCTCGAACTGCGCGTCCCGCAGCCCGGTCCGGGCGAGGGGCGGAAGGCGGCGCAGGCGGGCACGCAGGGTCTCCGCCTCGGCGGCCCAGGCCCCCAGCGTCCCCGGCCGGTGAAAGTGGAAGACGCGGCGCGAGCGGCTGTCGGGGTCGCGGCGGTCGCGGAACTGCACCTCGTGCCCGTTGGCCTCGTACCCGAAGGGCAGCGGGTCGGCCAGCTTGCGGAGCTGGGGCGGGAGGCCGGTGGCGTACTTGTCGGTCTGTTCGCTGACGCCCAGCAGCGGCGTGCCCTCCGGCTTGGCCTCCACGATGCCGACGGCCCGGCGCTTCCAGAACAGCATGTAGTCGCACGGCCCCTCGGCGGTCGGCACCTCGCGCAGCACCACCCCGTCGGCGGCGGTCAGGTTGGCCGCCCGGTAGTCCTGAATGACCCACCCGGCGGCCCGGAGCTGCTCGTCAATGAGGAGGCGGGCCTGCTCTTCGGGCTTCACGCCTCCCAGTCTGCCCCATCCGGCATCTGGAGGGACGGGCAACTAAGCCATCCTATTTAGTTGAACGAAACAACCAGGATGTGAGAGAATAAGGCCATGCCGAGAGAGGGAAGCACCTGGAGGACCTACTCGCTGCTGGTGAGTAGGGTGGCGGAGTGGGCCGGACACAAGCAGAAGCTCCGCGTTCAGGTGGAGCCGGACCCGCGCGAGGACGAGGTGCTGGGCCAGTTCGGGCAGGCCGTCCAGGGAGGCGACGGGGAGGCCGTGCGGCTGCTGGAGGAACTGGACATCAGCCCCGGTCACTTTCGCCACCACCTGCGCTACATCGCCCGCTGGGGCCAGCAGCGGCGCAGGCTGCTCTCGGAGGGCGGGAACTTCCAGGTGCTGGAAAAGCTGAACGGGGAGGACAGGGCGGGCCAGCTCGCCGGGCTGGTGCTGCGGGGCACCCGCATTCAACAGGAACGCGCCCTGGCCGACCACCTGCGGCAGTTCGCCCCGGTGGTGCAGGGGCATGGCTGGCTCGGCCCCATCCCGAACCCGGGAAAGCCGGTGCGCGAGTACAGCCCGCGCGAGGTGGTCTGGGTGTACGCCTCGACCGAGTTGCAGCAGCCGGGCGACCTGCACCCCTCGGTCGCCCGCAGCCTGATTCGGCGGTATATGCCGAAGGCAGGGATTGTTGCCGACCCGATGGCGGGCAGCGGCACGGTCGCGCGGATGGCGCGGCTGATGGGGCACCGCGTCTGGGCCAGTGACCTCAACCCCCGTGAGCCGTACATCGCCCCCCTGGACCTTTACGAGAACGACCTGAGCGATGTCCTGAGCGAGGGGCACGCGGCGCTGGCCGATTTCGTCATCGTCCACCCCCCGACCGCCGCCGAGCTGGGCCTGGAGCCGTTCCAGTATCTGGAGTGGCTGAGGACCGTGCTGGGCCACTGCTGGAACGCGCTGAGCATCGGGGGGCACGTCGCGCTCATCGTAAGCATCGAGCAGGCCATCCCGCTGGTGTCGCGGGCCGAACGCGCCCTGACCGACTCGGCTAACCTCGCCTTCGAGGACGAGGGCCTCGTCGAGGAGGTGGGGTCCCTCACCGCCCAGCACCTCGCCGTCTCCAGGGACGGGCGTCAGGGGTGGCACATCCTAGTGCTGCGGCGGCCCACCCTGGAAACCGACGCGCAGGCATGATTCGCCTCACCGTCAGCGGCGTCCATGACCTCCCCGACCTGACGGACGTGGCCGCCGTGGTGAGCCTGCGTGACCCGCAGGACCGCCGCCCGGCGGAGCTGGAGGCGCTGGACGCGCCCGTCCTGGAACTGGTCTTCCACGACACCGACGGTGACCCGCTCGACCACGCCCCCCAGGAGTGGCACCTCGCGCGGCTTGAGCGCTTCCTCGACGGGGTGAGGCCGCCGTCGCTGCATGTCCACTGCTTCGCGGGAATAAGCCGCAGCCCGGCGCTGGCGAGCTTCGCGCTGGCGTATCTACATCCGGAGCGGTCAGACCCCGAGGTCGTCCGCCGAGTGCTGGAGGCCCGGCCCCAGGCCCTCCCCAATGCCCACCTGCTGCGGCTGGCCGACGGGCGGTTGGGGCGCTCCCTGGCGCGGGCGTGGCGGAGACAGGCGCAGCGTTACTGAGTGACCTGGGGTCGAAGAGGCCGTCATACAACTGGAAGCAGGCAGGGCGGTGAAGACCGGTCCTGCCTGCTCTCTGTGCGCTGACCTTACGCGCTCAGCCCCTCCGGTTCCTCAGGAATCCGCACCTGCATCAGCCGCCCGCGCCACCTCAGCTCCGACTCCAGCGCGAGCCAGATGTACTGTGCCAGGTCCCCCAGGATGGTGAGGGGAAAATCGGCGGTGACGTAGATGAGCACGCGGTCGTCCTCCGACCGGGTGGCCCGTGCCCGGAAGCCCTGCCCGTAGTTCTCGGCCAGCACCCAGGTCAGGATGTGGGGGTGGGCGGGCACCCGCAGGCAGAACACGTCGAGGTTGATGCCGCCTTCCCGCACCCAGATGCGCAGGCTGGTGGCTTCGTCCCGCAGGGCCAGCACGGCGACGAGGTCATCGCCGTACACCTGCCACTGCCAGCCGCTCAGCAGAAACCGGAGCTGCTCCAGCGCGGCGGCGACGGCGGGCGCGTGGGGATGGCCGGGGGGAGCGGGAAAGCGGTCTTCAGGGGTCATAACGGGAGGGGTCACAGCGGGTCTCCTTGGCCGTTCAGGGCGTCGAGCAGGCCCTGGGCGAGAATCCTGGCCCGCCAGCCGCTCAGGACCCGGGCGGGCAGGGTGGGAATGTCCTCCAGCGGCAGTAGGTGTTCGAGGACGACGACGCACTGGGGGGGCGCAGTCGGGGTCACGCTGTCCACCCGGAAGGCCCAGTCGCGGCCCGCGTTGCGTTCCAGCAGGGCACAGAGCGCCTCAGGCGTCTGCATCAGGTCCCCCACCGGCAGGTCGAGCAATAACAGGTCGTCGGTGTGCTGCCGGATGCTGATGAGGTGAAAGCCGCTGCCGAGGCCCAGGGTGAGGCCGGAACGGGGACCGGGCGGGTCGAAGGTCAGCGAGCGCAGGGCCGGGCGCAGCGGTTCCAGCGCCGCCGCCACCGCCTGCATGACGGGGTGGTCGGGCGCGTCCTCGATGACGTGGTCGCCCAGCGGCCAGATGGAAGTTTGGGTCATAGGATGCTCCTCGGGTCAGGGTCCATCGCCAGCGGCTCCCCGGGCTGCGCCGGGGCGGCGAGGTGGTCTTCAAGCAGGGCGTACAGCCGTTCGATTTCGGGCAGGAGCCAGCGCTCCTGGCTCTCACGGGTCAGGCCGTCGATGCGCTGCTGCTCGGGGGTCCGGGGTGGGTCAGGGGGAGGAGGCGGGTCGGCAATCCCCAGCAACCGGGTGTAGGCGCGGGACCAGAAGGTGTTGGTCTCGGCGCTGCCCTCGAAGGTCTCGTACTCGGTGAAGTGAAAGCCCCGGCCCCGTCCGGTGGCAAGCCAGACGGTCAGGTAGGTGACCGCCATATCCGCATCCACCGGGAGGGTCGCGTGCCACGGCGGACCGAAGTGCCCTCCGGCCTCGAACATCAGGCTCCTCGGCTCCAGCAGAGACGTGCCGCGCAGGTAGAACAGCGGCGTGCCCACCACGAAGCCGCCGCTGGCGAGGGGACGGTGAAAACGCTGCCTGGACAGGCGCGCGCTTTCGGCCTCCAGCAGCAGGAGCGCCACCACCAGCGCGGCGAGATTCACGGGGCCGAAGCTGGGTGGGCGTCCCGGCAGGTCCAGCCAGAGGGTCATGCTGGAGGGCGGATACAGCCTCATTCCCTGCCACCGTTCATTCCCGGCCCGTGGACTTGCGGTAGGCGAAGCTGCGGGCGGCCTTGCTCGCGGCGCCCCGCTCCCCGCGCGTGAGCCAGGCTTGCAGGGTGCCGAGCTGCGCGAGGTCCCCCGCCACGTCCACCCCCTGCGTCGCCAGGGCTTCCAGGCGTCCGCGTGCCTCGCCCAGGCGCACCAGGGCCTGCGCGACGTTGCCCCGGTCGGTGAGCTCAGCCATCTGCCGCTGAACGCGGGCGACTTGCAGGGCTCCGCGCAGGCGCACCACCTCGGGATGCTCGGCCTGCGGCTCTCCAGCCCCGAAGACGAGGTCAGGGCGCTCTACCTGCCGCTCGCCCGCCGCGTCCGTCCAGGCCAGGCGCAGGGTGAGCCGGTCCCCCGCCTTCGCCCTCACGCGCAGCAGCACCTCCAGCGGCTTCTGTGCCCGCAGGGGCGGCAGGGCGAGGCGGCCATTCGGGAGGCGCGGGAGGTCGTTGAGCACGTCCAGCACCTCCACTCCCCGGACGCCCAGACTGACCCGCCGTCCCACCGTCGCCCCCAGGCTCTCCAGCTCGGAGAGGAAGAGGCCCTCCAGCGCCGTGGGGGTCTCGGCGTAGTGGTAGTTCCCGTCCCCGGCCCCGGCGAGTTCCTCGAGCAGCCGCTCGTCGTAGTGGGTGCCCACACCGACCGTGCTGGTCGAAATGCCCTCGCTCAGGGCGCGGCCCACCCCGGCCCCCAGGAGGCGCGGGTCGCGCGGGCCGACGTTGGCGCGGCCATCGGTGAGGAGCAAGGTGCGCTTCAGCCGGTTTGGCGCCAGGGGGGGCTGGGAGGCGTCGGGGTGCCGCAGGACATCGGCGGCCAGGCCCCACCCCTGGGCGAGCGCCGTGCTGCCCCCGGCCTCCAGACCCGCCAGCCTCCCCCCGAAGCCGTCGGCCCGGATGGCAGGCTGGAGCGGGGCCACCAGCTGGGCGCTGGAAGCGAAGGTGACCAGGGCGAGGCGGTCGGCGGGGCGCAGGTGGCGGTGGACCTCCAGGGCGGCGGCCTTCGCCAGGTCGAGCGGCTGACCCCGCATGCTGCCGCTGGTGTCCAGCACCAGGGCAAGGTCGAGGGGAGGCGGCGGCGTGTCCTGCGGGGGAGTCGGGGGCGTGATGCGGACCAGAAGGTCCACGGTGTGGGGCGAGGCGGACAGGGGACGCGCCGGAATCCAGTCAATCTGCGGTTTCATGCCCTCTATGGTCCGCCCCGCCTCCTGGGTTCGTTGAGCGAAATGGAGGTATGGGACCGCGACGGCTGACCAAGGGCGTGGTGCAGTGGTACAAACTGGTCTTGTGGGCTGGGAGGCTTCTGCCTGCTCCTGACCGCACCGCACAGCCTCAGCGGGCCTGCGGGGGAAGACAACCACTCGCGCCGGGGGCACCGGGAGCGGCGCTCCTGTCACCCCCTCCAGGAGCTGAGCCTGGGAGGCGCACGCCGGATGCACCGGAGGGCCACCCGACTTGACAGAACCGTCCCAGACGTGGAAATCCCGTGTCCCAGGCGGGCCAAGGGTGGGGCCATTCACCGGGAAAAGGGCCGCTTCTGGCGACGGCGTTGGAGACGACGGTTCTCCATTCCCCCGGCGAGGCGATTAGTGTATAAAGTGCGTCCCAGTCAAGTTTCTTCGCCCATTCAGAATTACCCCTTCGTCGTCTGGAACGGGACAAAAAAAGCAGCAGCCACCCCTTAGGAGGGGGCCGCTCTATCCAACTGAGCTACGAGTGCGCGGTTCGCAGCG
The DNA here is from genome assembly GCF_030271215.1 of Deinococcus rhizophilus. Lineage (GTDB taxonomy): Bacteria > Deinococcota > Deinococci > Deinococcales > Deinococcaceae > Deinococcus > Deinococcus rhizophilus. The sequence goes on along the minus strand of NZ_JASNGB010000003.1, from coordinate 13,705 downwards.
GCCGGAGTATAGCAGGGGGGACAGGGAGCTTTCTGGCCCGCCGTCCCCCCGCCCATCAGCGGTTCATGATGTGAATCGCCTGCTTGTGAACGGCCTCGGCCGCCTCCAGCATCGCCTCTCCCAGCGTGGGGTGGGCGTGGATGGTCAGCGCGACATCGGTGGCGGTGGCGGCCATCTCCAGCGCGAGGCTGGCCTCGCCCAGCATGTCGGAGGCGTGCGGCCCCACGATATGGACCCCCAGCAGCAGGTCGGTGTCTTTCTCCACCACCATCTTCACGAAGCCGTCGGTCTGCTGCAGGGTCATCGCGCGGCCCGAGGCGGAGAGGGGAAAGACGCCGGTCTTGACCTCGTAGCCCTTCTCCCTGGCCTCCAGTTCGGTCAGGCCCACCCAGGCGAGTTCGGGCGAGGTGTAGACGACGCCGGGGATGGCGACGGCGTCCTGCGCGGCGGGCTTCCCGGCGATCACCTCGGCGGCGACGAGGCCCTCTTTCATCGCCTTGTGGGCCAGCATGGGATTGCTCGCCACGTCGCCGACGGAATAGATGTGGGGCACGTTGGTCCGCTGCTGCTGGTCGGCGGGGATAAAGCCCCGGTCGGTCACGTGCACGCCCGCCGCCCCCGCGTTCAGGCCGTCGGTGCGCGGGCGGCGGCCCACGGCCACCAGCACGCGGTCGAAGACCTCCACCCGCTTCTCGCCGGTCTTCACGTTCTCGATCTCGACGTGGATGCCGTCGTCTTTCTGGACGGCGGAGTTGGCCTTCGTCTCGGTCTCGAACTCGATGCCCTGCTTCTTCATGGACTTGCCGAACTCGCGCACGGCGTCGGCGTCGGCGCCGGGGATGATGGTGGGCAGGAACTCGATGATGCGGACCTCGCTGCCGAGGTTGTTGTAGATGTGCGCGAACTCGAAGCTGATCACGCCGCCGCCCACGCACAGCATCCGCGCGGGGATGGGGTCGGGCACGACGAGCGCCCCGGTCGAGTCCACGATGCGCCGCTGGTCCACCTCGATGCCGGGGAGGCGGGCGGGCTCGGAACCGGTGGCGATGATGATGTTGGCCGCCGTGTAGGTCTGGTCCCCCACCTGGACGGTGTGCTCGTCCACGAAGGAAGCCTGGCCCTTCAGGGAGGTGACCTTGTTCGCCTTGAAGAGGCTGCCCACACCGCCGGTGAGCTTCCTCACGATGCCGTCCTTCCAGCCGTTGAGCTTGGCGACGTTGAGCGTCTGCTCGCCGAAGCTCAGGCCGAACTCGGCAGCGTGGCGGGCCGCCGCCATCTGCTCGCCCGCGTGCAGCAGGGCCTTGGTGGGGATGCAGCCCACATTGAGGCACACGCCGCCCACCGAGTCGCGCTCGGCGCAGGCCACCTTGAGCCCGAGTTGCGCCGCGCGGATCGCGGCGTGGTAGCCGCCCGGCCCGGCCCCGATCACGAGCACGTCAAAGTCCATCTGTTGGGCCATCTGCCTGGTCATGGGGGGCAGTCTACCGCCCGCCCAGGGGCCGCCCGTGTCCCGCAGCCGGAAGTCGGAGTGCGGGCGGCCATCAGCGCGGGTGGTGAGTCCGGGCAGGCGGGACGCTACCCCTCCAGAAAGTCCGTCACCACCCGGTTGAGCACCCACCAGCCCTGGGGGGTGGCCCGCAACCGGTCGCCCTCCAGCACCAGCAGGCCGCGTGCCACGTTGGTGGCGATGGACCCCGCGTACCGCGCCCGCACGTCCACCCCGCTGCAGCGCGACAGGTCGGCCAGATCGAGCCCCGCCCGCAGCCGCAAGCCCATGAACAGGGCGTCGGTGACGTAGTCCCCGGGCAGGATGGCCTCGACCTCGCCCCCCTCCCCGGCCAGCCAGTCGTAGAGGTGGGGATTGGTGCGGCGGGTGGTCAGGGCCTTGCCCCCCGGAGGGGCCGGGTAGTGTCCCGCCGCCCCCGGCCCCAGCCCCAGGTAGGTGCGGCCCTCCCAGTAGGCGAGGTTGTGGCGCGATTCCTGACCGGGGCGGGCGTAGTTGCTGATCTCGTAGCGGGAAAAGCCCAGATCGGTCAGGCGGGCCTCCGTCTCCTCGAAGCCCCGGCGCTCGTCGTCCTCCTCCACGGTCACGCCCCGGCGGGCGAACTCGGTGCCCGGCTCGATGGTGAGGGTGTAGGCGCTGACGTGGCCCACCCCCAGATCCACCAGGCCGCGAATGTCCGCTTCCAGCGGCTGCCCCGGCACCGCCGTGATCAGGTCGCCGCTGACGCGAAAGCCCGCCCTCACCAGGGTTCCCACGGCTTCCCGCGCCTGCCGGGCATCGTGCTGGCGGCCCAGAAATTTCAGCGTGGCGTCATCGAGGCTCTGCACGCCCACCGAGGCACGGTCGAAACCGAGGTCACGCCACAGCAGAGCGCGGGCCGGGCTGACCGTGCCGGGGTTGATCTCCAGCGTGTTCTCGGCGCGGCCCCAGCCCAGGTGACGGCGAATGCTGCCCACCAGCGCCGTGATCTCGGCGTCGCGCAGGAAACTGGGGGTGCCGCCGCCGATATAGACGGTCCCGAGGTCCGCCGCGTATTCGTGCGCCAGCCGCGCCGCTTCCTCCTCCACCCGCTCCAGATACCGCTCAACCAGCCCCGCCCGCCGCGTCAGGACATGAAAGTCGCAGTAGGGGCAGATGGTCGGGCAGAAGGGGACGTGGACATAGAGGTGGCGGACGGCAGGGTCGAGATTGGAGTCGGGGACGGGCGCGGACACGGGGAGAGTGTAGGTGGGCAGAGGCAGCAGGATTGAGGGCCTACCGCCCGTGCGGGGTGGCGTCCATCCAGGCTTCGAGGGCCGGGCGAACCCCGTCCGGGACAGTCACGAGCACAGGCACCCCCAGCGAGGCGGCGGCGCTCGCGGCGGCACACTCGCCCACCTCGCCGCCGAGGTTCAGGGCCGCCGTCCACGCCGGGAAAGTGCCGCCCTCACGGTAGACGAGGCCGCCCGCGTCCTCCACCTCCCGCCCCGGCACCGTGACCTCCGGCCCGGCGGTCAGCGCCCGCTCCCCGACGACCACCACGCCGCGTACTGGCCCCTCGCGCAGGGCGGCGAGCAGGGGCGTGAGGCCCTCGTGGACGAGGAGGCGGACCTCGCCCTTGCCGCCCAGGGCCTCCAGTTCGGCGGGCAGGTCCCCCGCCCGTTCCGGGGGCGCGGCGACGAGCCAGCGGTGCCCCCCCGCCCGGCCCTCGAAAACGGCGCAGGCCGAGCCATACAGGTCTGTCCAGGTGCGGGTGTGGTTCATCGGGGCCAGCATACTCAGACGGACTCCGATGGAATCGTTGACGCAGTGATTCAGGTCCGGNGCCAGCGGTGCCCCCCCGCCCGGCCCTCGAAAACGGCGCAGGCCGAGCCATACAGGTCTGTCCAGGTGCGGGTGTGGTTCATCGGGGCCAGCATACTCAGACGGACTCCGATGGAATCGTTGACGCAGTGATTCAGGTCCGGGCGGAGGCGAGAAGGAGAAAGGGCGGGTTCCGGGAGATGGATGGACTTCCGGTGGTGTCCCGGAAGTCAAGGAAGTGGACGGCAGTCCGGATCACCCGTCCCTGCGTCCGCCCTCCCCCTCCAGCCGCCCCAGCAGGTCACGCGCCCGGCGCCCGCACCAGCCGGGGCCGAAGTCCCCGCCCGCCACATCGCGCAGGTAGTCCAGCAGCAGGCGGCGGTCGAGGTGCAGGGCCGTGACCTCCGCCTCCAGCCCGGCGAGGCGGGTGCGGGCGGCCTCCAGCTCAGAGCCTCCCGCGCGGCCACCTGCCCGCGCAGTTCCCCGATCTGCTCCCGGAACTCCCCCCGCAGCGCCGCCGCCTGGGTCCACGCCGCCCGGGCCGCCTTCCTTCGGGGTGGGCGCCCGCATTCCCGAGATCGCCCTGCGCCGCCAGGACGCCCGGCTGCTGCGGGTCCCGCGCGAGTACGGGGCCGGGCTGACGTTGGGGACCGTGTCGTGGTAGGGGGGCGGGGCGAGGGGGGCGGGCCGAGGGCTCCGGCGCTGGCCCGGCGCCTAGAGCATTGGACAGAATGACGGCCCCCGGGGAACGGCGCCCCAGGTGCCTCCATTCCGCCCAATGTTCCTGTCCCATTCGCTCGCTCTGCTCGGCCAACGAATGCGGAAACCCACCGCCTTCTTATGGCAAATGCTCTAGGGAGGACTGATGGGCAGGGGAAAGTCGCGGGCCGCGTCGTCGAGCACCAGCACCCAGTCGTGGCCCCGCCCCTGCGAGGGGGGGTCGAAGGTGTGGTCGCCGGAGCGGGTCACCGTGCGGATAGGCTGGGTCTGCCCGGTGCGCGGGTTGTACCACGAGGCCACGGTGCGGTCGCCGGGCAGGCGCTCGCCCCGGACGCGGACCGGCTGGCCCGCCGCCGTGTAGGCCAGCGCGTAGCCTGACCCCCGGACAGCCTGGATTCGCTGCGGGCCGTCGTAGGTCTGGGTGACCAGCCCGTCCCCGGAGGCCCGGCCCAGGAACGGCCGGGCCTCCAGCAGCGTGCGCAGGTGACGCATCTGCCGGGCGCCGGGCGCGTCCAGGGCGCCCTGCCAGGACTCGCGCGGCCCGTTGATCCCGGCGCGGCCCTCCTCCCACATCTGCCAGACCGAGTGGTGCCCGTAGGTGTGCCCAAAGGCCCCGGCGAAGACGCTCCAGTACGCCACGTTGCGAACGTCGGTGGCGTCCGAATAGCCCTGACCAGCCGCGTCGAAGCAGACCGGATGGTTCTCGTAGATGGGTTCGGCGTTCAGCACCGGCTTGGCCGGGCTCAGGGCACGCGTCTGCCCGATCATTTCCCAGGGGCGCCGTTCCCGGCAGTGGCCGCTCTGCCAGGAATTGAAGTCCAGCCAGTTCTCATCGTGAAACCACTCGGCCGAGGTGCGGGCCGCGTCGGGATGGTAGCCCATCAAGGCGGCCTCGGGGCTGCCCATGCCGTCTTCCAGCCCCGCCGCCATGGCCCGCCAGATGGCCCGCCTGGACTCGGTGTCGGCCGGGCGGTCGCCGCCCAGCAGCCAGATGACCCGCCGGTCCCGGTAGCGCTTGCCCAGAAATTCGCCGTAGGCGCGGGCCGAGGCGGGCGTGAACAGCGGCACGTCGTTGACCCAGCGGCCCCAGGTTGGCAGCAGGGTCACGGTCAAGTCCCGCGCCGCCGCCTGCTCGAAGACGTAATCCAGATGGTCCCAGTAGTCGTACTCGGCGGCGTCGTTCGGGCGGGCGCCGGGCGTGGTCGCGGGCCGGGCCGGGTCCCGGTCCCGGAGCGGCAGGTCACCCTGGGCATTGGGGACCGAGACGCCGTCCAGCTCGGCCAGCGCGACGAGCTGCACGGCCGTGAAACCCTGCGCCCGGCGGGTGTCCAGATAACGGACCACCTGCGCGCGGCTCAGGCGGTGGGCAAGTTCCCAGGCCGTGTCTGCGACGTACACGAAGGGCGAGCCGTCGGCCTGCACCAGCGAGCGGCCATCCGGCGAGACGGCCAGCCGGGGCGGCAGCGCCGGAACGCGCACCGCCGCAAGCTTCCAGCGCTGGGCACAGCCGTCCCGGACCTGACCCACCTGCACAGGGGTGCCCGCTGCCTTGGACGCGCCGCGCACTTCCAGGCGCAGGTCCGGCGCGTGGGCGGGCACCAGGTACACCTGGCCGCCACCCGCCGGGCGAATCAGCCAGTCCTGGTTGGCCCCGCCCGTGGCCCGGTACTGAATCACCGGGGCGCCCTGCCGCCCGCCGTGGCTCACATCCAGCAGCTTGCCGCTGTGCAGGGCGCTCAGGCGCGAGCGGCCCGAACCCATTCCGCTGAGGCGCCACTGCTGGTGCGCCGCGTTGGCGTAAGGCCCCACGACGGCGGGAGCACTGTCGCGCAGACCCGCGCCCCCGATATCCAGCGCGAGGCCACCGCAGGCGTTGGTCAGCCGGTACACCCCGTTGCCGGGGGAGGCCGATTCCGCCGCCCCCCTGGGAGCCAGGCCACTCAGGGCGAGCAGACCCAGCAGCAGGCCCCCCACCGATCCGAGTGCCCGGCGCGGAATGGCCCGGCGAGACCCCACACTCACCGGAATACCCGTGGACGGGGAGGAACTTGGCGGCGCACATCCGTCGCCGCACCGGGAGAGAAACTGCTGTGCATAGGCACCTCGTGGAGACCATCATACCCGGCACCGTCCGGCCAGACTGCGGCGGCCGAGCGGCACCCTACCTTGTCGCGCACCCTGGAGGACCCGAACCTGCGA